>JAUNJR010000089.1 GCA_030533135.1 Coriobacteriales bacterium
CGTTGTCGCCGAGCTTCTTGCCCATACGACGCTCGAGGTCCTTGCGGTACTCGTCAATCTCGTCGAGAACGCCCTCAGGCCAAACGTTGCCAGCGCTCGAATACTCGACGCAGGTCTGGCAGGTGATGGTGAAGCCGGCGGGTACGGGAAGGCCCAAGGCAGCCATCTCAGCAAGGTTGGCGCCCTTGCCGCCCGTGATCCACTTGGCCTCGTCAACGGTGGCGCCGGCGACCTCAGACACGTTGGTCTTTCCGTCGGCGTCGAACCCGAAGCGGTACACATGCTTTTCAGCCATACTCAACTCCGTTCTTGTCTTTGGCGACGTCCTCACGTCGTCCTTACTCCAACAGAGCACCTGCAGCGGTCACCCGCAGCAGGCGCTCTTTATACCATAAGTTATAGTAGCAGACCAAGAAGCACTATGCCTCTTCGATTTGCACCTTGGTGCGACGGCCCGTCTGATACACAGGCTCCTCACCAGTCAGAGTTGCAATGATGGTAATCGAGGGACCAAGCAGGTCAATCGAGGGAATGCCACGAGCGTCGAGCTCGCGCCTAATCTCACGGCGCAGGTTCTGGTCAACGATGGTATGGAAGACGGCCACGTCGGCGTTTTCCTTGTTGTGCTTGTCCAGATAGTCCTTCACCGTCTCGACGGAGCGGACGTTGCCGACCTGCTTGATGGAGATGACACCCTCCTCAAACTGTGCAGCAGCAGCCTCTACGACACCAGCAGCGGTCTTGCCGCGAGCGTCGGAGATGACAATCACTACCGGGGGCTCCTCGATGAAGATCTCTTCCACGTTGGGCTCTGCCATGTTCTTTTCCTCCAAAGTCCGGGGGCTGACTCTATCACCATACCCCCATCTTGCACTGTAGCGTGCGTGATATCGGCGACACTACCTAATACGGCGGCGAAACGGCATATGGGGGACCAGGCCGTTTTCACCCTTACGTCAGTGTCCTCATCTCTGATGCTAAGGTCATCAAAGAATCGGTTGATTGGTTACATAGTTCGGTAGAAGCGACATTCGAAAGGCGCTTATTCTGCAATTTAACGCATTCTCCACATTCGTTTTACCGCTCATTTTTTATTACTACAACCCGAGAAGACGCCCTAAGAATCCCTGACGTTTGCGCAGTGTGGCACTCACCTTGCCAATCATCTCACGGAGATTGCCGCTCGGCTTTTCGGCTTGAAGCTGCTTAGCAAGGTCAAGGGACTCCTTAAGCTGGGCTACGGCATCCTTACGTTTTGTGGCCACTTCCCCACTCTGATAGAGAGCTGTCATGAGCGTCAACTTGTTTTCCCACGACGGATCAGCCTCAACGAGGCGCCGTGACTTCTCAACAGCTGCTTCCAACTCCTGTATCGCTGGTTCCAGGAGGGATTTGCTTTGTGATGGTTTCCCCTGTGCCTGCTGGTCAACACGCTTGCGGTAGAGCTCTGCCAACTTGAGGCTGGTAAGTGCCGAGACGTTCAGATACGCCGCAGCAGCACTGCGCTCAACGAGCCCCTCAATGCTTTCCTTTTGGCGCATACGAGCCTCTATGGCTCCGTCTAGATTGTCTTCACTCTCGAACAGGTCGCTTGTGAAACCCTGCGCTATTGCGTCGAGATACGATGCCTCGTTCTTGTTATCGCCTTCGTACTGGCTCAGGACCTCAAGCGCCCTCTGAACGTTTGTATGAATGGAGGCGCTTCGCCCGCTAGCGTCTGCAATGAGGGATAGTTCTGCAAGCTTGAGAAAGGCTTCAGCGCGATAGAGGTCATACGTACGGCGTGCCTGTTTGGGGAGATAGTTGATATAGCGTTGAAACTCCTTGGACAGCTTCTGTGCCTCGCCATAACTGCCGCTCCGCTTAAGCAGATCATAGAGGCCGTCTGAGCCATAGAGAACGTCATGGATTTTTGGCATCCGGTCTGGCAGGTCGAGGAGCGTGCATGACGTCAGATCCTCGTAATCACGGCTCTTCTCAGCGATGGCTTCGTCCAAATCTACGTGATAATCCATGTCAATCTGCCCGGATTGAGTCTGGGTGTTCATAGGCATCCGTTCTATTCAACGTATAGCACGTCGTTATCCCTGATGTATCTCAGTTCGCGCACCAATACCTTGGTATCATCGTCCTCGCCATAGCGCTTCTGATCAATAAGCAACAAGGCAATGACGGTATCGAGCTCATCACCAGTCAGACATCCCTTGCGAAGCCCCTTGGCAATGTTTTTGTCGACGAGGACATCGAGCGGGCCTTCCATGTTGGCATAACGGCGCGCCTCGAGGGCCCACCCACGCTCAAAGAAGCTGACGAGCCTGAATAACTGCTCTTCATTCAAACTTCTGATGTCATAAACCTTGGAGAAGAGTCGCGAGAAGAGTCCCATGATCGTTTCCTTTCGCAGATTCATAGTCCGGCACGCCATCCCACAAAAGCAGTGACCCCCATCATCTTATGCGACGATGGGGGTCATCAGGGATATTTCTCGATTTTCGGCCTAGCGCTTCTTTGCCATGGCGCCGATGTTTGCAACACCCGCGAAGGCATGCTCGAAGCGATTGAGCAGGCGGAGACGGTTATTGCGCACGTCAAGGTCCTCGTCCATGATAAGGACGTCCTCGAAGAAGCGGTCGATTGGCTCGCGGAGGGCTGCCAGCGAGGCGATGGCGAGATCGAGCTCGCCATCAGTGATGGCCTTCTGAACTGCTGCAGAACCCTCGTCTACCGCAGTGAGCAGCGAGCGCTCGGCAGCGCCAAGCACGGTCTCGTCAACGTCGATGCCAAGCGTTGCGTCGGCAAGATGGCTCGCGCGGGCGTAGGCCGTTGCAAGGTCGTCAAACAGCTCGCGCTGGCTCCTACGCGCACGATCAAGTGCCTCAACGCGTCCCAGGAATGCCACTGGATCACAAATACCGGTATCGGCAACGGCCTTGATGGTGTCGGGCTCAGCACCGCTTTCGCGCGCGATTGCAGAGAGCCTGCCAGAGAAGAAGGCGACAATCTTCTCCGCAACGGCATCGGCATCAAACTTGATTCCCTGGTTTGCGAACGAAATGAGCGCAAGCTCGATCAGGGCATTGAGGTGCACCGACGGCATGGTGCGCAGCATGGCAATGACACCGATGGCCGAACGGCGCACAGCGAAGGGATCGGCAGATCCCGTGGGCGGCTCATCGATAGCAAACATGCCGCAAATCGTGTCAAGCTTGTCAGCAATGGCGACGGACTTGCCCACCACGCTGTCAGGCAGGACATCACCAGCGAAACGCGGACGATAGTGCTGTGCGATGGCCTGCGCAACCACGTCGTTCTCGCCCTGAGCCTTGGCGTAATAGCCACCCATGACACCCTGCTGGCTGGTGAACTCGACGACCGCCTGAGATACCAAGTCGGCCTTAGCAAGATGAGCCGCGCGTGCCGCATCTGCAGCAATCGTCTCGTCCGCGGTGGCCTCAAGGGCAACCTCACGCGCCAGAATCTCCATGCGATCAGACTTCTGGAGCACCGTACCGAGCTTCTTTTGGAAGACGACCTGAGAGAGACGCTCGCGGAAGGCGTTGAGTCCGACCTTGAGGTCCTCGTCATAGAAGAACTTGGCATCGTCAAGACGCGGACGTACCACGCGCTCGTTGCCAGCGCGCACCGTGTCATTGACAGCGGGGTTGGCGTTTGACACGATCACGAACTCACGGGTCAGTGACCCGTCAGGCGCGTAAATCGGGAAATAGCGTTGATGCTTGAGCATCGCCTCGACAATAATCTCGTGGGGTACGGCAAGGAACTCCTCGTCGAACGTGCCCACGACGACCGTCGGCCACTCACACAGATTGACGACCTCGTCGAAAACGCCCTTGGGAGTGTCGACATGTGCGCCGCCACGATCCGCCTCGAGACGAGCAATCTCGGCGCGAATGACCTCGGCACGACGCTTCTCGCCAAGGACGTAGGCATCCTCGAGAACTTGCTCATAACTTGACGGACCAAACACGGTGCGCTTACCACGGCCGAGCACACGATGGCCACGCGTCGTGTTGCTGCTCGTAACGTCGGCATAGTGCACGGGAATGATCTCAGACCCCAAGATTGCGCAGATCCAACGAATCGGGCGCACAAACGTCTGGTGCTCGCTCCCCCACCGCTGGCTGCGATAGTTGGGCCACTGGATGGCGCCAATGGTCTGCTCACAAAGCGTAGAGAGCAGCTTGATGGCGCTGATGGACGCCTGCGTCCGCTCGGCAAAGACGTACTCGTTGCCATCCGGCTCTACACGGCGTACGAGCGCATCGGCGGTCGTCTTGTTCTTGCGAGCGAAGCCCTCGGCGGCCTTCGTCGGGTTGCCGTTCGCGTCAAAGGCAATCTGCGCCTTGGGTCCGCGAATAACCTCATGGATCTCCTCGGTAGCCGTTGCGCAGTCGTCAACGATGACAGCCAGACGACGCGGCGTGGAGAGCGTCTTGACTGCGCCATGAGCCAGACCGGCGTCATCCAGACCCTTTCCAATCAGCTTGCCCAGCTGCTCCTGGGCCTTCATCAGAGGCGCAGAGGGCATCTCCTCGCATCCGATTTCGAGCAGGAAGTCACGGGTGTCTGCCATTTAGGCCACCTCCTTCTGGGTGTTCGTCTTCGAGGCAACGAGCTCAAGGTATGCCTCGCAGCATGCCTTGGCGACCGTGCGCACGCGAAGGATGTAGTTAGCGCGCTCGGTTGCGCTGATGGCACCACGCGCGTCAAGGATGTTGAACGCATGGCTGCACTTCATGACGCAGTCATATGCGGGAAGCGGCAGCTTTGCAGCAAGACAGCTATGGCACTCCGCCTCGTACTCATCAAATTTGCGACGCATGAGGTCGATGTCAGCCACTTCGAAGTTGTAGCAACTGAACTCGTACTCGTTCTCATGGAAGACGTCGCCGTAGGTCATGGGCGTGCCGTCGGGGAGGTAACTCCAAACCAGGTCGTAAACCGAGTCAACGCCCTGGATGTACATGGCGATGCGCTCGAGACCATAGGTGATCTCGACCGGCACGGGATCGACCTCGATGCCGCCCACCTGCTGGAAGTATGTGTACTGCGTGACCTCCATGCCGTCCATCCAGACTTCCCAACCAAGACCCCAGGCACCAAGCGTCGGGCTCTCCCAGTCGTCTTCGACAAAGCGAACGTCATGCTCCGCGGGGTCAAGACCAATAGCCTTGAGTGATCCCAGATAGAGGTCCTGCGAGTCCTGCGGGCAGGGCTTCAGAATGACCTGGAACTGGTAGTAATGCTGCATGCGGTTGGGGTTCTCGCCATAACGACCATCCGCCGGACGACGGCACGGCTGCGGATAGCAGGTGCGCCAAGCAGCGGGACCAAGGCTCCGAAGGGTCGTTGCGGTATGGAAGGTTCCTGCGCCGACTTCGCTGTCGTAGGGCTGCATGACCGTACAGCCAAGGTCAGCCCAATACTTGGTCAGCGCCAAGATCATGTCCTGGAACGTCAGGGTCTGTTGCGTTTCCACGTCCCTCTCCTTTGTTTCTCAAACTCAGTCCGACGCGGGTTAGAGCGTCCCCGCATCAGAGAATGGCCAGAAAATGAAAACCGCGCGCGATGAAACCGTGCTGACCTGCACGGCACCAAAGTAGCGGGAATCAAGCGAATTGGTACGGTTGTCACCCATCACCCAGAGACACCCATCGGGAATGACGTAGGGGTAGGTGATGTCGGAATCAAGAATCAATGCGTGGCGATCGATGGGGTTGCTTTCCTTCCCCAGCGTGTAGGGCTCGTCGAGCGCCTCACCGTCTACGTAGACGACGCCATCAATAAGGTCAATCGTCTGACCTTCCGTTGCGATGACACGCTTGATGAGTGTCACTCCGGGGTCGGTCGGGTCATCGAAGGTGATGACCTCCCCTGCCACGGGCGTACGGAACCGATAGCTGATCTTCTCACCAATCAGTCGGTCACCCAGTTGAATGGTCTCGAGCATAGAACCCGTCGGCACTTGGTAGGTGTCAGCGACGAAGATGCGCATCGCCACGACGATGGCCACGGTGATGGCGGCCGTTAGAAGCAGGTCAAGCCATACGGGGATGCCTCCCTCATCTTCCTCCGGCAACTCTACCCCTTCAGGAAAGTGCGAAGCCATCGTCTAGTCACCTCCCTGACCGATGACGACATCGACCTCTTCCGCATAAAGCGAGTCCACAAATGAACGTTCTTTATCAGTGAGATTAGCCGTATCGATAAGGTCGGGACGAAGGCGTGCCGTGCGCTCGAGAGCGCTCTCACGACGCCAACGATCTACGGCTCCATGGTCACCTGACAACAACACGTTGGGAACGAGCATTCCCCGAAAGTCTGCAGGCCGTGTGTATTGCGCATATTCCAGGAGACCATCCGAGAAAGACTCGTCCTGGGCGCTCATGTCATCACCAAGGGCGCCGGGCAGAAGCCGCACCACCGCGTCGGTTACCGCAAGAGCAGCCAACTCTCCACCCGTGAGGACATAGTCCCCCAGGCTGATGACTTCGTCGGCAAGCTTGTAGCAGCGCTCGTCCATGCCCTCATACCGTCCGCATACAAAGAGCAGTCGGTCCTTGGTGGCCAGACGCTGGGCAACTTCCTGGGTAAAGGGGGTCCCGCACGGAGAGAAGAACACGACATAGGGTGCAGCGTCCCCGCGACTGCTCACGTCTTCGACCGCCTCAAAGATAGGCTCGGGCTTCATGAGCATGCCCTGCCCACCGCCAAAAGGCGCGTCGTCGACGGTCCGATGACGGTCATGCGTCCAATCCCGAAGGTCATAAGCGTTAAAGCTGAAAACCTGGGACTTCTGCGCACGGCCCATGATCGATGCGTCCAAATATGGCGCGAAGACTTGGGGTATGACGGATATAGCTTCTATGAGCATGTCACCCCTCCTCTACCAGGCCTCGGGGCACGTCCACGAGCACAGGCTTACCCTCTTCTATCGAGACGATCATAGCGTCGACTACGGGAATCATGACCTCGCCGAATGGCCCCGTTATCACCCAAACATCTTGTGCCACGCCCTGCATCACCTCGTCGATGGCGCCGAGGCTGCCTAGGGTTTGGTCAATGACCTCTCGGCCAAGGAGCCGTGGCACATCATGTAGGTCAAACGAGTCAGGAAGCTGTGAAATGGGTACCAGAAGCGTCTTACCCACGAGCTCGTCAGCTGCCTCAAGCGACCACACGCCCTGAAGCGACAGACGCTGCCCTGTCGGTCCGTCAAAACATGACGAAATCCGATACGACCTACGTCCTTTGAGCGCAGGAGGTACCGGATAGACGTCCATTCCGACATCTAAGACAAGAGGAAGGCCGTGAACGGGTTCCGTCACGACCTCCCCACGCTTCCCGTGGGTCTTCACCACACGGGCTATGGCTCTATAACGCTCGCGCACTGGCGTCTAGCCCAGTACCTCGACCTCGACTGCGGTTCCCACGCGGGATCCGAGCGCCTTAGCAAGAGTGCGGATTGCCTTGATCGTACGTCCGCGACGACCGATGATCCGACCGGCATCGTCAGCAGCGCACGTGACTTCAATGAGTGCACCTTCGGTGCCATCGGTCACGTCAAGTGAAACCGCATCCTCGTCCTGGACGAGGCCGCAGACGATGTACTCCACCAAGTCTGCCACCTTATCGGAAGGCATCTCGTCAGTGGCGACGTCAGCGTAATGGTCAGACACGGGTTACTCCGCAGAAGCGGCCTTGGCAGCCTGCTTCTTGGAGAGCTTCTGCTTCTTCTCAGGAGCAGGGGTGCCCTCGCGGACGATGTTGATGAGGTGTGCAACCGTGTTGGTGGGCTGAGCGCCCTTGGCGATCCAAGCGTCAACCTTCTCGAGGTCGATGTCGATGGTCTTGGGGTTCGTCAGCGGGTTGTAACGACCGACCAGCTCAATGAAACGACCATCACGACGAGCGTGAGCGTCGGCGACGACAACGCGGTAGAACGGATGCTTCTTGGCGCCATGACGGGCCAGGCGAATCTTAACTG
>JAUNJR010000020.1 GCA_030533135.1 Coriobacteriales bacterium
AGTCGTTGACCTCGTTGCCGATGATGACCTGGAACTGGCCGGCCTGCGTGAAGCTGCCCTTGGCGGACTTCAGGGCCTCGATGGCAGGCACGTCGGCGATGCTGGGGTCAACCAGCGTGAAGCGCATGCGGGTGACGCAGTGCGTGAGGGCGGCGATGTTCTCCTTGCCGCCCACGAGGCGCAGCATCTCGCGCGCATCGGACTCGAACTTACCCATGATCTCTCCCCTCCTGGGTCGCTTGGATGGTTGCGCGGGGCCCCGCGGGGCCCGCCCCGGGGGTGCGCGCGGCGCGCGCCGCCCCCCGCGAAAAATGCTACGCTCGCGCCGCGACCTGCACAATTGCAAGTTATCTGCATAAGCTAAACGTGATAGCTGAGCCGATAAACGATGGGGGGATGCATCATGAAGTCGATTTATTACGAGATTTACGAGGATCTACGAGATCGCATCGAGAGGGGGGAGTTCCCCTTCCAAACATACATCCCCTCTGAGGCCACACTGGTAGAGGAATACGAGTGCTCGCACAACACTCTACGTAAGTCACTCGCGGTTTTGCGGTTGCATGGTTACGTGCAGCCCATCCAAGGGAAGGGCGTGCTTGTCATCTGGCAACCAAACCGTCACGCCGACTTCGTGCTTGGTGACATAGAGACCTTCAAGGAGGCGGCCACGCGCAACGGCATCTCAGCATTGACGAGGGTTCGCTCCTTCGAGCGCATCAAGGCAAGCGAAAAGCTCGCAAAGTCCACGGGCTTCAAGATTGGTGACGAGCTCTATCGCGTCGAACGCGTACGCTACCTTAACGGACAAGCCCTCATCTATGACATCAACTATCTACTTGCCTCGGCTGTACCGGGCCTTACTCCTCAAATCGTAGAGAACTCGGTCTACGAATACCTTGAGGGGACCCTGGGCATGCACATTGCCACTAGCAAGCGGGCTATTCGCGTTGAACGCGTAACTGAGACTGACCGTGAGGTCCTTGATCTGCTCGATTTCACTATGGTGGCTGTGGTACATGGGCAGACGTTCAACTCGGATGGCGTGTTGTTTGAGGTAACAACCTCTCGGCATCGGCCTGATTTCTTCACCTTCCATGACACGGCGGTGAGAGGATACTAGCGAAGGCGTCTCGTTGGCGACCGAGAGAAGCAAGGCTACCGTTCCCTAACCCTCCACGTCAGCAAAGGCGCCCTCCGTGGCAAATCCGCTCCATGATGGCAGAACGTTACCGATGGGTGGTTACTGTTCTCTGAGACGAGTAACTGGAGGTCTTCCCATGGCATACATCAGGATTACCGAGGAGAACATCGACAGGGAGCACATCTGCTGCGCGATGTCCAACAAGAAGAGCGACCAGAAGAAGGAGTGGCTCAAGGTCCGCTTCAGGGATGGCCTGGTGTTCTATCGCAGCGAGGAGCGCGGAAAGTGCTTCATCGAGTACATGCCAGCTGAGACCGCGTGGCACCCCCTCATCGCCGACGGCTACATGCACATAAACTGCCTATGGGTGTCTGGCAAGCTCAAGGGGCATGGATACTCGAACGACCTCTTAAACTACTGCATCGCCGACGCGAAGGCACAAGGGCGCAAGGGGCTCTGCATCCTGTCCTCCGCAAAGAAGAAGGGCTTTCTCGCAGACCCAAGGCACCTGAGGCACAAGGGCTTTCTGGTCGCGGACGAGTCCGACGTGGGCATCCAGCTTTGGTACCTTCCCTTCTATGATGGTGCGGAGCCGCCACGGTTCAAGGACTGCGCGAAGCACCCACACATTGCGGACGCCGGCCTCGTGCTCTATTACTCGGACCAATGTCCCTTCAGCTACTATTGGGTCCCGCGGCTCGTCAGTGCGGCAGAGGAGCAGGGCTTTACCCTGAAGGCCATCAAGATCGACACCCGCGAGGCCGCCCAGAATGCTCCGACACCGGTGACGAACTTCACGCTCTTCATAGACGGGGAGTTTAAGACGCACCAGATACTGAACGAGGGGCAGCTGCTGGCGCTTGTGTCCCCGCGGCAATAAAAAAGGCCCCGGAGGGCCTGAGAGTGCGTGGTGCGGGCGAAAGGACTTGAACCTTCACGGGGTTGCCCCCATACGGACCTGAACCGTACGCGTCTGCCAATTCCGCCACGCCCGCGTTGCAGCTAATGATACTAGCACTAGGTATGGGTATGGTGCAACTGTTTTTTGGCATTTCTCTGGAGGATTTGCATGCAATCTTCTTATGAGGTCTATGGGACGACGTTGCAACGTTTCACGCGAAGTGGTCTCGCGGGCACCCACGCGAGCCAAAAAGGCACTTCGCGTGAACCCTGTGGGGCCAAACGAAGGTCGAACTTCACGCGAAGTGGTCCAGCGGGCACCCACACGCACCCAGAAGGCACTTCGCGTGAAGCCCTACACAACACACCATTTCTCGCCCATCAAGCCGCCACACCCATTTGGCAAAACCACCCCAAAGCGGTAACCTATATACACGCAACGGCACACGCACACGCAGCTTAAACACACAAGGGGACGCCGTGCTGGAAACCAGTCCCACAACTCCACGCTCTCTGGATGAGAGCGTCCTTCTGAGCAAGCCCGAGCTCGTGCTCGGACGCTACCGCATCATGGACGCGAACAGCACCGGAGGCTTTGGTACAGTCCTGACCTGTTGGGATACGCGCCTTCAGCGACGCGTAGCCATCAAGCGCATGCCGCTTGCCCCCGCAGCAGCAGGCGCTGGAGCGGCATCCACTGTTGCAGAAGCCCTTACCGAAGCGCGCACGGCCAGCTTGCTTGCCCACCCCAACATCGTCACGGTCTTTGACTTTGAGGCAGATCCCAACTGGGCTTATCTGGTTATGGAGTATGTTGATGGCCTCAACTTGTCCGATCTCCTTGCCCGCGTAGAAGGCGGCACCCTGAACGGTGACGAATGCGCTTACCTCATTAGTTGCGTAGCTGACGCCTTGTCCTTTGCTCACGAGAACGGCGTTCTGCACCTGGACATCAAGCCCTCGAACATCATCGTTGACAAAGCTGGTAACGTTAAGATCTGCGACTTCGGCATGGCCACGCTTGCTTCGGCCACGGGCTTTGGCGATGCACGCGGTGGAACCGTTGGCTACATGTCACCCGAGCAGATCCGCGGTGAGATGGTGGATGAGCGCTCTGACGTCTTCTCTCTTGGCGTCGTTGTCTGGCAGGCGCTTACCGGACACAACCCCTTTGCCGCCGCTTCGGCAGAGCAGTCTCTCAAGCTCATCGAGAAGGGCCCTCGCTCCAGGATCACCACTATGATTCCCGACGTACAGGGCATCTCTGAGCAGGCACTTCTCGGCGCTCTTGCACCGTCGGCCTCCATG
The DNA here is from genome assembly GCA_030533135.1 of Coriobacteriales bacterium. Taxonomy (GTDB): domain Bacteria; phylum Actinomycetota; class Coriobacteriia; order Coriobacteriales; family Atopobiaceae; genus UBA1367. The sequence goes on from JAUNJR010000020.1 coordinate 3,353, forward strand.
CGCACCCCCTCTGTCAGCGAGTTTGCCAACGAGCTCACCTTTACGCTGGGCGACATCTCCGTAGGCGCGGATTCCATTCGCCACCTACTTTCGCAAACCGGCCAAAGCCCCGAGGACGAAGAAGCCTGGGAGGGCAATCTTCCCCTGTACTTCCGCTACCCCTGGCTTGCCCCGCTCATCACGCGTGGCACGGCTGCGGTCTCGTCAGGATTAGCCGGACTGCTCTTCTTGCCTTCCCTCTTCACCTCTGCCTCAACCGCCTACATTGCTGCCTCAGTCTTTGCCGGTGTTGCCGCATTCTGGCCACCGCTCGGAGGAGCGCTAGTCATTGTTGCTGCATTGCTTGCGTTGCTGACCACCACCCAATCGGCGGCGGCCATTCTGTTGCCGCTGGTCTTGGGTGCAGTTCTCATCGCATGGTGGGCCTTCATGGGCGCGCTCGACCATCACTCCACCCCCGCCGTGACGCTTCCCTGTTGCTTTGGCAACCCCATCGCTGGCGCCGCGTGGGCCGCAGCATTCCTGACGCCCCTTTCCGCCCTGGCCGCCGGAACCGTCGGTTGGCTTTTCGGACGCGTCGCGATGCTTTCCGTGGCGTCGGCTTTCTCGGCTGCTGACGTGGTCGCAGGCTTGGTCGAAATCGCCACGCACCCCAGTACCTGGATCGCTTTTGGCGGTTGTGCCGCCGCTGCCGGCGCTGGCAGCGCCGTCACACGCATCCGTCCCAGCACTGGCTTCGCCGTAACTGGTCAAATCACTACCGCAGCCCTGCTCATTGCTTCTCAGCTTCTCGCAGTCCGGGTGGAGAATGCTGGCATATGGCTCGCCCCCACCTGGGATACGACCGGCATTGCGGTAGTCTTATGTGTACTTGTCAGCATCGCAACTGTCCTGTCCGGCCCAGAGCCCGAGGACCTGGAGGATGACGACTATGAACTTGATTAGGAACTTCGAGAATCGTGTAAGCGAGGCTTTCGGTTCCGCGCCGCATGGCTACACCGCTCCGTTTTCATTCAAGCGTCTAGCCAGGCAGGCCGCCAAGCAAATGGAGGCTGAGACCTTCGTCGTTGATGGCGTAGACACCGCGCCGGCACTCTACACCGTGCTGGTGTCCCCCGCCGACGATATCGCCATGCGCCCGCTGTATGCACGCATCACGCAGGAGGTCGTGGGCCTGGTTAAGGCACAGGCCCAAGCAAAGGGGTATGTCTTTGTCGGCGAGCCCCTCGCGCGCTTCCTGGTTGACCCCAAGCTTCGCAGTGGCAAGTTCGCGGTCTTCGCAGAGAACGTCGACCGTGCCACACTTGAGCGCCTCCGCGCGGAAGAAAACGCATTCCTCTCCGGTGCGTCCGCCGTCGGTGGAGCCGCCGCTGATAGGCGCGCCGCACATACACGCCGCCCGATCCGTCGCGACCAGCATCCTCAGGCCTATGCGCCAATCCAAAACCAGTCGTCCGGCGCGGTTCCCAGCCCCATTGCCGCAGCAACCCCAGCAGCCGCTGCCGGCGCAGCTGTGGCTAGCGCAGCTGTAGCATCTTCGCTCGAGGGCTCTGGCGCGCTGGCATCCGTGCCCGAGGTTATCCCCCGGCGTGTCTCCATCCCTGATCCGCTGGCAGACCCGCCCGTCGACAGGACCACTCCCGACATCACTGTCGAGCCAAGCATTCCGACGGACGTGAATCCCCTCGGTGCACCGTTGGCTGATCCTCTGGATGACTCTGCTTCCATGGGATTGGACATCGTACCGGTGGACTTCCTCGACAACCAGGTGAACGCGGCCAGCCTGGCCGTGCCCGCCATCGATGACGTGCCCGAGGTGCCCGTAACGCAACGCCGTGCCGAGGCCGTCGAGTCTCCGCAGTTTGCCGACATCGCCTCCTTTGATGACGAGGGTGCCGACTACCCCGTGACCTGCGTGTTGGTAGACCGCCAGACGGGCCGCACCTACGTAGGCACGGCGCCCGTTACCGCCATCGGCCGTGAGCGCATGTCCGGAAGCATCGTTCTGCGCGACCCCAACGTCTCGCGTAGACATGCCGAGCTCGCCTTTGACGGGCAGAACTGGTACATCCGTGACCTCAACTCGACCAACGGCACGCTGGTCAACGATCACGAGGTCACGCAGTGCGTGCTACGTGATGGCGACGTCATCACCGTCGGCCTCATGAACCTGGAGTTCCGGGAGGGCTGATGATCGACCTCGTGCTGTTTGCAGGACGCATCCTGCTTGTCGTCATGCTCTACCTCTTCTTGTGGGCAACCATGCGCACAGGCATCGGCTTGGTGCGTGGCCAGCGCCGCGATGCTGCCATCTGGACGGTGGCCATCGAGAAGGGTGCCAAGGGTATCCGCGGATTGCACGTGGACATCCTCGGCCCTGTCGTCGTTGGCCGCTCCCCCTCATCCGACATCGTTATCGAGGAGCCGTACGTCTCTGCCACGCACGCGCGCTTCACGCTGCAGGGTCCCGCACTCGTGCTCGAGGACCTTGGTTCGACCAACGGCACGCTTGTCAATGGACACCCCATCTCACAACCGGTCACGCTGCGAGACGGTGACGACATTCAAGTAGGCGACACCGTCATGCGCGCGACCAGGCGATAAAGGCACAGCATGCTTGAGACGCTTCGACAGAGGTTTGAGCCAAACTCAGACCAAACTATGGTGACAGAGCCCATCATGAGCCCTGGCCATGAGATTTTGTCTGTCGAAAGTCGCGAAGACTCCTATACCGACACCGGTCAGACCGTGCGCCTGGCGTGGGGCGCCCGCACCGACGTGGGCTTGGTCCGCGAGCACAACGAGGACTCCTACCTCGTCCGTGCGCCGGTGTTTGCTGTGTGCGACGGCATGGGCGGCCACGCAGCCGGTGAGGTCGCCAGCTCCATTGCCGTGAACACCATCGCCGAGAATGCCCCCCTACATGCTGACGACGTCTTGCTTGGAGCAGCCGTCGAGGCCGCTAATCTCGCCATCATCAATGGCGCCATCAACGGCGAGGGCAAGCAGGGCATGGGCTGCACCGCAACAAGCGCACTCATCGAAGATGACCGCATGGCAATTGCCCATGTCGGCGACTCGCGCATATACCTGCTGCATGCCGGAACATTGGTCCGCCTGACGCATGACCACTCCTACGTGGAAGAGCTTGTGGAGGCTGGCGAGATCACGGCAGACGAGGCGCGTGTGCACCCCTCGCGTTCTGTGATTACGCGCGCGCTGGGTTCTGATCCCGACATGTACGCCGACCACTTCACCATCGGCGTCTCCACGGACGACCGCATCATCCTGTGCTCTGACGGCCTCTCCTCGATGGTTGAGGATTCCGAGATCGAAGCCATCGCCGTCTCGTCTGCAACGCCGCAGGCGGCTGCGGACAACCTGGTGGCCGCTGCGCTCACGCAGGGTGGTCACGACAACATCACCGTGGTCGTCATCGACATTCTTGATGACGGCTCTGTTGAACAGCACCACAAACGCAATCGTCGCGCCTTCCTTATCGGAGCGCTGGTCACGCTCATCGCGCTGGCGGTGCTCATGACCGCAGGCGCGCTCTTCGTGCGTCACTCATGGTTCGTCGGCGCAAACGGACGGACCGTGGGCATTTACCAGGGTATTCATGCCGATATCCTTGGGCATCCCCTGTACAGCCTTGTCGAAACCACCTCAGTCGAGCTCAAAGATCTACCCGAGACCGTGGTCAAGGCTCTCAACGAGGGCGTGCCCGTTTCGTCCGAGGCCGAGGCAGCCGCGACGGTAGAGAGCTACCGCGACCAGATTGATGCTGCCAAGACGGCAGCTGCCGTGGCGGCAGAGAAGGCTACGGGAGACACTGAGCCCTCAGAGGCCACGCGTGTCACGCACGAGCAGACGCCAGAGGCCTCGGCGCAGGCAGAGACCGCACCCAAGGACACGGCTGGCGGAGGGGGTGAGTAGCCATGGACATCTTTAACGCCAACACGCGCCGAAACACCGAGCTACTCCTCTTGATGCTCGGTGCCTTACCGGTGACGCTGCTCTATGCCATGTATCTGATGAATTCGCAAGTGACGGTGTCCTTCTCGTCGCTGTCCGTGCCGCTGGGCCTGTTTGCTGCCTTTGCGGTGGCGCACCTTGCGATTCGCCGCCTTGCGCCAGGGGCAGACCCCGCCATCCTGCCCATCACGTTCGTGCTCTCGGGCATTGGCATCTCCTTCGTAACGCGCCTGGCACCCAACCTGGCCTCTCACCAGATCCTGTGGCTCTTCGTCTCGGTTGCCGCCATGGTGATTACCCTCATCGGCGTACCAACCCTCGATGACATAGCTGATTACAAGTACACCATTGGCATTGCCGGTGTGGTGCTGCTCATCCTCCCCATGATCTTTGGTGACGAGAAGGGCGGCTCCAAGCTCTGGCTGTCAATTGGACAGTTCTCGTTCCAGCCTGGCGAAATCGCGAAGATCTTCATCGTCCTGTTTCTGGCCTTCTACCTTGCCGAGAACCGCGAGATGCTCTCCGCATCGGCCATCCGCGTCGGGCCGTTCTCGTTCCCCCAGCCGCGGATGCTCGTGCCGGTCTTTGTCATGTGGGGCCTGTCCCTTCTGGTGGTCGTGTTCGAACGTGACCTTGGCTCAGCTCTGCTGTTCTTCACGTTCTTCGTCATCATGGTCTACGTCGTGACGGGGCGCGTAAGCTATGTCCTGATCTCGTTCGCCCTGCTCCTGGTGGGTGGCTACTTCTGCTACCAGCTGTTCTATCACGTGCAGGTTCGAGTCCAAATCTGGATTGACCCCTTTGCGGACCCCTCAGGCTCTGGCCTGCAGATTGTCCAATCCCTGTACTCGCTTGCAGACGGCAGCCTGGTCGGCACGGGCATTGGCAAGGGTCTTCCGCGCCTTATCCCCATCGTGGAGTCTGACTTCATCTTCTCTGCGATTGGCGAGGAGATGGGCCTGCTGGGCGGATCAGCCGTGCTCATCCTCTTCATGCTCTTCACCGTGCGCGGCCTTGCGACTGCCGCGCGCGCCAAGTCTGACACCTCTGCCTTTGCCGCAGTCGGCCTGACTGCTGCCGTAGCGGTGCAGGCTTTCATTATTGTGGGTGGCGTGACCAAGTTCCTGCCCCTCACGGGCGTGACGTTGCCCTTCATGAGTCAGGGCGGCAGCTCGCTTCTGGCCAGCTTCATCATCGTCGGACTCTTGCTCCGCGCTGGAGACGAGGGCACTGGACGCGAGACTCCCATCGAGATGGCCTCTTCGCAACGGATCGTGGCCGCTGGTCCCACCGGACGCGTTCGCGCCGTGGTCCATAGCATTCACGCCCGCGCCTCCTTTGGCATGGACACGCCTGAGTCTGGCGTGTTGGGACGTGTAGCGCTGGGCAACCGCCTGACGAAGCTCATTACCGTCTTCACGATCATGTTTGCCGCCCTCATCACCAACCTGACCTACATTCAGGTCGTGCGCGCAGACTACTATCGCAACCTGCCTATCAATAACCACACCATCATCCGCAGCTCGCGCGTCCAGCGTGGCTCCATCATCACCTCCGATGGCCTGACGCTGGCCGAGTCCATCCTGTCCGAAGATGGCGACGGCAGCTACGTGCGTAGCTATCCGCAAGGCAATATGGCAACTAACCTGGTTGGCTACCTCTCTACGCAGTACGGTGCCTCTGGCGTCGAGTCCACCATGAACGACGTGCTGGTGGGGCATGCCGACTACTCCACATGGGACAAGGCGCTCTTCGCGCTGGCTGGCATCGACACGCCGGGGTCAACCGTGGTCCTGACCATCAATTCGCAGATGCAGCGCGCCGCTGAGGAGCAGCTCGCTGGCTATCGCGGCGCCATCGTGGTGCTTGATCCCTCCACCGGTGCCATCTTGGCAGAGGCCTCTTCTCCAACCTTCAATTACGACAATATCGGTGACTATATGGACGGCGAAGGCGGCGGTGGCGAGCTGCTCAATCGTGCCACGCAGGTTGTCTACCCGCCAGGCTCCACCTTCAAGACAATCACCCTCTCCGCTGCCCTTGACAGCGGTGTCGCAACGCTCGATACCTCCTATGAGGCCCCAGCAAGTCTGGCCGTCGAGGATTCGTGGGTTACCAACATCCACGATGACTCGTGGGATTCCCTGACGCTGCGCGAGGCGCTCATGTATTCGGCCAATACGGTCTTTGCTCAAGTCGGCATGGACTTGGGAGCCTCAGCGCTCGTCAGTTATGCTCGTGCCTTTGGCTATGGACAGTCCCTTGGACAGGACTTCTACTCCGAGCCCTCGCTCATGCCGAGCCCCGAGGAGATGACCCTGTGGGAGACCGCATGGGCAGCTTGCGGTCAGCCCGTGGGTGAGCATGAGTCTCCTGCCGGTCCACAGACCACGGTTATGCAGAACGCCGTCGTGGCCGCAGCCATTGCCAATGGTGGCATCGCCATGAACCCGTATGTGGTCGATCGCATCCTCTCGCCCGAGGGTGCCACCGTCTCTACGGCAAAGACGCGTAGCATTGGACAGCCCATTACCGCCCAGACGGCAGAGCTCATGAAGAGCGCCATGCTCGACGTCGTGGAAAACGGCACTGGTGTTGGCGCTGCCATCTCGGGCGTGTCCGTAGCCGGCAAGACCGGTACGGCTGAGACCGGCGCTGACTACGCGAACTCCGTATTTATTGGCTTTGCCCCCTATGACCAACCCACGCTGGCCATCTCGGTATACATCGAGGGTGGCGACGAGGATGTGAGCGGCATTGCCGCCTATCTTGCCGGCGAGGTCTTGGCCACGTGCATCAACGTGCAGGCGGGGGTGATGTAATGGGCAACCAGTTTCTCAGAGGCCATGTGCCATGGGCATCAAAGCCCCATGGCATATCGGACGGGTACGAAGTGTTTGAACTGCGTGGCTGTGGGACCACGTTGATGATAGGAGAGCACTGAGATGGCAGGTAGAGTGCTAGGCGGACGCTATACGGTCCAAGACAAGATTGGTACAGGCGGCATGGCCACCGTCTACCGCGGCGTGGACGAGGTTCTCGGACGCACCGTGGCCATCAAGACGATGCTGCCACAGTACGCCTCTGACGAGTCGTTTGCTGCGCGCTTCAAGCAAGAGGCACAGGCAGCTGCGGCGCTACAGAGTCCCTATATCGTCTCGGTCTATGACTGGGGCAAGGACGGGGACACCTATTACATCGTCATGGAGTACCTGCGCGGTATCGACCTGAAGAGCGGCATCCGTCGCCATGGCGCGCTTGACCCTCAAAAGGTCGCGCAGATTGGCTCGCAGATCGCACAGGCTCTGTCCATCGCACATAAGCACGACATCATTCACCGTGACATCAAGCCGCAGAACATCATGGTCCAGCAGGATGGCAACATCAAGGTGATGGACTTTGGTATCGCGCGTGCCAAGAACAGCCATATCACGACGGATAACTCCGTGCTTGGCACGGCTCACTACGTCTCTCCTGAGCAGACCCAAGGCAAGGATCTCGGCCCCACAACCGATATCTACTCTCTGGGCATCGTGATGTACGAGGCCGCCACAGGCCGCGTCCCCTTTGACGGCGACGACGCCATCTCTGTCGCCCTGAAGCAGGTCAACGAGCAACCGCTCCCGCCCAGCCAGATCAATCCGGCCGTCGACCCCTCGCTTGAGGGCATCATCCTCAAGTGCATGCAGAAGAACCCGGCAGACCGCTTCCAGACTGCTGACGAACTCAAGGGCGTCCTGCGCGATTACCTGGCCGGACGCATCCAGGCCGTCAACGCAGCAACCTCTGGCCTGAACCTCACCGCCACACAGGTAACACCTGTCGTGGATTCACGCGTCTCAACTGGCGTTGTTCCAGCTGTCAATCGCGTTGATGGCACCAGCACTGGATCGCGGCCCCTTACCGCAACCGAGCATGCGCAGATGGAGGCGCGGCGTAAGAGGCGTGCTCGCAGGATCAAGACCTTCTTCGGCATCCTGCTGGCATTTGCTGCCATCGGCGCTGTCGCGTATGCCGCAATGCAGATGTATGCTGCAGGCAACGCCACGCGCTCCGTCCCCAACCTGCTGAACTACACGCAGGAGGAGGCTCTGCTCGCTATCGACGAGACCGACTTCTTTGAGCGCGGTAACGTGCGCGAGGAGTATTCGACCACCGTCGATCGCGGCAAGGTCATGGACCAAGATCCCGACCCGCAGCGTCAGATGGCCCGCGGAACCCAGATCAACATCTGGGTGTCCAAGGGACCCGAGCCAGCAAAGAACGTCACCGTTCCCGACCTACGCGGCAAGACGCCGTCCGAGGCAGAGGCGCTGCTTGAGGAGAACAACCTTGTTGGTAGGGCTGGCGAGTCGGTCTACGACAGCGAGGTCGAGGTCAACCTGGTTGTGAAGCAAACTCCTGCGGGTGGCAGTGTTGCCAAGGAAGGCGATGTGGTTACCTATCAGCTGTCCAAGGGCATCGAGAGTCTTGAGGTTCCTGATGTCGTGGGCCAGGATTACTACACCGCCGACAGCAAACTGACCGAAGGTGGCTTCACCGTGGAGGTCAGCTACGAGAACAGCGACTCGTACGACGAGGGTTACGTTATTCGCCAATCCCCCACGGGCATGGCCGACAAGGGCTCGACAGTGACCATTGTCGTCAGCACTGGTCCCAAGCTCTATGAGATTCCATGGATCGAGGGCTACAGCGAAGGCACCGCACGCAGCATGCTTGAGGACGAGGGGTTTGTCGTCAACGTCGAGCACGTCGAGAGCTACGACGTCGAGGCCGGCATCGTTATCAGCCAGTCCGATAGTGGTTCTGCACGCGCTGGCACCGTCGTGTCCATAACGGTTTCCAATGGTCCTGGGCCGTCTGCGAATCCGCCTCTTGACCCTGACGACCCTGATCCGTATTCAGAGTCCAACCCCGATCAGTCCGAGGATTCTGGCGATTCTGAAGGCGACAACTGATAATAGCAAGCACATAACCGCTGTATCGACGCCCCTTCACCCCTGATGTGAAGGGGCGTTCTCTTATGTACGTTCAACGCTAACAAAAGGCGCCCGACTGACGAATGCCAGTCGGGCGCCTTGATTCAAGCTAACTACTTGGCTTACTTATCGCCAGAGGCGCGCTTCTCCTGATACTCAGCAGCAAGCTTCTGCTGGATGTCGCCAGGAACCTGCTCGTAGCCGCTGACCTCGAGCTCGAACTCGCCAGTGCCGCGCGTAAGGGAGCGCAGGCGGGTAGCGTAGTCGGTGACCTCAGCGTACGGCACGGTGGCCTCGACCGTGGTCTGGCCGGCAGCAGCAGCGTTCATGCCCTCAACGCGACCACGGGAACCAGAGATGTCGCCCATGACGGCGCCAGCGTAGTTCTCCGGAACGGTGATCTTCAGGTGAGCCATGGGCTCAAGCAGCACGGGGTTTGCCTTGGCAACGGCGTCCTGGAAGCCCAGGCGAGCGGCCGTCTTGAAAGCCATTTCGTTGGAGTCGACCGGATGATACTGACCATCGAAGACGGCGCACTTGACGTCGATCATCGGGTAACCAGCGATAACGCCGCCGGCCATGGTCTCCTGAACGCCCTTGTCGATGGCGGGAATGAAGCCACGCGGAATAGCACCGCCGACGACCTCGTCAACGAACTCGTAGCCCTGATCGGGATTGGGCTCGATGCGGAGGTGGCAATCGCCGAACTGGCCGGAGCCGCCGGTCTGCTTCTTATGACGGCCGTGGCCGGTAGCCGTACGACGAATGGTCTCACGATACGGAATGCGCAGCTTGACGGTGTGGGCCTTGACCTTGGCGTTCTCAGCCATGCGCTCGAGCAGGACGGACACCTGAGCCTCGCCGATGGCGGAGATGACGGTCTGGGCAGTCTCCTCGTCGCGACCAACAAGAAGGGTCGGGTCGGCGTCAGCGGCCTTCTGCAGGAAGTCGTAAACCTTGCCCTCGGTGCCGCGCACGTCCGGCTCGATGGCAACACGATAAAGCGAGTTGGGGAACGTGAAGCCAGCAACCTGGACCTCGCCCGTCGCGGACAGGGTATCACCCGTCAGGGCGTCCATCTTTGCGGCAACCATGATGTCGCCAGCAGCAACGCTCTTGACTTCGGTGGTCTCGCGGCCGGTCATGAGATACAGGTGGCCAAGGCGCTCGGTCTTGCGCGTACGGGCGTTGATGAGCTCGGTGCCCGGGGTGATGGTGCCAGTCAGCACCTTGAGGAAGGAGTACTTGCCGTTCTGCGGATCGTTCAGGCTCTTGAAGACAAACGCCACGGGACGCTTGTCGTCGGGGGAGACGTTCAGCTCCTTGCCATTGACCAGGGGGATGTCACCGAGGTCGGCCATGGTCGGGAACCAAGCGACGATGGCGTTGAGCAGGGAGATGATGCCCTCCTCCTTGACGGCGGCGGCGGCAAAGACGGGCACGAAGATGTGCTCCTTGATGGCGGTGCCAAGCAGGCCCTCGAACTCAGCCTGGGTGATCTCCTCGCCCTCCAGGTACTTCATCATGATCTCGTCATCGGCCTCGGCGACGAGGTCAACGAGGGTGTCATGTGCATCCTGAGCGGCATCGGCGTACTCAGCGGGAATCTCGGTCTCGACAACCTTGCCGTTCTCGAGGTGACGGGCCTTCATGTGCACGCAGTCGATGACGCCCTTGAAGGCGTCGCCGGTGCCCATGGGGATGGTGACGGCGGCAAGGCGGTTGCCAAAGCGCTCGTGCAGCAGGTCCATGCAGTTCTCGAAGCTGGTCTCGGGACGGTCGAGACGGTTCACGACAACGGCGCGGGCGAGCTTGAGATTCTCGGCGGCATACCACAGACGCGTGGTGGTGACCTGAGGACCGTCAGCTGCGTCGACGACGAAGATGCCCGTCTCGGCAGCGCTCAGAGCGGTATAGGCATCGCCGACGAAGTCGGGATAGCACGGTGCGTCGAGGATGTTGATGCGGGTCTTCTGCCAAACGACAGGAGCCATGGTCAGGCTGATGGAAAAGCCGCGTGCGGCCTCCTGGGAATCGTAATCCAGCGTGGGCTTGGTGCCTGCGTGGCCGCCCAGACGGGTGGTCTTACCAGTCAGGTGCAGGATGGCCTCAGCAAGCATGGTCTTGCCCACGCCCGCTTGGCCGACTAGTGCAACGTTCTTCACTGCCATTTCTGCCATGGTTCCTCCTATGATCGTATCGCACTGCATGCGGAATCGACGGACTTATCTACGATAGCAGTATGCTGGGCAAACGTACAGAGATTCTCGGTGATTCTGCCTATATGTCGGCGTAAGTTTTAATGAACAGGTTACTGCTGGCCACACGGTCGCCCCTGATCCCCCCAAATGTAAATGGGGGCGGGCCCCTTTTGTCCACCTTTCCCACAAAAGGTGGACAAAAGGGACCGTCCCCAATGTCCATCGTGCCAACGCCCAGAAACGTTTTACACACCCCGAGACGAGCGCCACATTTCGATGTAGCGACGCACGTTAGCCGCTTCGAGCGTGGCAACGCTCTTCGAGGGGAGCGACCCCACAAACTGACGGCCGTAGCGCTTGGTCACCAACCGCGAGTCAGCCAGCACAAGCACGCCCGTGTCTGATGACGTGCGAATCAACCTGCCCGCCGCTTGCTTTACGCTGATGACCGCCTCAGGCAGCGAATGGCGCCACCACGAACGATCCTCGCGCAGCTCTCGCTCACGCACGAGCGGGTCACGCGGGCTGGCAAAGGGCAGCTTGGTGATGACCACGCAGCGCAGCGTGTCACCCGCAGCGTCAAAGCCCTCCCAGAACGACCGCAACGCCAAAAGCGATAGATGCCGCTCCTCTAGGAAGCGCTGGCGCAAGCGGCGCGGCGAGCTGCCGCGCTCCTGGCAGGCAACATCCAATCCTGCTGCGACCAGACGTGGCCGCAGCCCATCGTAGACGCGCTCCATCTCACGCCGATTGGTGAAGAGCGTGAGGACCGACCCTCCCATTGCCACATGCACGTCAAAGAGCAGATCCTCGAGTGCATCAAGATAGCGCTGGTCATTGGGCTGTGGAAGATCACGACAGACGACCACTCCCATGTGGTTGTCAAAGTCAAAGCTCGAATCCAACCGCAGCGAACGATGCGCCTCGGCCGGTAGCTGGTCAAGCCCGACCGCGTGGTCAAAGTGCTCGAAACTCTCCCCCACCGCGATGGTTGCGGATGAGAAAATGACGCTCTGCATCTCTGGCAGCCAAATGCTGCCCAGGTCAGCGCCAATGTCCACCTTCTCTGCCAGCAGCTTCTCCGTACCCATGTCACGCTTGCGACGCGAAAGCTGCGCCGAATAGACATAGGTCTCGTCTTGTCCACCGACGATGAGGTCAATACCGTCGCGGAGCTCGGCCGCAAAGCGACCGGCTTCCGTGAGGTCTGCGCCAAGCTGCGGTGCCCCTGCCTGAGCCAAGGCCTCGACGGCCTCACGCACGTCCTTGGCGAGCTCATCCAGGCGCTCCACGGCAGCGTTACCCGCCTCTGACAGGGCTGCCCACTCTGGTGTGTCGCGAACCTCGGCGTCAATCCAAAGGGTCTGGGCATCATAGCCGCCAGACGAGCCGGCAACACGGCCCAAATCGTGCAGAGTTACAAAGAGATCGCTGGTTGAGACCTGTGCTCGGCTTGCCGCAGAGGCGCACTTCGTCAGCAGCCGCTGCAGGAGCGTGGCCCCCTCAAGCCGTGCGGCCTGAATCATGACGGTATGCAGGGCGCCCGTTCGGATCCCGCCCAGGACCTCGAAGCCCTGGTGCGCGTCTGTTCCTGACACCTCCACCGCCCACTGATGACGCGCCTCAGCCTCAAACGCATGAGCCTCGTCCACAACCCAATGGCGAATGGGCGGCAAAATCTTGCCTTCCGCAGCAACGTTTCGCAGCAGGAGCGAATGGTTTGTGACCACGACATCAGCCGCGGCTGCCCGACGGCGCGCGCCATGGAGCAGGCATTCGTTGGGGAAGAAGGGGCAGCGGTTGCGTAGGCATTCCGAAGAGGTGGTCGTAAGCAACGACCTCGGCACAGACCTCCAGCGGATGCCCAGCGCGTCAAGGTCACCTTCGGTCGACTGGCACGCAAACGCATAGGTCACGGCAATGGCTGTGAGCATGTCCTGCGCCAGCGCGTTGTCTGACCTTCCGTCATGCTCCACCAGCGATAGGGGCAGCTCTCCCTCGGCTGCACGTTCGAGCCGCCGAAGGCACGGATAGTGGTCGTAGCCCTTGAGGCTGGTGAAGGTCAGGCCACCGGGAAGCGCCTGCGCAAGAGCCGGCAGCTCATGCGTGATGAGCTGATCGGTCAGTGCATTGGTCTTGGTCGCGACTCCCACCGTTACGTTGTTTGCCTGGGCAAAGAGCACCTCTGGCAGGAGGTAGGCAACCGACTTGCCTACACCCGTACCTGCCTCGATGGCGCGGTGCGTTGATGTGGAGAGCGCCTCTGCCACCTCACGTGCCATGGCGCGCTGCTCTGGCCTGGTCTCGTAGGCGTCATACATACGCGCAACGACGCCTCCTGGCTCGAAGGCCGCATCAATGACAGACTGGTCGACGGGCTTCAGATGGCCGGCGTGTTCCGCGGCGTCGTCCCTGAGGTGCGGAGGGTTTTCTCCCACCAGCGTCCGGCGCGTTGCCTTCATGCTAAAGGGCTCCGCGCCTTGCTCTGCAGCAAGGTGGGCTAACACGGGCCGATACGGCCAATCAACCTCAAGGTGCATGGTGGACAGATGCCCCAGGAGCCCGTGCGGTAAATCGGAGAGGGCCGTCAGAATCACGCGCCACATACCGACAAGGGCGTCTACGTCGTCGCCAGCGCGATGTGTGACGGCGGCAACGCCAAAGGCCTCGGCCATGTCCGCAAGCCGATGCGTCGAAAGGCGCGGCAGGGCAATGCGGCTGAGCGCCAGCGTGTCGATCCACGTATCGCTCACCTCACGGCCGCCGGGTACCGCCTCGATGAATGTACGGTCAAACGACGCGTTGTGTGCAAGCACTGGCATACCGCCGACAAACTCTGCGAGCGCTGCCACGGCTTCGCGTGGCTCAGGCGCATTGATCACATCCAGGTCGCGGATGCCTGTTAGCCGCTGAATCTGCCTTGGAATGGGACGGCCCGGATGCACAAAGGTCTCGAAGCGGTCCACCACCTCACGACCCTCAATGCGTGCTGCGGCAATCTGAATCAGCTCGCAGTCCTTGAAGGAGAGGCCTGTCGTTTCCGTATCGAGCACAATGACGTCCTGCTCAAGCAGGCCAAAGTCCTCCTGCATAGCACGCTGGGCAAGCGACTGATAGGCTTCTTTCACCGAGTTTGGCGTTCCCGGCATGAGGATGTCTTCGAGCGTCATGCTGCTCCCATCAAAATCAAGGCCGAGCGACCCTGCGTCATCGAAGGTCGGCTCTATAACAATATCGCCATCGGGGAGCCTCTCCCCGATGGCGACTCCGCGTTCAAAGCTCTTTCGTAACTACTCCAACGCCCACTCCACAAAGCGGCGGCAAAGTTCGGGGAACTCGATGCCGGCAGAGCGCGCGCTGTCGGGCAGCAGGCTCGTCTCGGTCATGCCCGGAATGGTATTGGTCTCCAGGAACACGGGCGTTCCGTCCGAGGTCACGATAAAGTCGGTGCGTGATGCGCCACGGCAGCCCAGCGTCTTGTGTGCCAAGACGGCAAGGCGTTGCGCACGCTCATAGACCTTCGGGTCAAGGCGGGCGGGCATGACGTGATGCAGCGATGCGGGCTCGTACTTCACCTTCAGGTCGTAGAACTCGGCACCCTCGCCAGCGACAACCTCGATGATGGGCAGTGCCTGTGGGTCGCGGTTGCCGATGACGGGAACCGTGATCTCCGTGCCTTCAACATAGGCCTCGACGATGACGCGCTGGCCACCCTCGCCAGCAAGGCGCACTGCCTCTGCAAGCTCACTGGCTTCGTGCACCATGGTGATTCCGTAGCTCGACCCGTTGGCAGCCGGCTTCACGAAGAGCGGCAGACCGAGACGGTCCACCAGAGAAGAAACCTCGGCCTCGTCAGGAACATGGCCGGCGGCAAGTTTGGTGCCCTTGGCTGTCGGCACACCTGCAGAGCGGCACATACTCTTGGCAACATCCTTCTCTGTAGCAACGGCAGAGGTCAGCACACCGCTGAAGGTATACGGCATGTGCAGCACCTCAAGCAGGCCCTGAACGCAGCCATCTTCGCCGTAGCGGCCATGCATGGCAATAAATGCCACGTCGTAACCACCGCTTATAAGACGAGAGACGAAGTCCTTATCGGCAACGTCCAAAAGCTCAACGCCTTCGAAACCAGCCTGCCCAAGTGCCTTGGCACAGGCGCGGCCTGAGTCCATACTGATTTCGCGCTCATCGGACCAGCCACCGGCTAGCACGACCACCTTGTTTTTCGTAACGTCAGTCTTATCCATGGCTTGACTCCTTTGCGTCAGCGCACCGTGCGGTAGACTCAACTTGTTTAGGATACCACCCATAAAGGGCTCAACACGTAGATAGCCCTCATTAGCGCGAAACGGGCATTCCTTCACATGCTGACCCACTGTATTTGTCACCAAGCAACGCTCGTCGGAGTAAATCTCTCGTCGTCTGCACGTTAATATGGCCATTTTTGGTCTTTAGCGATGCCTTGGACAAAAAACGCGAGCTTCTGCATTTATTTTAGTTTTTGATATTTAGTCACACTCATGTTTACCTGCGCTTTTTCATATCGTGCCTGCAGTATGGAGATACCGTTTTACCACTCGCGGCAGATTCCCACCGTGTAGCGGTAATCGTCCCAACAAATGCGCTGGTAGTAGGCTTGTTGCTTTAAATCATTCTTTTAACTTAATGCAGAAGCTCGCGTTTTTTGTCCAAGGCAGAGAGATTTTGCCCAAAGGGCCATAGTTAACGTGTCACTGCTGCTCGTCACACCTCGTGAATTCATACAAGCGTTGCCGCAGTGACGCATTTCGCCTCCGCAGCTCAAGTCCAACCGAATGATATTTCACCCCAAGAGCCTTAGACGTAATCCGCGCAATACGTGCCAGTTCAACTGAGTCGTTAACCTGTTCGCTTGTAACACTGAACGAGCGTATCTTCAGTTCTTCGAGAAGAACCCGACGTATTGAGTCTCGTGAAATGCGATCCTTCCCCGTGTGCTCCAAGTCACTGTCATATTCGAGCGAGAATCGCGCAAGCCGCCAAAGCAGGTCTACGAAAGGACCCCTATCAACATCCCTCAGCCCTCTCAGCTCGTTGACGCTCACGTTCAGCTCTGGCATGGGGAGTCCAAAGCCACCCATGCGCCGCGGCAAGCACAGCAGCAAAACGAGCATCGACTCCATCGGGGAGGCAGATTTGTCGACAACCCATCTCAACACGCGTTTTGCCCTTACCGAACCTGGCGCACCTGAGCAGCCACCAAGAAACGCCTCAAGCCGTTTAACGTTTGTCTGTGGAGTCGTGCCTGAAACAAAGCCCTTTTTGTCCTTCTTGTCTATGGCATACGTACCGCATATTTCAAGGCCGAACAGCGCAAGCTCTTCATCGCTCAGAAGCCTCGCCATCAACAGGTAGGTAAACTCGGGAGTGCAAATGCGCGAGCCGTCCTTGAGAAGCTCATACGCACCGTCTGGAATGGGCCACCGCCAAATCGAGAGACTGCTTTTGTCGCGGTACCTATCAACCACATGCGCTGGCAGACGGAGGCCACAAGCCGCGTCCCTCCACGTAAGTGGCCCCTTCAGTGATAGCCCTTTGTCAAGAGCCGCATCGTACACTCCAGAAAGCGTACTACCAACAACGAGCCTCATGTCTTCCCCTGTCCCCGTGCCGTACGCCTATGCTAGTTTTCTGTCGCTCGAAGTGCTTCGTTGATGTTGAGACCAAATGCGTTTTCGCAGTTAAAGGGGCAATTCCAAAATGGGATATGCGCAAGAATCACATAGGTGCTTATCTTTTGGCGGTTAGCAAACCTGAGGTAGACTTGATGCATGAGATGTCTCGAGAATGGAAGGCACGGTATGCAGGACCTGCACGATATTACCCATGGTGAGCTGCTGGCAGTACTCGAAGAGCTGGGTCAGCCCAAGTTTCGCGCCAAGCAAGTCGAAGAGTGGCTTTGGGAGAAAGGCGTAGCTTCGTTTGACGAAATGACTAATCTCCCCAAGGCGCTGCGCACGGCACTTGCAGAGCGTTACACGCTCGGGGGCATGGAGCAGCTGGCGCGGCAAGTCAGTGAGGATGGTAGCCGTAAGTATTTGCTGCGTCTTGGTGACGGCGCTGCCGTGGAGTGCGTGGGTATGCCCACCGGCTCTAAACTTGCGGTCTGCGCATCATCTCAGGCAGGCTGTGCCATGGGTTGCGCCTTCTGCGCAACTGGCGCCGCAGGCCTCACGCGCTCCCTCGCGGCAAGCGAGATCTACGGCCAGGTCATGCACGTGCGCGACGACTTCGACACTCGTGTCACGTCCGTCGTGTTGATGGGCCAAGGGGAGCCGTTTGCCAACTACGATGCAACACTTTCAGCGCTCAGGCGCCTGAACTCGCCCGATGGCATGGGCATCGGCGCCCGTCACTTGACGGTATCTACCTGCGGCATCATCCCGCAGATCCTTCGCTTTGCCAAGGAGCCAGAGCAGTTTACCCTGGCGGTCTCGCTGCACTCGGCAGTCCAGAGGACGCGCAACCTTCTGATGCCGGGAGTCAAGCGCTACTCGCTGCTCAACCTCTACGAAGCCATGGGTACCTACGTGGATCTAACCGGACGTCGACCCACCTACGAGTACGCGCTCATACGCGGGGTGAACGACACCGAGGAGGAGCTGGAGTCGCTCGTGGACTTCTGCCGCGGCACGTTGGCGCATGTGAACATCATTCGCCTGAACGAGGTGCCCGGCTCAAAGTTCCTGCCGGCAAGCGACGCACGTGCTGGTGAGTTTGTGAGGCGCCTGCAGCAGGTAGGTGTTGAAGCCACCATTCGCTTGAGCCGTGGCGCTGACATCGATGCCGCCTGTGGGCAGCTTCGTCAGCGCATGGAAAAGAAACGCGCATAGCAAAAGTTTGACTCAAGGGGAGCACCCCCTCGGATTCAGTACCACGTTCTGAATCCGAGGGGGTGCTCCCCTTGAGTCAAACCGACACGCTGCCCAGCACACAAAAAGGCGGCCCCGGACCGAAGACCGGGGCCGCCATCAGCTTAGCAACTCATACGCACGTGGCTTACACCTCGGCGTAGAGGTCCTTCAGCTTGGTGAGGTGCTCGAAGCGAGCCATGGCCGCTTCCTCGTTGCGCGCGAAGAGCTCGGTTGCGCGCTCGGGGAACTCGCGGGTCAGGCGGTTGTAGCGAGCCTCGTTCAGCAGGAACTCCTGATAGCCACCAGCGGGGGCCTTGGAGGTCAGCGTGAACTTCTTGCCCTTCGGGGCAGCCGGGTTGAAGGTGAAGAGGTTCCAGTAACCGCAGTCGACGGCCTTCTTCATCTCGTCCTGGCAGTGGGTCATGCCGCCCTTGATGGAGTGCATCTCGCAGGGGCTGTAGCCAATGATGATCGACGGACCATCGTAAGCCTCGGCCTCCTGGATGGCCTTCAGCGTCTGAGCGGGGTTGGCGCCCATAGCGACCTGAGCGACGTACACGTAGCCGTAGCTCATAGCGATCTCGGCGAGGGACTTCTTCTTGACGTCCTTGCCAGCGGCCGCGAACTGAGCGACCTGACCGATGTTGGAAGCCTTGGA
>JAUNJR010000204.1 GCA_030533135.1 Coriobacteriales bacterium
TCTTCCGCTTTCGGTCTGCGCTGGCGTCCGAATCAAACGAACGCTGCCATCCCTGTCGAACTCCTTTACCATACTTTTCAATTCGCTCAACGGCAACGTCAATCCCTCGCGTGTGACAAATTGAGCAAGTGCCACCTCAAGCTTCGTCGGCACTGTAATCTGCAACAGGTGTTCACGAAGTCGACTCTTGATGAGGAGCTCATCGACCATCACGGAATCGCTGTCATCAAAGAACATGCTAGTCTGACCGCCTCGCTGTATGGTTTGCATTTCCACTTGGCGACGCTGCATGTTGTCATACATGAGGATGCAGCCATCTTCATGGTTGCATGCATGAACCATGCGGTACTTTGGTCTTTGCCCAGCCTTCAAACGTATCGGCATATTCAGAACGTAGCCATAGCCCTGTCGCAGCTTTTCGCAAAACGCCTCACTGAATTGACGCTCCGCAACATAGCCGTCAATCCTTCCGCTCTTGTAGTCCTCCACCATCTTCTTCCAGTAGTCCCCTCCAGCAACACGATTCAGCATTTCTATGCCCTCTGAGCCCTCAAAGCTAGATGGCTCACGTTCCACGAGTTCATCGAAGGCATCCACATCCGAGTACTCAACCCCATAAATGCTGCAAGCGGCCCTGAAGAACCCGAAGGAGTTGAGGTTAATCAAGATTTCAGCCGAGTCGTATCTTTGCGCTAATCTGATAAAGAAGCCCAAGTCAAGGTACTTGATTCCGAATGGATCCACGTAGAGAAAGACGTTCCTGTGCGAATCGACCTTAAGGAGGTCCTCGCATGCGGAATCATAATCTCCTTCTATCGCCCTCGCAAACCCAAAACCGTTGATGTTCTCTTGCAGTTCGGATGCATATGACTTCTCGACGAAGAATGCATTGACGGCATGATTCCCAGACCTTGTTCGTTCCAAAGCTTCTTGAATCGAACTGCACGCAATCAATGGGGAGCCAGGCTCGCCATCACCAAAGACACCTTTTCCCGCAAAGCAGTCAACATATAGAAGAGGTCTACGTGTGTGCAGGATTTTTGCGAGATAGGGAGACAGGTATGCCTCGAGTAGGCTGTCTTTGGTCCGCGACCACTGCCTCTTCCTGCTAAAGAAATCAATGTTGTCCTTAGACACTTCTCTCCTCCTTCTTTGCTCGCTTGGTAGACCAGTATAGTACATTTGTTCGGTTTTATGGAGACGGATCACGTCTCTCTTGTCTTTATCCGGCGCTTTGAGAGCTTGACTAATGTACGCACATCCGCGGTGCGCGTTTCGCGGTGACCATCAAAGACAGTTGCTAGTGAACATCAACAGCGATGGTGCCCGTCTGCGATGTATTGACCTACCTCACGCAGGCGCCGTGCGTCCTAGCGCAGACCCACCGCAACATCGAGACCATATCTCAGCCCAGCTGTTATTGACGTCAGACTGGCCTTTTGGGCCAACAATCGCAATGCGCGAAGCTCAGCTTCAGCTGTTGTTGACCGAATCCGGCCATGTAACGTCAACAACGGCGATGGTGAGGGTTCAGCTTCAGCTGTTGCTGACGTCGCGGTGGCCGTTCAGGTCAACAACTGCAAAAGGCGAATGGCCGCCCAACTGATGGAACTGATGACCCGAGTGTCCCATTGGGCAGGAATCCAGCGCAACCAGACCAAACGGGGCCGAGAAACGTCCGGTTGGGCGGGGGGCCAGCGCAACCGGTCGAACGGGGGGGCTCAAGACGTCTGGTTGGGCGGGAAACCAGCCCAACCAGACCAAAACCTGCCGAGAAACGTCCGAATGGGCGGGGAGGCGGCGGGAGCTCAAAAGCGGGGTGGAGCTAGCGGCGGAGGTGGCGCGGTTGGTGGCGGGCGGAGCCGCGCCTGCCGCGCACGAGCTTCGCCGTGCGCTCCGCAAGACGGTACAGCACATACCCCACCACCGCGCCGAGGGCGTTGCCCATGACGTCGTCCAGCTCGAAGAGGCCGACGCGCAGCGCGAGCTGCGCGAGCTCGACGCACAGCGAGCACGCGGCCGCGACCAGCGCCACCCTCGCCACTCCCCTCGCCGCGCCGTCGCCGACGTACCGCTCCGGCCACGTGAACGGCAGCAGGCACCCCAGGGGAACGAACAGCAGGTAGTTGAGCACGATCTGCTCGAGCAGCCCCGCGTCCTGCACGCGCAGCCGGTGGCCCTCCCACATGAGGGCGGCCCGGTACGACCAGAGCGGCCGGAGGTTCGCCTGCGGCCCCGCGCCCACCCGTCGCCCGACGAGCGTCAGCCTCGCGCACACGCAGGCGTACGCGAGCAGCATCGCGACGCCCAGCGCCCGCCTCGCCCGGCCGCGCCCCTCGGGCGCGACCGACAGCCGCCCCAGCCCTGCCGCGGCGGCGACAAGCAAAAGCGACACGCGCGCAATCCGAACCGCCACGCGGGACCTCCCCTCTCCGCCCCATACCGTACAACAGCGACCCGGCCGGCACCACATGCAACCCAGGGGAGGCGACACGCACGTGCGGCAACCACAACCAGACACGCACGCGCTCCCCGAGCGCCCGCTCGTATCCGTCATGGTGCCCGTCCACGACGT
>JAUNJR010000205.1:0-1929 GCA_030533135.1 Coriobacteriales bacterium
TTGAAATGCCGCTTTATCTCTGTGTAGTCACGCGTGATGCCAAACCAGTCGCGCAAGACACCGCTCAGCGCGTCAGAGATCTCAGGCGCCGTCATGGTTTCAGAGCCGTCTGCAACCGTACGCAGAACGAGACGCAGGTAGTCGGCGCGTTTCTGCCAGGGAGTGTCTTCCGGGCAGGCATCGAGGTACTTGTCGAGCATGCACCGCATGCAGCGCGGACTCAGTGTTGGGCTGGTTATCTGCTCGAGCGACATCGTGGCTCCGTTCTCGTGATGGCCACCCCTATGGTAACAACATGCGTGCCGTGCTTTGACTGTGCGAGCAGGAAGACATGCCAACCATTGTTGGCAAAAAAGTCTCAACTCCCTCGTCAGAATAAGGGATGCATACGCTTAGGATACATAAGGGACTACAGGGCAGGCTCTCGTTGGAGAGCCTGTAACACAGACAAACGAAGGGCCAAACATGAGCGAGAAGTCCACCAAGACGCAAACTGCACTTCTGATAGCTCTGGCGGTGTGCCTTGCTATCACTGGCTTCTTCGTCGGCAAAGCAAGCGAGCACAGTGACGCCCGGCAGGAGCGCGAGCGTCTCTATGCGCTCAACCGGAGCAGCATCGAGAAGCTCATCGTCGAGGACGGCCCCATCTACGTCATTGGCCACCGCAGCCCCGATGCCGACACCGTATGCAGTGCCATCGCCTACGCACGCTTCCTGACGCTGCTTGGCCATGACGCGCAGGCAGCGATCACGGAACCCGTCAACCGCGAGACCGCCTTTATCCTGCAGGAGGCGGGAGTCGAAGTTCCTCCCGTGCTGGAGGATGCGTCGGGAGAGAACATCTTCCTCGTTGATCACAGCGAATACGCCCAGGCGGCCGAGGGAATGGTCGATGCGCACATCGTGGGCATCCTTGACCACCATGGAGCGGGTAGCGTCACCACGGGACAGCAGCTGCTCTATGAAGCCAAGCCCATTGGCTCCACAGCTACCATCATCTGGCTTGACTACCTCAACTACGGCTTCGAAATCGACAAGGTGACCGCACAACTCCTGCTCGGAGCTGTGCTCTCGGACACCGATGGCCTGACTGGTTCGACTACGACGGAGGCCGACCGCCAAGCCGTGAGCGAGCTCGCAAGCATCGCCGGCATCACCGACGTGGACGCCCTTTACCATTCCATCCATGTCGAGAAGCTCTCCTACGAGGGCATGACAGGCGAGGAGATTCTCTTCTCTGACTACAAGGAATACGAGGCCAGTGGCACGACTTTCGGCATCGGTCTCGTGAATGCCATCGACGAAGATTCCGCGAAGGAGCTGGCCGAGCGCATGAAGGAGGCCCTGCCCGCAGGGTTCGATTCAAAGAACGTGGACCTCATGTACGCCAGCGTGGGTATCCGTGAGAACGGCGAGAAGATTGACCGCATCATCCCAGCCAACGAGCACTCAAAGGAAGTCTTTGAGGCGGCGTTCCCCAACTACGACGAGTACGATGGCACGTCCTTCATCTTCAGGACCGGCCTGGGGAGGAAGACCAAGTTCGTGCCAGGGCTGACGGAGTTCCTCAACGCCCACCCGCACGAGTAACGGGACGCGGCCGAATCAGGGCGAGACAGAGCGATCCAGAGAGCAGGGACCCGAGGCTCACGCGAGATATGGCCCCGTTCACGTCTAGTCGTTTGTCGCGTTGCCATCGCCGCTGATGGGGATGGGATCGCCCACGTAGGTCGACTTGGGCCTGACGATGCACTTGAAGAAGTCCTTGTCCCTGGCCAGGACCTCCCGCACCTCGCGGAAGACCTCGCCTCCATAGATTCTCGGATACGTGCTTACCCCGTAGGCCTCAAGCCCCAGCCGGTTGGCGATGTACACCGCCCGGAAGAGGTGGTACTCCTGCGTGACGATGATCACCTTCCTGGCCTGGAA
>JAUNJR010000205.1:1939-2566 GCA_030533135.1 Coriobacteriales bacterium
TGAGGGCACGCCGCGTTCCATGGCGTAGGATTTCATGAGGTTGACCTCGTCGTAGTCGGTCTGTCCGTGATCGCCGCTCATGATGATCTTTGGCGCGACGCCAGCCTCGTAGAGCTCCAGCCCCTTGGCGAGCCTGTCCGCGAGCACGGGGCTGGGCTCGTCTCCCCAGATGCCGGCGCCCAAGACGATAACGCAGTCCACGTCGGACGGCCCCGAATAGTCGCCGTCGCGGACGATCCGGCTGTTCCCGGAGGCAATGACATAGAAGTTGATGCAGAGGCCCAGCGCCGCCAGCACAATGAGGGCGACAAGACCTCGCTTCACGACTCTGACCATCCTGGCCACCTCGCCTTCTGGCGCCTCGCCAACATCACGCGCCCCATGATAGGGGTCCTGAATGGCGAGCGTGTGATTGCATGCCCCACATGACCTTTCACTACCAGCGGGCACTCGAGCAGTACCTCCAGCGGCAATGGCAAACTACACACAGTTTCTCTTCTATTCAACTCTTCACTGGATTTGAGCGGAAACTACCAGGCATTTCTTGCTCAAGAGATTCCCAAAAGACAAACTGTGTGTAGTTTTTTGCTAGCGAGCAAGCCTTGAGGTAAGGAAGAAGAAGAAGGG
>JAUNJR010000021.1 GCA_030533135.1 Coriobacteriales bacterium
ATCACCCCAGCCGCTCTGCCCGCGACTCCTTCTACGTGGTGGACAACGCCCCCGAAGGCAAGGAGCCCCTGGTTCTTGGTGACTCCGATGTCCTGCTGCGCACGCAGACCTCCGGCATGCAGGTCCACTACATGGAGCAGAACAAGCCGCCCATCTACATGATCTGCCCGGGTACGGTCTTCCGTCCCGACACGGCTGACGCCAACCACCTGCCGCAGTTTAATCAGGTCGAAGGCCTCGTAGTTGACGAGGGCATCACGTTTGGCGACCTCAAGGGCACCCTCGACTACTTCACGCGCGAGATTTTCGGCAAGGACCGTGCTACGCGCTATCGTCCGCACTTCTTCCCGTTCACCGAGCCGAGCTGCGAGGTCGACGTGAGCTGCGGCGTCTGCCACGGCAAGGGCTGCCGCTTCTGCAAGAACACCGGCTGGCTTGAGATTCTGGGCTGCGGCATGGTTGACCCCAACGTGCTTGAGAACTGTGGCATCGACTCCGAGAAGTACACCGGATTCGCGTTCGGCATTGGCGTCGAGCGTGTCGCAGCGCTTCGCTACGACCTGCCCGACCTGCGCATGCTCATGGAAGGCGACATGCGCTTCCTTCGTCAGTTCTAACGACCGCATATCCCGTGGGACAAAAGGGATACTCCCCTTCGTCCCATGCAAGCAGAAAGGCATAGCAAATGCGCGTCTCATATGAGTGGCTCAAAGAGATGGTGGACGTTCCGGAGGATCCGCAGGAGCTCGTCAACGAGTTCGTGCGCACCGGCACGGAAGTCGAGGCCGTGGTCAAGACCGGCGCGGACCTCGCCCACGTGGTGACTGGTCAGGTCATTTCCAAGGAGCCGCACCCCGACTCTGATCACATGTGGCTTTGCAAGGTGAGCGTTGGCGCCAAGAACGTCGACAAGAACGGCAACCCCGAGCCGCTGCAGATTGTCTGCGGCGCCCAGAATTTCGAACAGGGTGACAAGATTGTCGTCGCCATGATCGGCGCGGTGCTCCCCGGTGGCTTCGAGATCAAGAAGAGCAAGCTTCGTGGTGTGGAATCCTGCGGCATGAACTGCTCCACTCGTGAGCTCGGCCTGGGCGATGATCACTCCGGCATCATGATTCTTCCGCCCGATGCTCCTGTCGGCGTCGACTTCACCGATTACAAGGGTATGTCCGACACCGTCATCGACTGTGAGATGACCCCCAACCGTCCCGACTGCCTGTCCATGACGGGCGTTGCGGTTGAGGTCTCGGCCATGCTGGACGAGGATACCCACTTCGACCTGCCCAAGATTCAGAAGGAAGAGGGTACGCCCACGGCCGATCTCGTGGACGTGACCATCGACGACCCCGTGCGCTGCCCGCGCTACACCGCCCGCGTTGTCCGTGGCGTCAAGATCGGCCCGAGCCCCGACTGGCTGGCCAAGCGCGTCATGGCTGCCGGCGCCCGCACCATCAACAACGTGGTCGACGTGACCAACTATGTCATGTTCCTCACTGGCCAGCCGCTTCATGCGTTTGACCTGGGCAAGCTGACCGAGGTTGACGGCAAGCGTCACATCGTGATTCGCGCCGCGCGCGAGGGCGAGATTCTGACCACCCTCGACGGCCAGGAACGCAAGCTCTCCGCCGAGAATACCGTCATCTCCGACGGTTGGGACCGCGCTGTCGCGCTGGCTGGCGTCATGGGTGGCTTGAACTCCGAGATTGATGGCACCACGGTGGACGTCCTCCTGGAAAGCGCTGCATTCAACAGCGGCAACATCAGCCGCACGAGCCGTGTGCTCGACCTCATGAGCGAAGCGTCCATCCGCTTCGAGCGCGTGGTTGACGCCAACGGTTGTGCCACCGTTTCCGACATCGCAGCCGCGCTCTTCGAGAGCTGCTGTGGCGCTACGGTGTGCCCGGGCATGGTCGACGCGTATCCCGCGCCGGTGCCTGCCCCGCAGATGACGTTCCGTCCGGCCCGTGCCCGCCTCATCGGCGGTGCTCCCATCGAGGATGACTTCATGGCCACGCGCCTGACGCGCCTGGGCTGCAAGGTCGAGCGCACGAGCGATGACGCCTGGAACGTCACCGCCCCCACCAACCGTCCCGACCTCACCCGCGAGATCGACCTCATCGAGGAAGTCGTGCGTCTGTATGGCGAGGGCGACATCGAGCCCACGCTTCCCGCGGCCAAGAACCACGCCGGTGGCCTGACTCCCGAACAGGCGCGCGTACGCCTCATTGGCCAGACTCTGCGTGCCTGCGGCCTTTCCGAGACGAGTACCTACTGCTTCGCCGACCCGCGTGACCTCGAGCGCTTGGGCATGGCAGACGAGGGCAAGGGTGTTCCCGTGAAGATCATCCGTCCGCTCGTGGCTGACCAGAGCGAGATGCGCCGCGACCTCATCCCTGGCCTCCTGCGCGCTGTCGCCTTCAACAAGGATCACGGTGTGGCCAACGTGCACCTCTATGAGATTGGCCGCGTGCTCTTTGGTCGCAAGAACAAGAGCCTGCCCGACGAGCCCACCTATGTAGCGGGCGTCCTGTCCGGCTCCTGGGATGATGACAGTTGGAACAGCAAGTACGGCAAGCTGGACTTCTTTGACGCTAAGGGCATCGTTGAGCAGCTTCTGGCAGCCCTTCGCATCACCAAGGTCCGCTACAAGGTTGCCGACCCTGAGCACTATGGCTGGCTGCAGCCGGGTCGTGCTGCTGAGATCCTGGTTGGCGGCGACGTGCTCGGTTGGGTGGGCAACATCCATCCCAACTCGCTCAAGCGCTTTGGCGTGGACGACGCCGTAGTAGCCTTCGAGCTGTCGGTTGACATGCTTCAGCGTCTGGCCAAGAAGCAGCTTCCGTATCAGGACGTACCGACCCTGCCGGGCGTCGACGTCGACCTGGCCATCGTGGTCGACGAGGCCGTGACTTACGAGACCATGGTCCAGCGCATCACGAGTGCGGGCGGAAAGCTGCTGCGCAACGTGCGCCTCTTTGACGTGTACCGTGACCCGGTGCGTGTTGGCCGCGGCAAGAAGTCCATGGCCTTCTCGCTGACCTATCGTGCCGACGATCACACGCTTACTTCCGAGGAAGTCGAGAAGGTCCACGGAAAGCTGGTCACCAAGGTTATGCGTTCGACCGGCGGCGAGGTCAGGTCGTAACGTCGTTTGTGACACATGATTCGTAGGGGCACCCCCTGAGTCAACGTGACTTAGGGGGTGCCCCTTTCGGTCCGTTGCGTAGCGATGCGCCGTATACTGCTATAGGAAAGCGGTATCTGGTCCAGGGAGGTCCGTATGCTGTGTGAGCGGTGCGCGTCCGAGCTGACTGCGGAAAGCGCCTACTGCCTGTACTGCGGGGCACGCATCGAAGGTGTTCCGGAGCATGACGACTATGCCTACGAGGCCTTCATCAGCTATCGTCATCTGCCCAAGGACCGTGAAGTCGCCCTGAAGGTGCAGCGTGCTCTCGAGGGCGCTCGCATTCCCAAAGAGCTGCGTGACAAGTATCCGCGGGCACGCTTGGGAAAGCTCTTTCGTGATGAGGACGAGCTGCCGACTGCTGCGTCGCTTCCTGACATGATCGTTGACGCGCTGCGTCGTTCCCGTTACCTCATCGTGGTGTGCACGCCACAGACGCGAGAAAGCGCTTGGGTGCTGCGCGAGGTCAGTACGTTTGCCGCCCTGCACGGCAGGGACCGGATTCTCATTGCTCTGGCTGACGGCGAGCCCAACGAGAGCTTCCCGCCGCTTTTGCTGAACCGAATGGAACGTGACCCCAAGACCGGCCAGATGCAGGAAGTCCCCGCCGAGCCCCTTGCTGCTGATTTCCGCCCCTCGAACCGCAAGCGCTTTGGCAACGAGGTCATGCGTCTTGAAGCCTCAATTCTTGGTTGCGGATATGATGATCTACGCCAGCGCTTGCATGCTCGTCGCATGCGCGTGACAGTCGCAATCTCGGCAGTTATCGCGGCGGTGTCAGTGGCTTTCGGTTCCTTTGCGTTGTACCAGCAGGCTCAGATTCAGCTCAACTACCAGCGCTCGCTTATCAACGAATCCAAGCTCATGGCCCGTGAGTCCCAGGGGTTGTTGGCTGACGGCGACCGCATATCAGCCATCAGTATCAGCCTTCAGGCACTTCCGGGTAGTAACGCTGGTGGTGACCGACCGTTTGTATCGGCCGCACAGCTCTCCCTTGAGCGTGCGGTAGGCATATTTCCGCAGAGCAATGCATGGGAGAACCTCTATGCCGCCGAGGATGCGAGCGGCATCTGCGACAGCAGGGATGGCTTACTGTGCATAGGTATCTTGGACAATACCATCGAGGTGTTGGACATGACGACAGGCGCTCTCAAGGCGTACTACTCGGTGCGCACGAGTCTGCCAGGCACCGACATCGAGCGCTCAAGCCTGTCAGCCGTCAAGCTCGGAGCGTCCACCGTTGCGTGCATCTATGGCGAATACATCGTCTGCTTTGACTTGGAGACCAACAGCTGCCTCTGGTCTGCGGGGCTTCCCTCGGTACACGAGGGATGTAACTTGCTGTACCTGGAGGATGCGGACCAGTTTGCGGTGTTCGTGCACCCACCATCGATTGACGAGAACGTTGTGGGTGCTGGTGAACCAAAGCTCGTGTTCTTTGATGCCCAAAGTGGTTGGCAGACACAGGTTGTCACCTTGCCACAGCTAGCGCATGCCAGTACAGCGTGCCTGGTTGCAGCAAAGAACCAGACGGCCTTTGCGATTGCGGAGGGCAATCAGGTGGTGCTCTTCGAACGCGGCACACAGATGTACCAGGTTGCCAAGGCCGTTGTATCAGACCTTGCTCAGCCCTTTGCGCGTGACGTCGAATTTGCGGGAGATGCCGTGGTGGTCGCTTCATGCTCCACAGAGGACGATAGCTTCCAGATGGCATCCATCGAATGCTTCGAGGCAAATCTCGAGCGCACGTGGCTGACCGAGATTCCAGTCGTTACGCAGTATGGTGAGCATGCGACCACCTTGCCATCGGCGGCGGAGATTGTGGGATGCGCGGTGCAAGATGACCAGGCGGGAGCACAGCTAGCGCTCACGGTGGGACGTCAACTCCTGTTCCTTGATCTGGATGACGGCTCAGAGACCTACTCAGAAATGCTTCCGACGCCTATCGTGGGGTCGTATGCGCTCTCGGGCGGAGACGGACAGTTAGTGGTAGTCGGTGCGACGGCGGGTGGGGATCTCTTTATGCGAAGCCCGTGGATGGACACGGCGCTTGAGGATAGCCTCTTCAACACAAACGTGGGGTTGGTGAATGAGGCTCGTCCCCTGGTTGGTGCTGGCGGGCCGTTAGGGCTTGCACTCTGGTCAGACAACCCAGCTCGCTTTCGCGTGTACGCACCACTCGGCATCACGTTTCGGGATGATGTATGGCAGGCAACTGAGGTTTCGGGGACGGTGCAGTGGGACGGAAACCACCTGCTGACGCAGTCGGATACTTCGATTACCCTCATTGATCCCAACAGCTTCCAGAAGACGTGGAGCGTGGAGGAGCCATCACTTGGGTTGGACGCTTCAGAAGGCCTGACGCGCGTGATGGGGGAGCAGACCTTGCTCGTGTGCAGTACGTATGCGACGTCCGACTTCTCCGAAGGGCTGCAGTTTGTCGAGCTTTCGTATGACGACGGATCGGTTGTCAATCGTGGTGAGATATCGTTTGCTTCGACAATCACGCCCTTCAACGAGCTGGTTCACTTTGACATCTACGATGATGGGAGTACCAGTCTCTTGGGTTACGCCTCCCAAAATCGAGCGGTGGTCTACGACCGCAAGGCACACCAGGTCGTCAGCACCATCGCCCCCACTGATGCCAGCTTTACGATAAGCGGTATGTGGCTGTCCCGCGACACGGTGGCCATCTATCAGCAGCGTGGTGCCAGCGGTACGTTTGGCCTCTACGATCAGCAGACGGGAGAGGAGCTGGACTGCGATCTTTCAGGACAGGCGGTTGACGAGCAGCGCGGTTCTCGCATTGTGTCTCTGAGTCCTGATCGGTCGACGCTCGTCTTCAAGGGATACGATGGGAAGATTCAGGCCTACTCCATGAGCGATGGTGCTTTGCTGTGGGATGACACGCTCACCACAACCAATGCGCAGTTCGTGAGCTTTGTCTCAAAAGACCGGATTCTGGTACAGAGCGCCGCAGGCACCTGCGACCTTCTTGCTGCGTCTAACGGGGAGCTGGTAGGCGATTCTGATGTCGAGCTGCCCATACTGAGCAGCTGTGACAAGCCTGCTGATCATGGGGTGGTACCCATCCGCTACGAGATAGGGGGTGCCTATGAGCTGGGCGGGCTGGTGGTGTTCACTCTAGATGAGAGCTCGTTTGGGCCTATCAGCGACGCCCCGTTTGGATTCTTCCTGTCCGAGGATGGCAACAAGGTTTTATCGAGAGTTCCGTGGCGGGTGGGCTTCGCGGTGTATCCGCGCTACAGCTTGGACGAGCTCATCGAAAAGGGAAATCAGGTCGTCGGAACCTATCTGGGGTTACAGTAGGCTAGGGATGATCTATCAGAGAGACAGAGCTGAAGGGAGGGGCCGATGGCTTCAACCAGGGAATATGTGGAATACGTTCTTGACCTGCTGGTTGATGTGCCCGAGGTCACCACACGCAAGATGATGGGGGAGTACCTTCTGTACGCGTCTGGAAAGCTCTTTGGCGGCGTGTATGACGATCGGTTTCTCGTGAAGGACACGTCAGCCTCGCGTGCGGTACTGTCGACCTACGATCTGCCCTACGATGGCGCGTCGCGCATGCTCCTTGTTGATGTGGAGAATCGCGAGACGCTTGCAGACATGGTCGAAGGGATGCTGCCTGAGCTCCCAGAGCCAAAGAAACGCAGGTAGACAGCCTGTAATCCTACGCGTGAATGCTTCGGTAGTAGGCGAACAGGTACTGCTGGTAGACTCCGTTGTACGGCGCGTACTTCTCAAACGGATAGCCCTGCGGATACTCGTTCTCCAGTATCCGCTTGATCCAGACGTCCTGCGGGAACGCATCCGTGTGGTGGAGGCCGAAGAGCGACACGCAGTTTGCCACCTTGACGCCCACGCCCAGGACCTTGCACAGCGCTGCCATAGTCTGCTCTTCGTCTGCAAGGCGAAGAGCGTCGAGGTCCAAGTCGCCGCTTGCGACCGCATCTGCAGCAGCATGAACGTAGCGACAGCGATAACCCAACCTACAGGCCTTTAGCTGGTCTTCGTTCAAGTCGGCGATCGACTCTGGGTCCGGAAAGGCGTAATAACCCATGCCCCGCACGTCCTCAAGCCGAGTCCCGCACGCTTCGCACAGCAGGTTGACCGACCGGCGGATTGCTGGGATGTTCTTGTTCTGAGAGATGATGAAGGTGACCAGCATCTCCCAGGAATCTTGCCGCAGGATGCGGATGCCCTTCTCCTGTTCCATTGCGCGCCACAGGAACGGGTCCTCCTCGGGGTCGACGCGCGACCGGATGGCGGCATAGTCCTCGGCAAAGTCGAAGTAGTCCTTCCATATTTCGTCGAATTCCGACTCGTCACAGGAGAAGTCGAAGACATGCTCACCAAGTTGCCGAACGTACAGGCACTTATCGTGATGCAGCACGCGCCAGCTTCCGTCTTGCATGAGCTCCCATCGAAAGCATTGTCCGCTGTCCGCTATTCGCGCCAAGTCAAAGTCGTCCGCAATGTCCAGGATCATGTACACCGCCGTTTTCTAAAGGGCATACGTTTCTCGAGCACATTGTATGGCATGGGGGGTATCTGTGACGCAAGGACAGTCAGACTAGCTGTCCTATACTCGCGCGTGGTCGTGCTCCTTGATTACCTTCTCGAGGCGCTTTATCTCTTTGTTTGCCGCGGAGTCGATCATGCTGACGTTTACCTTTCTTTGAGGGTCCCCGGCTAGTATATTCCACGGTTTGCGATGGCCATGTTGCGGGTGGGTTTGCCGTTGATGCCTTCGGTGCCAGCGCGATGCAGGCTGCGGGCATCTTTTGTGAAACAGTTTTGGTATCAGTTATTGAGGCAAACGATAAAAGCGCAGGTAGATGGCAGATGCTGTTTCTCGAGGACGGTAACGCACCTAACCTTCATGGCACGTGTCCTTCGTGGGTCGCTCTGCAAAGCCTAAGTCTCTTCCAGGTGGTACTGTGTATGCAAGCCAGCTGAAAGGGGGACGTTCGCGATGTCGCAAGAGGGACCGATTCTGCGTTACGCATATGGCGAAGTCGATGCGCGGCCTTTCGACCACAACGCGCTGATGGGGATTGACCTGCCCCGATCGTCTGCGCCTCTCTTTCCAGCGTCTTTTGCGAATATGAGCCCGCAAGAGCGGGAGCACGCGCTTAATCACTCCATTGCCTTTTCGCCAGAAGGCGGTCTGTATGGCTGGCAGGATGTGCGCGTTGCCATTGATGGGCAGCCCATCTGGTGCCATATCAGCACTGCCATCGGCCCTGGCTATGATGAGTTTGCCGACGCGGTGGCCAACATGCAGGCAATCGATGAGCTGGAGTTTGGGTGGGCGCAAGAGCCAGGATCGTACCGTTGGTGCATCTCGCGCGTTTGCGACGTCGTGTTCGTGGAGCCGCCGAGTTCCAGGACGGGTTTCGTTCCGAATGTGTTCTTGCGCTGGGATGCGCTCTTGCATGCGCTCGACCCGCACGTGCGCAAGGAAGCCTTGTGGCACGAGAAGGACTGGTGGTTCAACCAGAAGACGCTTTCGTACTGGAATACTGCCAGCGATGAAGACCTGCTGTTCGACCTGGAAGATACGATTGACCGCGATTTCGAAGTTGTGAGAACGCCTGTCTGCACGGGCTGGCACGGTGAGCCGTGGGAGGAGCTGCTTGCGGTCGCAGGCGACCATGTGGCGTCGTACTGCGACAGCGGCATGGATGCGCTTGTGGAGGCGATTGACACCCTTGCTGACGGGCAAGACGTGGTGTTTCGCCACGGCGCGCAACCTGGTGGTCCGCACGACTGGTTCATTTCGCGCCGGCGCAAGTGGGTGCTGCTGGATAATCCTGCGCTGGGCATAGAGTGGGGGATCTTCTCCTACGAGAAGGTGCGGGCGGCCTTCTCCCGGGCGTGAGCCAAAAAAGATACTCCCTTTTGGTTCATCACTTATGCACGGCAGCGCTTCCGAGCACGCCCGGTCGCAGCGAACATAGATGGTGACCAGTTCGGTAACTTGCCCGCCTTGTCGTACAATAAACCCCACGTAGCCGAGGGAACGGGAGGCGAGGCATGCAGTTTAGGCACATCCAGCCGAATGATGACGCCCGTCTTGCGGGCATCGTGCGTGCGAGCCTTGAGCGAAACCACCTTGACATCCCAGGCACCGCATACTTTGATCCCGAGCTCGACCATCTAAGTGCGTACTACCTTGCCGAGCCTGACTCGCGCAGATACTTGGTTGTGGAGGGTGAAGATGGGCTGGCCGAGGGCGGTGTGGGCATCGCGCGGCTTTCGTGGGATCCGACGTGCGCAGAGGTACAGAAGCTCTACCTCTCTGACACCATGAAGGGGCAGGGTCTTGGTCACAGGCTCATGGAGCTCATTGAACGTGAAGCCACTGAGATGGGCTTCACGTCCATGTACCTCGAGACACACTCCAACCTCAAGACAGCCATCGATCTGTACCGACGCATGGGCTACGTCGAGATAGAGCAGCCCACAGGTGCGATACACACCACCATGGATCACTTCTTTCTCAAGCGCCTTGCCAATTAAGTGAAATGCCTGCCATGACGCGGGCGGGGGGTACGTTCCCTACAATCCAAAGAACTCGATGATGAGCGCTATGGCGGCATCCATTTTCTTGGGATCGCGGAATCGGTGGTCCGCCCCCGCTATGGGCACAAACTCGATGACGTTGTCGTTGGCAAACTGGTCGGAATCCGCTATGGGCACAATCTCGTCAGCTGTTCCGTGCACGATGAGGATGTCGTCCGCGTAATCAAAGAAGGGAATCACGCGGATGTCCGTCGCCTTCACGGACTCGAGAAACTGAGGGCTGACCCTTACCTTGCGGTCAAACCCCATGAGTACGGGTTTTCCGTGAGCGAGGTTTGATTTGTCATCATCGTTGGCAACAGCGTCCATGAGCGTGCCGTACATATTGATGGCGGGGCATCGAAGTGCGACCTTGCGAAATGGGTTTCCATGTTCCGCAAGGTATTTCAGCAGCAAGTACCCACCAAAGCTTGTTCCGTAAGCGTAAAACTCATCGGTGTCGTAACGCGCCCTCAGGTACTCGATAACGGTGGTCAAGTACGTGTCACAGTCCTCGAGCAGCAGATTCTTGCGTGCATCGCTTCCGTGACAGGGCCAATCAAACGTGACAACTGCGGTGCCCTTGCGCTTTGTGATGGCGCGTTTGGCAAAGGTCTCGGCCGCCTTGTTGTCTTTGTGTCCGCCAAAGCCGTGGCAGAATACGATGACACGCTTGATGGCGTTCCGGTCCGTACAGTAGAGCTTGCAACGTATGCTGCAGCCGTTCTCGTTGATATCAAAGTAGGTGATCACCATGGGTCCCCGAGCTCTCATTTCGTTAGTCATCCACAGAGCATACTCCACTAAATCACATGAGTGTGAGACGAGCTTTGCGATCGCGCCGTATCATAAGATGACACAAGACAGCAGGGGAGAAGAAACACCATGAAGCACATGAAGCAGGAAGGCATTGAGCAGGCTACGCAGGGGAGCGGAAGCTTCGTCAAGATGGTCGTCGCCATTGCACTTACGTTTGGTATCTATTACGTGGTCAAACCCATCACACCGCCTCTTGTGAACCTGCTTGGTTGGGATGCCCAGTTTGTCGGTCTTTCCATGAGGTCAATCCTTGCCGTCGCGGGCGTCATTGCGCTGGGAGGGAAGTCCTGGCTGCTGCCAAGCCCGAGCGCGTGGGCACGTGCGTGGCGTTTCTATGGCTACCTCGTTTTTCTGAACATCATAATCGGCGTGGTTGCGTTCTTGTTGACGATGGGCACGCTCACGCCCGAACAGATAAACGCTCTCACACCTAACGCTGTTCTCCACAATGCGGTGTACCTCACCGTCCTGTGCATCTTGGTCGGTATCAACGAAGAGGCATTGTTCCGCGGTCTTTTGTTTGGTGGGTTTCTGAGTGCCATGGGAAAGAGCCGACGTGGCATCTTGTGCGCGGCCATCGTTTCGAGCTTGATCTTTGGCTTCTTCCACGTGATGGGTGACCTCGATTTCAGCAATGGGCTGGGAATCGCACAGGCAATGATGAAGACGCTGGAGACCGGCATGGTTGGCTTCGTCCTGTGCGTGCCGGTTCTTGAGAAGCGCAATCTGACTGGTGCCATGCAGGTACATGCCTTCATCGACTGGGTAGTCATCATGGCAAGCGTCATGACGGGGCTTCCCGAAACCATTGGTACCTATGTGAGCGCTGATGCGACGGTTTCCATTGCTGCGATTGTGTTGCATTCCGTCCTCTGCGCCATTTACCTGCCTAAATGTATCAAGTGCGTGAAGTGCCTGTTCGCACTGGATGAGCCGCAGATGGGTCCGTTCGCAAGCTAACGCGTCTTGGGATGGAGTCTGCACCCGTATACGACGAGAGCTCTATGGTTCGTACGAAAGATGGCGGTCACACCTTGAAGTGTGGCCGCCATCTTTTGCGTACGCCTTTCGTATGGCAACTCGCCACGTTTACGAGCAGTCGTCCATGATTTCACGCAGGTGCTGGACGATTTCGTCATCCAGATGCTCGTAGTCGCGGTCGCTGCGTTTCTGCGTCAGCGGATAGGCAAAGGCGCTTGCCGCAGTAAGGTCGTCAAACGGAATCAGGCACACATGCTGCTTGGAGAGGCGGTTCTGGTTTTCGCGCGTCTCATCAAAGAATGCCTTGAACTCATGTTCATCAGCCGACTCATAGCCTTCGATGCGCATGTACGCTGCCCAGCGGTCATGCTCCATGGCGGAGAGCCAGCGGGTCTCATCGTGCCCGCGCTCCAGATACGTCTGGTAATCGTCGATGGCGGCTACCAGAGCGGGGTCCGTGTTCTTGTGCCCGCGGGTGAGCGACCCCTGCCAGGCAGTCGTGGGAATGGCGTAAGGGAATGTCTCCGCCTGCTCCTGGAGGGCAACACGTCGCACAAACGCGAAGAGCGAGTACTTGAGATGAATTGCCGATGCCCTCGATGACCTGCGGTTATATTCCAGACGTTCATAGCCGGCGTCAGCCTGCTGGCACAGCGACTTGGCATCCTGCGCGGACATTCCACCGTCGTAGCAACCCCAGTACGCACGGTTGACGTTGCGACCCATGCGATCAAGCTCAGGTCTGAACAGATTGTTGTAGGACGCAAGGGCGCCTTGCGTTCCGACTGGGACGATCTCATAGTTGACCGCACGAGCCGTGGTCATATTCTTGACCGCATCTGCCAGTTGGTTGTCACGAATTACTGCGCAGATGAGCGGCCGATCCACGCGCTCCTCGGGCTTGTTGGCCTCAAATCTGCCCTGCTCGAGAATCTCACGGGTCCTGCGCGCGACTTTGGCGTTGATGATGTCGTTACCCAGGGAGATGAGAATGTAGGTCAACGTGTCGCGGTTGGCGCGCAGGTAGTCCACGTAGGCACCAGACAGGACGTCAATGCCCAAGAAGTTGATGTGGTACTCGTCGCTTGGGTCATCGCCGTTAAGGCTCATGATTTCTGGGGCGTCAAGCTCGAACTCTGCCTTGATTGAGGCAATGCCTTGCGAGATTGGGTTGGTGTTGGGCATGTCGATGACGTCGAAGGTGAAGCTGACGTCACCAATCTGCGAGCACCAAAGTGCATCCTTCAGGAACTCATACCCAATAGACCCTGCGCCAACGATGGCGACATGACGATGTTTCAGCTGGTAGAAGTGGTGATCAGCCTTGACGGGGTGGCTCTCGTCCGGTTTTTCCACCAGGAATACGGGCATGTTCCAAAGGATGGAGTCAACGGTGCTGTGTGACATGTCCACACGGCGCACGATGGCAAGCGGCTCCGCGTGGCCGTCCTTGATGGACACGGCATCGCCCGAGGCAGCGTCAATGAAGCTCTCGGCTGTCGGCGTGGTTGAGAAAATGAATACCTCTGGTTTCCGGTCTTGGAACTTTGACTCATGTGCAGACTTGTGCCTGATGAGCGAGCGCATGAACGCAATGCCATCATGGAGGTTGGTGACCTCGTTGTCGTCCGAGAAGATGAAGACACGGCGGCAGGTGCTGTTCTTCACATAGCGCATGACCGTGCCGACTGATTGGTCAATACAAATCATGTGATTGGAAATGGCATCCTTAAAGAGGCTTGTTGAGTCCATGCCGGCTGTACCTGCAAAAGCGATGAGGCAGCGTTCGCTCTCACCTTGGTCCGAGGTGACCCGGTAGTGGGCAACGATGCTTTTTGCAATGTCTAAGGAGTAGCTGGTCAGATGCGAGAAGACGAACGTGTCGCGGTGTGCCGACCAGAAGCGCATGCCAGACGCACCAAGGAGCTTCGAAGCGACGATGAAGATGCCGGTGAGGGCGTCAAGCGGGGCCGCAAGGCGAGCGAGAGAGTTGTGAAGCGCATAGAGCCAGCCAACGCTGGGGGAGAAATACTGGGGCAGCATTTCCTTGATGACGCTGCCACCACCCGCGGCGCCAAACAAGCGCAGCGTCCTGAAGAGCGAGTCAACGATGGGGACGTCGTCTCCGTAGTCAACGAGTCCCGAGTACTGCTGCGACAGCACGAGCAGGTACGTGCCGATTGCCAGTGTGATGGTGTTGAAAGTCCACGTTGAGAGGGGAATAAGCGAGATCCATCGGGACAGCCTGGTCTTGCTGCTCGCTGCGAGTGCGAGCAGGATGCTCAATGCCGAAGCAAACCAGGCAACGTAAACAAAGAATACGAGTGCGGGGCTCGGAGTCTCCAAGGGGCACCTCTCTTCCCTGGCAGTTATTCATGGGATACCTCAGTGTATCCCACCAAGAACGGAAATGGGCCCTCGTTGCCCGATGTCTTGTTTCAGCGCGGCTTGTCAGCGCGCCTTTCCCCAGTTGGTGTCTCCTGCGGCGTAGGCAAGCAGTCCCGTACGAATGTGGGCTGTCACCTCGGAAAAAGTGCGAGAGAAGAAGTCTGCCCCCAACATCTGGTATGCGGGCGCTCCATAGACGTGCCGACTGGCGTTGTCAGCCACGATGCGCGCCATGGCAGCCTCTGTGCGGCGCATATCCTCAGGATCAAGTGTGTAGGGAGGGTAGATTGCACACTGACGGAGGACTTCATCGGTGATGTGGGGTATCAGTGAGATGTTCAGCGTGCGGCCGAAGAGGTCAAAGTCGCCTTGCTTCTTCACGCGTGTCTCCGTACAGGGCTGGATGCCGTGTTCCTGGAAAAATGTGTTGGCACGCAGGTTGTAGTCGTGATCCGCCACGAGGTGCGCCCATGAGCCAAGTATCAGGTCGCTGACCTTACCATCTTTGCCAGGCGTGGCAAAGCGGTCAAAGAACTCGTCGTAGCGGGGTTCTGGCACGAAGTTGGGGTCGGCGTAATGGGTTTCTGCATAGGGGATTTTGTGCGAGACGTCGGGCACCATGTATCCCACATAGACGTCGGGCAGCAGGTTGCCCAGCAGAAAGGCGTTCACGTCTTGGATGCCCAAGGCGGTAGCATCCCCCTGCGCAAGGAGGTGCTCGGCGTGCGCGGTATGTATGTTCCAACTTGGCATGATGCACATATCCTAACACGTCTGCACAACCACAGCCCTATGGCAAGTCGACAGGTGATCTCGCCAGACTCTTCAATCGTTGATTATGGCAAATCACCTGTCCACTTGCCATAAGGTGGAGAAGTAACGGAAACAATGAGAAGCTAAGATGGTTCAGTTACGTTGCAGGCGAGGAGGAACTATGTCCAGCTATCGTATAGAGCATGACTCCATGGGCGAGATGCGCGTACCTGCGGATGCCCTCTGGGGTGCCCAGACGCAGCGCAGCTACGAGAACTTCCGTATCGGTAACGAGACGCAGCCTGAAGGCATCATTCGAGCGTTCATGCTGCTCAAGAAGGCGGCCGCACTGGCAAATGCCGAGCTGGGCGTGCTTGACGCTTCGATGGCGGAGGTCATCTGCGCCGCATGTGACGAGGTGCTGAACGGTGAGCATGCGGACCAGTTTCCACTGAAGGTCTGGCAGACCGGTTCGGGAACACAGTCAAACATGAACATGAACGAGGTCATTGCCACGCGCGCCAATCAGATTGCAGCCGAGCGTGGCATCTCGCTGCCCAAGCCCGTTCACCCCAACGATCATGTCAACTGCTCGCAGAGCTCCAACGACACCTTTCCCACGGCCATGCATGTGGCGGCAGTTACAGCCGTGCGTACGCAGCTGATACCTGCGGCCAAGCAGCTTATGGCAACGCTGGCGCGGCTTGAGCTGGAAAACGAAGGCGTGGTCAAGAGCGGGCGCACTCACTTGCAGGATGCCGTGCCCATCTCGTTTAGCCAGGAAATTTCGGGTTGGCACGGTTTGGTCAAGATGGGTGCCGAGATGCTTGAAGCTAGCTTGCCGCCGCTTTGCTTGTTGGCGTTGGGCGGTACGGCGGTTGGCACGGGCCTAAATGCCCCGGCGGGATTTGACTGTCTGGTTGCGC
The DNA here is from genome assembly GCA_030533135.1 of Coriobacteriales bacterium. Lineage (GTDB taxonomy): Bacteria > Actinomycetota > Coriobacteriia > Coriobacteriales > Atopobiaceae > UBA1367. The sequence continues at coordinate 15,643 of JAUNJR010000021.1, forward strand.
AGAAGCTGGCCGATCTGACTGGCTTGCCCTTCCAGACCGACCCCAACAAGTTCCATGCGCTGACCAGCAAGGATGCGCTGGTCTTTAGCCATGGCGCTGTCAAGGCGCTTGCGGCCAACATGATGAAGGTCGCCAATGACGTGCGTTGGCTTGCTTCGGGACCGCGCTTGGGTTTGGGCGAGATTCTGATTCCAGAGAACGAGCCGGGCAGCTCCATCATGCCGGGCAAGGTAAACCCCACGCAGTGCGAAGCGGTAACGATGGTGGCCGTCCAAGTCATGGGAAACGATGCCGCGATAGGCTTTGCCGCCAGCCAGGGCAACTTTGAGCTCAATGTGTTCATGCCCGTCATTGCTTATAACTACCTGCAGTCCGTTGGCCTTCTTGCCGACGCGATCCGCTCGTTTGACGAGCATTGCGCCTGTGGCATCGTGGCTAACCGCCAGCGGATGCATGACAACTTGCACAACTCACTCATGCTCGTTACCTGCCTAAATCCCTACATTGGCTACGAGAATGCCGCGCGCGTGGCGCACAAGGCCTACGAGGAAGGCATCAGTTTGCGCGAGGCATGCGTGAGCTTGGGTTACTTGACCGAAGATCGCTTTGACGAGGTCTTCCAGCCCGAAGCAATGGTGTAAACCTGAGGAGACGCCCCTTTGAATCGAACGGACCGTCCTTTCGGTTCGAAGATGCGGTCGAACTGTAACGATAGGAGTATTTGTTATGGCATCTGATGCCAAAGACATTGCCGCGCGCAGCCTTGCGCTGCACGAGGCTTTGCGAGGGAAGATTGAGGTGACCGTTCGAGCGCATGCGCGAACGACAGAAGATCTGACATTGCTCTACACGCCTGGTGTGGCCGAGCCGTGCCTCGAGATTCAGCGCGATTACCAGCGGAGTTGGGATCTGACGCGTCGCAACAACTTGGTTGCTGTCATCACCGACGGCACGGCGGTCCTGGGCTTGGGTGATATCGGACCTGCCGCCGGCATGCCCGTCATGGAAGGAAAGTGCCTGCTCTTCAAGGAGTTCGGCGATGTAGACGCCATCCCCTTGTGCATTGACACGCATGACGTGGACGAGATCGTGCGTACCGTGCAGCTCATCTCGAAGAGCTTTGGTGGCATCAACCTGGAGGACATTGCCGCACCGCGTTGTTTTGAGATCGAGCAACGCCTCAAGGAGCTGTGCGATATTCCCGTCTTCCACGATGACCAGCATGGCACGGCTGTCGTTGCGGCAGCGGGGCTGCTCAACGCGCTTAAGGTCACGGGCAAGCGCATGGGGGAGCTCAAGATCGTCATCTCAGGTGCCGGTGCGGCGGGCCTCGCCATTGGCGAGCTGTTCATTCACATGGGGTTTGGAAACGTGATTGCGTGCGACCGTGGCGGCGCCATCTGGCGTGGTCGAGATGGCCTGAATCCAGCCAAACAGGAATTTGCGGAGATTTCGAATCGCGAGAACGAGCAGGGCAGTTTGGCTGACGTGTTGGTTGGCGCTGACGTGTTTGTGGGCGTGTCGCGCGCTGGCTTGGTAACGCCGGAGATGGTGGCGACCATGCGCGATGGCATCGTTTTTGCGATGGCGAATCCCATCCCCGAGATCATGCCTGAGGAAGCCTTTGCTGGCGGGGCCAAGGTCGTGGCAACTGGCCGCAGTGACTATCCCAACCAGATTAATAACGTGCTGGTGTTTCCTGGTATCTTCAAGGGAGCGCTAGCTGCCCGAGCTCCTCAGATTACTGAGGAGATGGAAATCGCAGCCGCGCATGCCATTGCTGGTTTCATTCCCGAAGCCGACTTGCGGACTGACTACATTATTCCTTCAGTGCTGGAGCGTGGCGTTGCCGATGTGGTGGCCGCTGCCGTCGCCAGCTGTGTGAGATAGGAGCATTCCATGTCTTGGTATGAAGACGCAATTGCCTACCAGATTTATCCGCTTGGACTGACCGGTGCACCGTATGAGAATGACGGCGTGCTCGAGCACCGCCTTCTGCAGCTCATTGACAACGGTTGGATTGACCATATGGCCAAGCTGGGTGTGAACTGCCTGATCCTGAACCCAGTCTTCCAGAGCGAGGCCCATGGCTACGACACCATTGACTATCGTCAGGTTGATTGCCGTCTTGGCACCCATGATGACCTGCGAAACGTTGTGGACGCCTGCCACGAACGAGGCATCCACGTCCTGCTTGATGGCGTCTTCAACCATGTGGGTCGCAGTTTCTGGGCCTTTGCCGACGTGCTGGAGAAGCGCCAGGATAGTCCGTATGCTGGCTGGTTCAACATCAACTGGGGCGGTAACAACGAGTACGGCGATGGCCTTTCCTACGAGAACTGGGCTGGCGTGCCGTATCTGGTGAAGCTGAACCATCGCGACTGTGGCTTGAACGACTACTGCGCCGAGACCATCCGTGCCTGGGAGCGTGACTATCACATCGATGGCCTGCGTCTGGACGTAGCGTACTGTCTTGATCTGGGCTTCCTTGAGTTCCTGCGCACGGTTGCCAACGAGCTGACGGCCAAGCGCGGCGAGAAGTTCTTGCTGCTGGGCGAGACCATGTTTGGTGACTACAACCGCTGGATGAGCGATACCATGTGTGACTCGGTGACCAACTACGAGGTCTACAAGGGCCTCTGGTCATCCATGAACGCCGACAACATGCACGAGGTTGCCTACGCGCTGGAGCGCCAGAGCGGCAGCCATCCGTGGGATCTGTATACGGGCAAGTACCTGCTCAACTTTGCTGACAACCATGATGTGCCGCGCATCGCCACCAAGCTTGACGACAAACGCCATCTCTGGCCGCTTTACGGCATTCTCTTTGGCATGAGTGGCGTCCCCTGTGTGTACTACGGTAGCGAGTGGGGCATCGAGGGGGAGCAGCACTTTGGTGACCACGAGCTGCGTCCGGCGCTCGATGCGCCGGAGTGGAACAAGCTGACCGAGTGGATTGCGGCTCTTGCCAAGGCACGCACAGCGAGCGAGGCGCTGCGTCATGGTGACTACACGCAGTTGCAGGTGCACCCCAAGCAGCTGGTCTTCCAGCGCAAGAGCGCAAACGAGCGTGTCATCGTGTTGATTAATGCCTCAGATGAGAAGACGGTGCTGCACTTCAATGCTAACTGCGGGCGTGGCGTCGACCTCATCACGGGTGAGGACCACGACTTTGGTGCCGGTTCTGACGTGGGGCCGTTCGGCGTTAAGTACATCCTCTGCGAGCGGTAAGCAAGAGAGGGAATCAAAGGAGATACTCAAAGGGGATGCCCCCTTCCGATTCAGTCCAATCGGAAGGGGGCATCCCCTTTGATTTACGTATGGCTCATTGCGGACTAATCAACCTGGGCGACCATCATCATGTTGGTCGAGCTCGTATAGGTCTCGTCGTGAGGGCTGGTGCCACGGTCACCAATGGTCAGCACCACGATGTCGCCTTCCTCGATGACGCCGTTTTGCTTCAGCACTTCGATGGCGTTATGCAGTGTGGGCATGAGGCCAGGTTGCTCGGTGGACAGGAATGCGTAGCACCCCCAGTTGAAGCACGTGCGGCGAATGGCGACCTCGGAGGGCGATGTTGCCCAGAACGGCTGGCGCGGCTTGAACGTGGAGATGAGGCGAGCGGTACGGCCAGAGTGCGTGGGGCAGAGGATGCATTGCGCACCGACACGCTCGGCAGTAATGACGGCAGCGTAGCCAACGGAGCTGTTAACGTTCTTGAGTCCGCCGCGGTCCTGGTATTCATGACGCTCAGCCAGGTACCGCTCGGTCTCCTTGCAGATGGCAGACATGGTCTTGACGGCTTCGACCGGCCATAGGCCAGCAGCTGTCTCGCCGGAAAGCATGACGCAGTCGGTACCATCGTAGATGGCGTTGGCCACATCGGTCACCTCGGCGCGGGTTGGGCGCGGGTTCTTGATCATGGAGTCCAGCATCTGCGTGGCCGTGATGACGGGTTTGTAGGCGTCGTTGCATTTGCGAATGATGGTCTTCTGGATGTGGGGGACCTTGGCGGCGGGCACCTCGACGCCCAGGTCGCCGCGGGCAACCATGATGCCATCGGAAGCGGCCAGAATCTGGTCAAAGTTCTTGACGGCGACGGCGCTTTCGATCTTTGAGATGATCATGACATCTGGGGAGCCCGACCTAGCGCAAATCTTGCGAATCTCGGCTACGGCCTCGGCATTGCGGATGAATGAGGCAGCAATGGCGTCGATACCCAGCTCGCAACCAAACATGATGTCGGCGATGTCCTGCTCGGTGACGGAAGGCAGCTGCACGTCCACGTTGGGAAGATTGACGCCCTTGTGCTCGCTCAGCTCGCCGCCGTTGACGACGGTGCAGAAGATGTCGTGACCATCAACTTTGTTGACTCTCAGCGAGATGAGACCGTCATCCACCAAAATGATGGTGCCCCGCTTGACTTCATTGGGGAGGTTGCCGTACGAGACGGAGAAGCACTCGGCCGTACCCTGGACGACGCGTGTGGTCATCACGGTGGTGGCACCAGTTTGGAGCATGACCTTCTTATGCTCGACCAGCTCGCCGGTGCGGATTTCCGGGCCCTTGGTGTCGAGCATGATGGCGACGGGGATGTTGAGCTCACGGGAGATGGCGCGTACGCGGTTGATGTTGTTCCGGTGATACTCGTGGCTGCCGTGGCTGAAGTTAAATCGAGCCACGTTCATGCCTTCTTTGATGAGCTTGCGAAGGACGTCATCGCTTTCCGTCGCTGGACCCATGGTGCAGACAATCTTGGTCTTCTTTTTTGTGAACTTGCGAATCTTATTCATAGAGTTCTCCAATCTCGTGTCTGACGCAGCACCATTGTAGACCCATTGGGGCAACGAAAAGGTAATTGATGTATGAGCGTGGCAACATGGCTTCTCGACGTAAGTCAGCCAGGAACATGGGCTTCTACATCGCGTTTTACCGTTTTACAAAGTGTAAGCTCGTATACCCTTGTGTCAAAAAAAGGCCCCTCTTTCGAGGGGCCCGAGAGAAAGGTTTCTCAGTCCGTCGTTAGCAAACGATGCTGCGGAAGACGTACTCGTCGTCTGGAGCACCCTTGGCGAACGCGGTGGCGTTCTGCAGGGTGACGCGGGCGATCTCGCCCAGAGCTTCCTGGGTGAAGAAGGCCTGGTGGCTCGTGACGACCACGTTGGGGAAGGAGGTCAGGCGAGCGGTGATGGACTCATAAACCTCACCAGAACGGTTCTTGTAGACGTTCTCGTTCTCCTCTTCGTACACGTCGAGGCCGGCAGCGCCGATCTTGCCGCCGACGATGCCGCGGATGAGGGCCTCGGTGTCCACCAGGCCGCCACGGCCGGTGTTCACGAAGATGACGCCGTCCTTCATCTTGGCGATGGTGTCATCGTTGATCATGTGATAGGACTCGGCGTTCAGGAAGGCATGCAGGGAGATGAAGTCTGCACGAGCGTACAGGCTGTCGTAATCCACCTTGCCGTCAACAACGTCCACGAACTCGTCAACGCAGCCCTCCTCGATGAGGCCCTGGTTGGGGAAGAGGTCGGCGCCGATGACATACATGCCAAAGCCCTTGCAGATGCGGCACAGAGCTGCGCCGATGCGGCCGGTGCCGACGATGCCTGCCGTGCGGCCCTTGAGGGTGACGCCGACGAGGTTGTTGAGGTCGTAGTTGTTCTCGCGCACGCGGGTGTAGCCCTTGACGATGCGGCGGTTGGCGGCCAGGCCCAGAGCCATGGCATGCTCGGCGATTGCCTCGGGGCTGTAAGCGGGTACGTTGCAGACGCGAATGCCAAGCTCCTTGGCCATCGGGATGTTGACGGCGTCAAAGCCAGCGCAGCGCATGAGGATGAGCTTGATGCCAAAGCCGGCAAGAATCTCAAGCGTCAGGGCGTCGCGGATGTTGGCGTTAACGAAAGCGCAGACCGCGTCATAGCCCTTGGCGAGGATGGCGGTACGCCACGTAAGGTTGGTCTTCGTGAACTCAATCTCGACGTCAGGGTAATCTCCCATGACCTGAGTGAAGGAAGCCTTGTCGTAATCCCTGGTGCCATAGAAAAGAATCTTCATGCGCT
>JAUNJR010000206.1 GCA_030533135.1 Coriobacteriales bacterium
CGTTGCTGGTCATGATGATGATCGTGTTCTTGAAGCTCACCACACGACCCTGGCCATCGGTCAGGCGGCCGTCGTCCAGCACCTGCAGGAGGATGTTGAACACATCAGGATGCGCCTTCTCCATCTCGTCCAGCAGGATGACGCTGTACGGCTTGCGGCGCACGGCCTCGGTCAGCTGACCGCCCTCCTCGTAGCCCACGTATCCCGGAGGAGCACCGATGAGTCGCTGTACGGAGAACTTCTCCATGTACTCGGACATATCGATGCGCACCAGCGAGCGCTCGTCGTCAAACAGGCACTCTGCCAGCGCCTTTGCCAGCTCGGTCTTGCCCACGCCAGTGGGGCCAAGGAAGAAGAAGCTGCCGATGGGTCGGTCAGGATCGGAGAGGCCCGCACGGCTGCGGCGCACGGCCGCCGCCACGGCATTCACGGCTTCATCCTGGCCGATGACGCGCTTATGGAGCTCGTCCTCAAGGTGACGGAGCTTGTCCATCTCGCCCTGCATCATCTTGGACACGGGCACGCCCGTCCAGCTGCTGACGACCTCAGCGATTTCTTCGCTCGTGACCTCCTCCTTGAGAAGGCCGCCGTCCTGCTGCTTGGCCTGAAGGGCGTGCTCCGCCTCCTGATACTGACGCTGCAGGTCGGGGATGGTAGCGTAACGCAGCTCGGAAGCGCGAGCCAGGTTGCCCTCACGCGTCACGCGCTCCATCTCGAAGCGAGCAGCCTCGATCTGTGCCTTCAGTTCCTGCACACGATCGATAGCACCGCGCTCGTTCTGCCAGTTGGCCTTCATGCCGTCAAGGCGCTCACGCGTCTCAGCGATACGGCCACGCAGGGTAGCAAGGCGCTCCTTGGAGGCGTCGTCGTCCTCCTTCATGAGGGCCTGCTCCTCGATCTGCATCTGAGTAAGCTCGCGGTCAACAGCGTCAATCTCTGCGGGCATGGAGTCGAGTTCCATACGCAGGCGGCTTGCGGCCTCGTCCACAAGGTCGATGGCCTTGTCGGGCAAGAAGCGGTCGGAGATGTAGCGGTTGGAGAGGTCGGCAGCGCTGACCAGCGCGGCGTCGGTAATGCGCACGCGGTGGTGCTGCTCGTAGCGCTCCTTGATACCACGGAGGATGGAGATGGTGTCCTCAACAGAGGGCTCGCTGACCATGACGGTCTGGAAACGACGGGCCAGGGCGGCGTCCTTCTCCACGTACTTGCGGTACTCGTCAAGCGTGGTTGCGCCAATGGCATGCAGCTCACCACGGGCAAGGGCCGGCTTCAGGATGTTGCCCGCGTCCATGGAGCCCTCGGTTGCGCCAGCACCAACAATAAGGTGCAGCTCGTCGATGAACAGCACGATACGGCCGTCGGAGGCCTGAACCTCCTTGAGCACGGACTTCAGACGATCCTCGAACTCACCACGGTACTTTGCGCCTGCAACCAGGGCGGACATGTCGAGCTCGACGATGTCCTTGTCCTTGATGGTCGACGGCACGTCGCCCGACACGATGCGCTGTGCAAGGCCCTCAACGATAGCGGTCTTACCAACACCAGGTTCGCCAATGAGCACGGGGTTGTTCTTGGTACGACGGCTCAGCACCTGGATGGTACGACGGATCTCCTCGACACGGCCAATGACCGGGTCAAGCTTTCCCTGACGGGCAAGGTCGGTCACGTTACGACCGTACTGCTCCAGTGCCTCGAACTGTTGCTTCGCGTCCTGGCTGGTCACGCGGCTGTTGCCACGCAGGTTTTCATAGGCCTGGCTCACGCGCTTTGCCGTGACGCCTGATGCACGCAGAATGTTGCCCGCATCGCCCTTGTCCTCAGTGAGGGCGCACAGCAGGTGCTCGGAGGTGACGTAAGAGTCACCCATCTTGGACGCAAGCTTCTCGGCTGCGTCAATAGTCTTTGCAAGGTTGGAGTCGATACTCATCTGGCTGACGTCGCCCGATACCTTAGGCGCACGCGCCATCTGTGCGTCTACCTGCGCCTCAATGGCCTTCGGGTCAGCGCCGACTCGCTCGATGATGGCGCGGATGTTGCGCTCGCCCGAGCTGAGCAGGGCCTTCAGCACATGGATGGACTTCACCTGTCCAGCTTCAGCGTCACCGGCAATGCCCATGGCTGCCTGGAACGCCTCTTGAGCAGTAACTGCCCATTTATCAATTCTCATGTGTGCCTCCTTAGTTGGCCCACAGGGGCCGCGTAGTCATTCAAGGTTGTTTGTTCCCAAATGACAGAAGGCTATGCACATCTAAGTGTGTTTATATTAGATTTTCTTAGTTTACTTATGTATGGCAGAAAACTCCCCGTTGGGGACTAGCTCCAACGGGGAGTTTTCTCAGGCATCCTTACAGGTCACCAAGCTCTTCGCCGTTGGTAGCAATGACGCGCTGGTACCAGTAGAAGCTCTTCTTGCGGCTGCGGTTATAGGTGCCGTTGCCCTCGTCATCGAGGTCCACGTAGATGAATCCGTAGCGCTTGGACATCTCGCACGTTGACATGCTCACCAGGTCGATGCAGCCCCACGGCGTGTAGCCCATGACTTCGCAAC
>JAUNJR010000090.1 GCA_030533135.1 Coriobacteriales bacterium
AGCATGACCTCGGCCGTCGGAATCAGGTACAGGTCAGGATTGACGTGGTAGAGGTCATCCTCAAACTTGGGCAGCTGGCCCGTACCAAAAAGCGTGGCGGCGTTGGTGATGACGGGCGGCCACCACTCCTTGAAGCCAATCTTGGTGTGCATGTCGATCATGAAGTTGATGAGCGCGCGCTCCATGCGAGCGCCCATGCCGCCGAGCACGTAGAAGCGGCTTCCAGCAATCTTCACGCCGCGGTCGAAGTCAATCATGCCCAGCTCGGGACCAAGATCCCAGTGCGCCTTGGGCTCGAAGTCGAACTCGCGCGGGGTGCCCCAACGACGGACCTCGGGGTTGTCGGAGTCGTCCTTGCCATACGGAACGGTCTCGTCGGGAATGTTGGGAATACCCGCAACCAGATCAAAGAGCTCCTGCTCGACAGCCCCGCGCTGCTCATCCAGCATGGCAATGCGCTCCTTGTTGGCAGCAACGGCAGCCTTGGCTGCCTCGGCCTCGTCACGCTTGCCCTCGCGCATCAGCATGCCAATCTGCTTGGAAGCAGCATTGCGCTCGGCCTGCAGACCCTCAACCTCAACAATCAGCTGACGACGCTGAGCGTCAAGCTCAAAGAAGCGCTCGCGGTCCCAGTGAGCATTTTGACGGGATGCGCACGCAGCGTCGACGGCGTCAGGATTCTCTCGAACGAATTTGATGTCCAGCATATATGTCTCCTTGGACAATGGGTGGCGGTATCGAAGCCCATCAAGTATATACTTGTGCGCGACAAACATGCGATTTTAGCAGGAGGGTTACATATGGATGCAATCGTCAAGTTCTTCGGATGGCTTTTTGGCACGCGCCAAGGCGTTGTTGCGCTGGTGCTTGGCGGTATCGTGCTGTTCTTGATCATTGCCTTTATCCTTGAGCGTCGCACGCGCGCCATGTACAAGAACCACGCCAAGTCTGATGACGACTGGGACCTCTTTGACGACGACGAGAGCGGTTGGTCTGAGTTCGACAGCGACAATAACTAACGCTGAATCTTCAGGTGTGACAACGCAATGGGCGGCCGCCATGATCTGGTTCGAGTCATGGCGGCCGCCCATCAGCTTTGTTCTTAGTTACTGCTCCAAGGCAGCCTGCAACTTGCGAGCCCGTTCGAGATAACGACGGTAGCGGGCATCCTGTTCGGCGAGCTGCTGCCACAGCTTGATAGCCTCAGCCAGTGCAGCACCATCCTCGGCAAAGAGCGCTTGGTTGAAATAGGCCGAAGCGAGCTCATGCGTCGTTTCGTCGGAATTCTCCCCAACCTCGTGCGCAATTTCCTCCCATTCGTCGATGCACTGGCGATAGCTCCGCTCCGCATCGGCACGTCGATTGGCATGTTTGTATGCGCTAGCCAGCTTGCCGACACAGCGCGCATGGTTCTTACGGTATCTGAGCGCGCCGGTCCCCTCCACCAAGCTCTCGTACCCAAGGCGCGCGGCATCGTAGCGCACGATGGCGGCAGCCTCGTCTCCCAACTTGCGCTGCGCATCAGCCACCTTGGTGAGACTCACGCAGTAGTCATCGGTTAGCTGGGGTGTGCGCAGCTCTTGCTCAAGCAGCGTATCGAGCTTCAACGCTTCCTCGTACAGGCGCAGCGCCTCCTGCGGACTCCCCTTGTCGCTGCAGACATTGCCAAGCTTGGTGTACGCGGAAGAGAGATCTCGCTGTGCTCGAGCGCTCGGCTTGTCCGCAACCAAAGCTTGGCGAATCGTCAGTGCCTGCCGGTAACAATCCTCAGCGCGATTGAGGTCCTTACCTCTGCGCGCAAGGTCCCCCAAACGCTCGAGACTCACAGAGAGGTCGCGCCGAGCGCGCCGCGTACCTATCTCAGACGCCAGGCGATCATAGGCAGCCTTGGCCTGCTGCAGGCACCGCCAAGCACGTTGCGGATTACGATGCGCCTGATAGAGTGCACCCAATCGATTGAGTATCACGGCACGATCACGGTCCATCTCGCGCACGCCCACCTCGTTGACAAGCTCGTCCGCGAAGGCCAGTGCCTCCTCGGCCGCATCGATGGCTCCAGGCTTATCGTCCGACTCCCTCAGCAGGTCGGACAAGCGCACCAGCGCCTTGAAATGCCGGGTTCCGTAGCCCCTGTGCTCGTCAGGATCATGGTGACGCTCAAAGGCGGCAGCCGTCTGTTCCACCACCGTACGCTGCCAGTACAGCGCCTCGGACACGCTGCGAGCCACGCCCTCACCCAGCAGGTACATATCCACGAGTTTCTCGGTCGCATCGAGACAAGGCTCGTACTTGTCAGTTTCTTTGGGCTGAGCCGCCATCTTCATGAGCTCAAGCGCGCGCCGATAGTCCGGTTCTTGGTCAATGCCGCACAGGTACGCCAGCCCCATAAAGAAGTGGTGCTGCGGCGTTCCTTCGTGCACACGCCTGCCCACCTGAGCTAGCGCGGAACCCAGTGCGGCTTCAACCTCCGCAGGAACCTGCTCGTCCTGCACCGGAGGAATCCTCTCGTACTTTTCTGCTAGCCTGGCTCGATCTGTACGGGGGTCCTCGTAGGCTGGATCGTAGAGCTCAACCGGAACAATGCGCAGGTCATCCTGCTTATCCTGCCGTTTGCGCGCGCGGGGGTACTCCTCGTCCATGACGTAGTTGCCCGCTTCCAGCAGCTGCGGTGTCACCGCAAGGGCAAACAATGAGCTCTTGGCAAGGGCGGCCTGAATGGCTGCGTCAAAGCCCTCGCCTGGCACGAGGTACTCGTCGAACCAGATGGCAATGTCGCGGAACTCATCGTTCTGGTGGATGAGCTGCATCAAGCGACGTGCGTGACGTCGGTCCTTCTTGCGATAGCTGAGAAAGACATATGCGTCAAAGGCGTTGCGCACGCGCTCGGCCAGCTCGTTGCCCACAAGTACGGCACCGAGAAAGGTCTTGAGCACCTCGTCATAGGGTGTGGCCGTGGGGTCATCAACATAGCGATTGACCACTTGGATCGGCGCACAGACGCTATTGAACTGGTACTCGAGCCCCTTTTCCAACATGATGGGAAGGATAGGGATGTGTTCCTTGAGCGCATGGCGCATGTCGAGGTCGCGTGCGCGGCTCGGCTCGGACAGGAAGCGCGACGTCACCGCAAACACCATCAACTGCATGCCGTTGAGCGTGGCGAGGTATTCCTCGCGCTCCTCGTCTGAGGCGATCTCCTGCCCGCCCTCAGGTAGCTGCGGGTCATACCAGATAACACAGTTGGCACGCTGCAGCACGTCCTCGCTGACCAGCGAAAATGCCACATCGAAGTCAGCTGGGTGACATGAGAAGAACACCTTGGGGCGTCCACGAGGGTCACCCATCTCTCTGGTCACGTACTTCAGCTCCATGGGTGTTTCCGCCTTTCAGATTTCATCGCTCGCCAAATCCTGTGCCCATACGCAATGCGTACGCATCGTCCTTTGCGGCTCGCTATCGAGCATTACCTATCGCGACGCCGTTCTTCTTCATCTATCCCGCTAGCTCTGCTCGCGCTGCGGCAGCCTTTGCCTCTGCCTCGGCCATCTCTGCCGGTATCTCAGCGAGCCGTTTGCTCAGCTTGTCGATTTCCGCTGCCAGTTCGCGCTTCTTCTTCCCTTGGAAGAATCCGAGCCTGGCAAGCTGACTGGTCTTTACCTCAATCTGACGCTCGATGCTTTCCTTCTCAAGCTGCAACCTGTTTCGGATACCGTCCTCCTGAATGATAATTGTCATCAGGCGACTCTTGGCGGCTTGGCGCTCCTGCTCGGCCTTGCGTGCAGCCTGGCGCTCCTGCTCGGCACGCCTACGCTCGGCAGCCTCGCGGGCCTCACGCGCCTTACGCGTAAGCTCCTCAAGTTGCGGATTACGTCTCCGCTCCTCGGGACGCGCGATCGGCGTTTCCGCAACCTGCGTTTGCTCACCCCTTTTCTTGGCGATGCGCTCCTTCAGCTCGCGCTTGCGCTCCTCGCGCTCCGCGCGTCGCCGTTCTTTTTCCTCCGCTTCCTGCTGCAAGCGATGCTGCAACACGCCCAGCTTTTGCTCTCGCAGCTCGGAATCGTTTGGAAGGCGGTACCGCCAGTCAAGCAGCTGCTCCGTGAAGAAGTGCGTCTCCACATCGCCTTCGTGGAGCGTGCGGTCCCCACAAAGCAGCGCCCCGCCATCGCCTCGCAGTCCTTTGCAGGGCTCGAAGGTCTGGGCTATGTGCTTCACGAAGGTCCCAGGTTCCGCAACGTCCCAGAGCTCGAGCTGGGCCGTACCCGTACCATACTCATCGTGATCGATAGCCATCAGTGTGCCGTCGTTGCTCAGACCTACCAGACCAAGGGACTTTGCCACATACGCCCCACCATCGAACAAAACCCATGTGTTCGCATGGCAAGGCTCACTGTGGACGACAGCCATGGTGCGAAGGTCAATAACGGTCATCATCTCCAGGTCCTGCTTGCGGTCGTGTCCATAGACATTGATGACCTTGCTACGTAACAAGATTGCCGTCGCATCCTGCTGACGGTTGAGGATGATGCGGTAAGGGTCGAGTGTCCAGAGCGTATCGCGCCTGCTGGGGTCGTACGGCAAAAGCCCGTCCACCAGGCGTTCGTCCCAGTCCTCCGTGACTGTCTGACCAAACCGAACCGAGCCTGTTTTTCGAGACTCCAAGCCGCTCACGTCCCAGACACAGAGCTCGCCAGACGCGCAGGTATAGAGCAGTTTACGGCCACTATCGTATGCAGCTCCCGAAGCCCTGTGGAAACCCGCCGGGGGAAGCCTGAAGGTGCTCCCATCCCGTGCGGACACGGTCTTTCCCGCATCGCTTTCAACTTCGAAGCCAATACGGTAAGCGCGCTCCCACTGTTCCTCGTTCTGCGCGCCAAGGCGCTCTTTGCTCGCCTCCTCGCCCAAAGCAAGGAACGAGCTCATCGGGTCATCACCGCCGATGATCTCAAAGGGATGCTCACGTCCTACGCCGTGCTTCCTCTGAATGCGGTACTCGCCCGGACCGGTACGCACACCACGCAATGCATCGCGCACGGTATAGCGGCCTACCTCGTCGTTCAGTCGTGTCCAAACCTCACCAGGCTCGTCGGGGAACAGGCGGTAGGCGTCGTCCAGCTCTCGCAAGGCCCAGGCGACGTCCCCCTTCTTCAGCGCGTCTTCGGCATGCATGAGTGCGCGGTTCCGAGCCTGCTCGGCATTAATGGTCTCGCGGTACGAGGCCGCCTTCGCCACCGTGTAGTCCGGCAGGCGCCCAAAGAGGTTCGTGTCCACGAGATAAAACTCTGGCGCTGCAGCAGTCGTGACGGGATTCTCATGGTAGATGAGCAGGTATCGCCCCTCATGGTCAGCGCAGACCGCATAGCACCCGCGCGGTAGACCCTGCGCGGGGAACTCTGCGTGCAAGCAGCTGTCCCGCTCATTGCCCTTAGGCGTACCCACCCAAATCCTTGCTCTACCGCTCTGCTCACGCGGTCTCGTCCAGAGCCTGCCCCACAACACGTCCTCGTTGGTACGCCAAACTTCACGCAGACCATCGGAAAGCGGCGTATAGGGCCAATCATCGCGCCAGGGTTCGTCGAAGGGCGGATCGTCATCCCCCTCCGCTACCAGCTCAAGTGTTGCCGGATCGTACTGCGCATAGCCAAAGCCATCAGAAAGCAGTGTGACAACACCGTTCACAAAGTACACGCGCCGCAGACGACCGAAATAGCGACCGCCGCGATCATCCCAGAACTCGTCGAGTCTGCGCTTGCGAAGCGAGTCCTTGTCCTTGAGGTCACAGACGGCGAGGTTCAAGCAGGAGCTATCGCCGCCAACAAGCTCGAGCCAGCAGATAGCACAGAGGTCACCGTCGCGGTCGAAATAGATATTTCCGCAGCGTTTGGGGTCTATCGGCAGCATGAGCCACGAGCGTTGGATGGTCTTGAAAAGCTCCTCGTAGCTTGGTCGCTCGGGGGAATCCTGTGGACAGAGGTTGAGCGCCTTCTTCATGAAGTGCTCGGCGAAATTCGAGTACGAGCTGAGCAGCGTACGGACGAGCATGAGATCCTTCTCGTAGGTTTCGCTTTTGGAGCTCGAGTCAAGCACCTTCCCGTGCAGCTCGTTGCGCTGCGCTTCGAGCTCGTAGACGTCGCTGGTCGCCTCTCCCTGTTCAATGAGCTTGGTGAGCTCGCTGTTGTAGATGGCGTGGGTCGCATCGGGATTGCGCTCCAGCACTTCCTGCCAGATGGTTTGCGCCACACTGCGCTTTCCCAGGTCGAGGAAGCTGAGCGCCCGATTGTTAAGCGACTCCACCGTGTCAGTCGCTGCTTGCGGCATGGGACGCGGATACGCAGCCCCCACCACGTCATGGTATGCCTTCTCCAGCTCGATCTCGACTTCCGAGAAGCTGCCTACGTGCTCCGCAATACAGCGTACCAGCAAGATCTGCACAGGTAGCGGCACGTTCACGCGACATTGGGGGAAGAGATTCGGAACGTTCTTGGATGCATCGCTTCCTCGCTCCCACAGTCGCTTACCCGCATACATCTCGAGCGTCGTGAGCGCCCAGGCGTAAACGTCCATCCATGGTTCGGCTGGCTGGCCATCGGACTGCTCGCGCGGGCAGTAGGCCAGTGTTCCTCCGGATTTCTTTCCTTCGATATCGTCACCGACAAGGTCTGTCACTGCTTTTGCCAAGCCAAAGTCGCCCACCTTAGCCTCCCAGGCCCCCGTGAGCATGATGTTTGCGGGCTTCACGTCTTGATGCAAAAGACCGCATGCATGTGAGTACTGCAGTCCGCGTGCCACCTGAATGGCAATGTCGAGAATGCGTTCCTGAGTCACCGCCTCATCGTCGTCATACAGCGTTCGACCTTCTATGGCATCCTCTAGGCTTCCGCCGTCCATCCATTCGGCAAAGACGGTCGGCACCCCGCCGATAAGACGAACGTAGTAGCAGGAAACGACGTGGGGATGCAAGCCGAGGTTAATCCAGTTCTCGCACTCCGCGACAAAACGGTGCTGACGCTCAGGGCTCGCCTCAGCGAAGTACCGTGGCTTGGGTCGCTTCATGGCGAGGTCGGTATCCCAGTCTTTGTGGTGCACGCGCCACACGCTGCCCATGTTGCCTGAATGCGCTTCCGAGGTCACCACATAGGTGTCAAGGAACACGTCCTTGGGCAGAATCTGCTCGTTGGTGATGGGGGCTTGCTCATGCTCCAACGCATCGCCGAACGTGGCGTCCGTCAGCGAAAATGCCTCCCAGTCGCCCTCTTTACTCAGTGAGAAGTCAATGCTCTCGATGAGGCCCATCTCCACTCCCCTCAACCGCAGCGTGCCCTCTCACAGCATAAAAGCCTGTAATTACGTGAGCATTGCTGCCTTAGTTTCGGTGCACATTACTCTGCCGAGCGAGCCAAAGTGGCAGGTGGCCGCCTTAATCGCATTGGATCATGGCGGCCACCCGTATACCGAGCTCTTTCAGCAGAACCGTTACTCCTCCCAGAGCTTGGCTCCCTGGCTGTCGATGACGTCCTTCATCCAGTCGTAGCTCTTCTTCTTGGTGCGGCGGCAGGTACCGTTGCCCTTGTCGTCCATGTCCACATAGACGAAGCCGTAACGCTTGGCCATCTCGCCCGTGGAGAGGCTGACCAGGTCAATGGGTGCCCACATGGTGTAGCCAAGGCAGTCCACGTGGTCCACCAGGATTGCCTCCATCATGGCCTTGAGGTGATCGCGCAGGTAATCGATGCGATAGTCGTCCTCGACGTAGCCGTTCTCGTCAGCCTTGTCGATGGCGCCCATGCCGTTCTCGACGATGAA
>JAUNJR010000022.1 GCA_030533135.1 Coriobacteriales bacterium
TCCTGCTCGCCGTTCCGCGTGCCCATCGCCCGCCTCGCGGCTGCCCAGGCCAAGATCAAGTCCAACGGTGGCGCTGAGACCGTCGCTCCGCGCGTCTAGTCTTCACTGACTGGTCAAGCCAGACTTGAGAGGGAGGGACCTTCGGGTCCCTCCTTTTTTGCGTCACAGCTATCGGAACTCCCGAAAGCCGTGACGATACAGGGCGCCCAAACGTCAGGTGATTCGGAACTCCCGAAAGCCGTGACATTACCATCCTCAAAACACCACATGCTGATGCTTCCTCACGGTACAATGGCCTCGATAAACCACGTTGGACGGAGAGTTTCATGAGGGTTGTCACGCGCGGGGACCTCGAGCGCTTTGAACATCTGCACCTCTCACCTGACGCCACGTTTTCCGATGCATCACGTGGTCGTGAGCGCAAAGAGGTACCAGACCCACTCCGCACCTGCTTCCAACAAGACCGCGATCGCATCCTCCACTCAAAAAGTTTCAGGCGCCTTGCCAATAAGACCCAGGTATTCCTTGCACCTGAGGGTGACCACTACCGCACGCGACTGACCCATACGCTCGAAGTATCGCAAGTTGCCTGCGCCATTGCGCGCTCGCTGGGCTTGAACGTTGACTTGACTGAGGCAATTGCTCTGGGACACGACCTTGGCCATACCCCCTTCGGCCACGCCGGTGAACGTGCGCTCAGAAAGGCACGGGCGCTCTATCGTGGCATCGAACCCCTTTCAGAGGAGGCGGACGACCTCTTTCGCCATAACGTGCAAAGTGTCCGTATCGTTCGACAACTTGAGAAGGAGGGGCGCGGCCTTAACCTGACGCTTGAGGTGATGGATGGCATCTGCTGCCATACGGGCCCCCTGCAAGCATTCACGCCTGAGGGGCGAATCGTAGCGCGCGCCGATCGAATTGCCTACATCACGCATGACATTGACGACGCAGAACGTGCGGGCCTGCTCACGGAGGAGGACCTCCCACTCGAGGCGCGTGAGGTGCTCGGAAGGTCATCGTCACAGCGCATCGAGACCATGATTCAAGACGTCGTACGCACCAGTGCCGAGGAAGGCGACATCGCGATGTCGGAGCGCGTATATCACGCTGCGTCTCGCTTGCGCACGTTCCTGTACGAGAATCTCTATGAGCAGGGGGACGCCAAGAGCGAAGAGCCAAAGGCAGAGCGTGTCGTCATGAGCCTCTTTACGTATTTTGTGACGCACATGGACGAAGTCCCGAAGGAGTATAGACTGCATGATGATGCGCCAGACGTACAGGTTGCCGACTATCTTTCAAGCATGACTGACCGCTATGCCATCCGTGTGTACGAAGCTCTCAACGTCCCTAGGGGCTGGGGCCTTCGATCATAGGATTATGGTGCGGTTTTGATTGTGGGGTTCTTGTCACGACCTGCATGGTGTCCTATACTACTCCCTTGTGTGTAAACCTATGTGTCGCTCAAGACTGGCGGCACCTCTAGAGAAAAACGAGGTATTGGCATGGACTACATTCGCGCAATTGAGCGCCAGCAGATTCGTGAGGACATCCCCACGGTCATCGTTGGCGACAACGTGAAGGTGCACTATCGCATTAAGGAAGGCGAGCGCGAGCGTGAGCAGGTCTTCCAGGGCGACGTCATCCGCATGAGCGGTGCCGGTGCACGCGAGACCTTCACCGTTCGCAAGATCAGCTTCGGTGTTGGTGTTGAGCGTACGTTCCCCCTGCACAGCCCCAAGATCGCTCGTCTTGAGGTCATCCGCCACGGCGATATCCATCGCGCAAAGCTTTACTACCTGCGCGACCGTATCGGCAAGGCTGCCCGCATCCGCGAGAAGCGCTAAGACCCCATGTACGACCGACCGCCCCGGAAACCCGGGGCGGTTTTGTATCTATCGAACGTGTCGTCAAACCAACGGAAGGTGATTGGGCATGGCGACAGACGCACAACGTCCCGCAAGCGCGCGTGAGATTGCTGCCCTTCTGGCTGAAGCTTCATGCGACGAAATAACTGCATTGGCACAACGCTACGGAGACGATCCCCGTAAACAGGTTCAAAAGGCCGTCGCCTCGGCTCTGAAGCGCACGGAGCGTGAGCAAGCCGAGCGCGAACGCGTGCTGAATATGTATCGGTACCAACACGAGCTCTCTGGAGGCGGGATAGTCATCGGAGTCGATGAGGTGGGACGCGGTGCCATTGCCGGGCCGCTCACGGTTGGGGCTGTGGTCCTTCCTGACGAACCGATTATCTGGGGAATCAACGACTCTAAGCAACTGACACCAGCGCGACGTGAAGCCCTTGCTGGTCACATCGCAGAAGTTGCAATTTCAATAGGCATAGCGCATATAGAGCCTGCCTCCATCGATGCAGTTGGAATGGCGTCGGCACTTCGCATGGCGATGGCACAGGCGATTGCAGATTGCGGCATCGAACCCGACGCCGTTCTTATCGACGGAAATCCAGTGCATGTGCACGAACGTGAGCGCTGCGTCGTCAAAGGCGATGCGCGGGTGGCCTGTATCGCAGCGGCCTCCATTGTTGCCAAGGTCACCCGTGACGAGCTCATGATTGCTCTTGACGAGGAATACCCAGGCTATCACCTCGCTGAATGCAAGGGCTATGGCTCAGCTGAACATATAGCCGCAATTCGCGAGAAGGGTCTTACACCCCTCCATCGGGCTACCTTCTGTGGAAACTTCTTGGAGACGCCCCGTCTCTTCTAAAACGTCCTGAACGACCTCCATTTCATCCACACGGCGCGTGACCTTAGGTTGCGCGCCTCTTTTTGTTGCCTGTGCAGCGTTGTGCAGGGTTCCTGCAGGCTGATGCAAAAGAAGTGCAAGCTACGTCTGCCAGACTCCTAAGTTCCGACGGAACCAAAGAGAGGAGGTCTTATGGCAGAGAGCAATCAGGAAGCCCCTGCGAGAGACTCGAGGGACTGCTCGATGGAACGGCTTGAGATCGAGCAATATCCCCGCGTCTCCAAGAAACCGATACGTACCTACTCCAAGCGCGAGGTGGGTATTCAGGGGGAGCTCATTGCAGCCCATTCATGCGAGCTGCGGGGCTACGAGTTGCTCGACCGCAATTGGCACTGCCGCTGGGGAGAAGCCGACATCATAGCTCTGGAAGGCGACACGCTCGTGCTGATTGAGGTTAAAACGCGGATTGATTTTGGGGGCGAGAAGGGGGTGGAGCCCGAGGTATCGGTCGATGCAAGTAAGCTTGGCCGCTACCGAAGCATCTCTCTTGCGTATCTCATCGAGCATCCGCAATACTTCGCAATCCGATTCGACGTCATCGCCGTGACGATTGTGGACGAAAACCAAGCAAGCCTGCACCATCTGGTCAACGTCTACTGCTGGGAGGATTGAAATGGCCTCCTTTAGCGTACGTTCCGCCATCGTGCGTGGGGCTGAGGCAGTTCCCGTAAAGGTCGAGGTGAGCTACTCTGGCGGCCTTCCCAACATCAACATAGTTGGCATGGCTGACACCACGGTTCATGAGGCAAAGTCTCGCGTGAAAAACGCCATATCGAGCTGCGGGTTTGAGATGCCACGGGCAAATCTCACGGTCAATCTTGCTCCTGCAGAACTCAGAAAATCTGGTACCGGGCTTGACCTGCCCATTGCCGTGGCCATATTGGCATGTTCTGGGCAAATACCGCGCAATGGCCTTGACCAATGCTTGTTTGTGGGTGAGCTCTCGCTTGATGGCTCGGTGCGTCCGGTGAGAGGAACCGTTGCCTTTGCCTTGTTGGCAGCTGAAGAGCGTCTCACCCTCGTGCGTGCCGACGAGCATCCTCGGGGATGGCTGGTTCAGGAAAGCGAGGTGCTCATCTCGACTATTTCTCAGCTCAGGCGTGGTGTAGCCGCATTGGATGGGGGAGAGGCAGGCAGTCGCGCACTTCGGCAGGTTCAGCCGGGTTTGGGAGCTACGGCGGGACTTGATTTTGCTGATGTGGTTGATCAAGAGGTGGCAAAACGGGCGCTGACGATTGCGGCTGCTGGGCAGCATGGGGTTCTCATGATGGGTCCTCCAGGTGCGGGAAAGACCATGCTCGCGCGACGAATGCCTTCGATCCTGCCGCCGTTATCGCCAGAAGAACGTGTCGAGGCGATGCTGCTGCATTCTGTTGCGGGCGAGCCGCTGGATGATGTGGACGTAGGTGGGCGGCCCTTCAGGGCGCCGCATCACTCCATCTCCATTGCAGGCCTGATTGGAGGGGGACGTCCAGTAACACCAGGTGAGGTCTCACTTGCCCATAAAGGCGTGCTCTTCCTCGATGAGCTGCCGGAATTCAACGGCGGAGCGCTTCAGTCACTGAGGCAGCCGTTGGAGGATCGCAAGGTGAGAATCACCCGCGCAGACGGCGCATATCTGTTCCCAGCTGACTTCATGTTTGTGGCCGCTGCCAACCCCTGCCCCTGCGGACATCTGGGAGACCCCGGGCATACCTGTACCTGCGCTCCAGCAAAGGTGCAGGCCTACCAGGGAAAGATTGGTGGCCCCCTTAAGGACCGTATTGACGTGTTTATTGACGTGGCGCGCCCGAGTTCAAGAAAGGTCATCAGGGGAAGCGAGGGCCTCTCATCCGCACAGATGGCGGAGCAGGTGAATGCGGCGCGAGCGTATCGGTCTTGGCGCGAAACAAAGAAGGAGAAGAAGGGAAATGGGCTCAGTGCCCTGGACATGGAAGAACGCGCCCGTGATGTGCTCGAGTCAATTGCGGAGCGCAAGGGCTTTGGGGGCAGAGGTATAGCACGGGTGGCCAATGTGGCCCGTACTATTGCTGATCTTGCTGAACACGAGGTTATAGGTGTCGAGGAGGTTATAGAGGCATGTTCGTACCGACCGAGAAGCGAGTGATAACAACGGCGTCGCGGTGGGAGTTGACACCGCAGGATGATACGTATCCAGAAACGCTCCAGGACTTTGACACCCCACCAAAGCGTCTCTATGGCATTGGCTCACCAGAAGTGCTGTCAAGTCGCTGCCTCGCGGTGATTGGTGCCAGAAGGGCAACGCCGTACGGCCTAACCGTCGCAGAGATGGCGGGTCGCATTGCTGCGGAGTGTGGCATTACCGTCGTGTCGGGTGGTGCCATGGGATGCGATGCGGCGGCATTGCGCGCTGCGCAACTTGCTGGAGGGACAACTATCGTGATTCCCGGCACCGGGGCGGATTATGTGTATCCCGCGACCTCACGTGATGTGTTTGACCATGCACCGAATAACGGCTGCATTCTCTCTTTGGAAGATTGGGGGACACCGCCGCGCCCCTATAACTTTCCCAAGCGCAACCACATCATCGCGGCACTGTCAGAGGTGCTTCTTGTGGCTGAGGCAGGTGAGCGATCGGGAACCTCAAGTACTGCGACATGTGCCGCAGAACTGGGAAGGACCATCTATGCGGTGCCAGGCTCAATCTTTTCGCCTGAATCCATGGGAGCCAATCGCCTGATCGTTGAAGGTGCGCTTCCCATCGTGAGCGAGGAGGACCTCGAAATGCGCATATCTATGGACTATGGTGTCATACGGCTCATGTCTGGTGGTGTGCGAAAAGACATGGGGCGTATCATGTCAGCGCTGGTGGCGATGCCCATGCGTCCTGATGATCTCGCAAACCGACTTGGAGAGACACCCCTCAACATGCTTATGGCACTATCTGACCTTGAGGCAAACGGATCGGTTGACCGACTTCCAGATGGTAGATATGCCGCATCGCGCGATTTCTATGTGACGGGGTAAAATGGTTGACCGTTGGCATACGACCGTTGAGAGGTGACATGATGGAGCGCGTGACGGTCATTGGAGGTGGCTTGGCGGGAAGCGAGTGCGCATTGCAGCTCGCGGCACGCGGTGTGGCGGTGACGCTCATTGAGCAGCGTCCTGTCAGCACCTCGCCAGCCCACCATACCGATCGCTTTGCGGAGCTTGTCTGCTCTAACTCCCTGAAGGCAACACGTGGCGACAGTGCGGCGGGCCTGTTGAAGCAAGAGCTTGATGCCATGGGATGCCAGCTCTTGCAGATGGCGCGGGAGTGTTCGGTACCTGCGGGCGGTGCCCTGGCTGTCAACCGAGATGACTTCTCTGGCATGGTGACGTCAGCGGTGGAGCGAAACCCGCTCATTACGGTTGAGCGTCGCGAGGCAACTGACATTCCAGGCGGGCGTGTCGTCATTGCCGCGGGCCCTTTGTGTTCTGAGCAACTGTTTTCCTCGCTGGCAGAACTTGTGGGTGGCGACCATCTTTCCTTCTACGATGCTGCGGCACCAATCGTTGAGGCTGAGTCACTGGATCGCTCAATTGTCTTCTCACAATCGCGGTATGATGAAGGTGAGGGTGACTATCTCAACTGCCCCATGGACCGAGACGAATACGACGCCTTTTATGAGGCGCTGATTGATGCTGACCGGGTAATTGCTCGCGATTTCGAACAAAAAGACCTGTTCCAGGCATGCCAGCCGGTTGAGGAAATCGCGCGCAAGGGGAGGGATGCGCTTCGCTTTGGCGCGCTGAAACCAGTTGGCCTTACCGATCCCCGTACCGGACGCAGGCCATGGGCGGCCGTACAGCTACGTGCAGAAAACGCAGAATGCACGGCTTACAACCTCGTGGGCTTCCAAACTAATCTGACGTGGGGCGAGCAGGCTCGTGTGTTCAGGATGATTCCAGGCTTGGAGGAGGCGGTCTTCTCCCGCTATGGCGTCATGCACCGTAACTCGTTTGTTGACTCCCCGCGCGTGCTCGATCGCACCTTTGCCATCCCAGGGACGACAATTCGCCTGGCAGGACAGATTACCGGTACTGAAGGTTATGTCGAGGCGATGGCATCGGGTCTGCTCGCGGCTGTCAATACCTACGCTGATCTTATGGGGTATGCGCCACTCGAATTGCCTAAGACGTCTGCCCTTGGGGCGTTGGTGGCCTATGCAACCAATCCCGAGACTTCTCCCTATCAGCCCATGCATGTCAACTTCGGAATTGTTCCGCCACTTGAAGGGCGCCGCAGGAGCAAGCGAGATCGATATCAGGCTTACGCCGATCGTGCTCGACACGATCTCAAGAACGCGCTTGCAGCTCGGGATGACCTCTTCCCAGATGCTCATCTGAATGCGCTGGACTCCCATGCGGATGAGGCAGTGGTTTCGGAGTAGCAGTCATGGCACCGGATGGAGAAACACGAGAAAACGATCAGCAGCTTTTTCGAGACGCCGTCGCTCGATTCGTGACCTATCTCTCTGCGGTGCGCAATCTCTCAATGAACACAGTGCGTGCGTATGCGACAGATTTGGACGCCTTCTGCGATTGGGTGGAGCGAGAAGGCGTCCAACCGCTCGAGATTTCACACCGACAGCTCAGGCGCTATCTGTCAGAGCTCTCTCGCGCACATTATTCAACGAAGACCATTAACCGGCATCTGTCTGCGATCCGTTCGCTGTATCGGTGGATGCTTCACGAGGGGCTAACGGATAAGGACTCGGCTGCAGCAGTCGTGAGTCCCAAGATCGCAAAGACGCTCCCCAAAACCATGTCAGATGAAGATGCATCTGCCTTGTTAGACACCTGTGACGTCAATGATGTTGTTGGCCTGCGCGACCGGGCCTTCCTTGAGCTGCTCTATGCATCAGGTGCACGAATCTCTGAGATCTCCCAGCTCGACGTGCGTGACATTGACCTGTCTTCGAAGCAGGTGCGTCTCTTTGGTAAGGGATCAAAGGAGCGTATTGTTCCTCTTTACGAGTCATGCATTCAGTGGATAGAACGCTATAAGAAAGATGCACGGCCCCAGCTCGTGGCACATCGTAAGGATGGGGCTCAGACCTCGGCACTTTTTGTATCGACACGTGGTAACCGCATGAGCGCAAGCGCACTGCGCACCTGCTTTGAGCGACATGCCGTCCTTTCGGGTCTTGATGAAGCCTTGACACCGCATGCCATGCGTCATACTTATGCGACAGAATTGCTCGCAGGAGGGGCGGACTTACGAAGCGTCCAGGAGCTTCTAGGCCATGCAAGCCTCTCGACGACACAGATATACACGCATCTTTCCATCGATCGGCTCCGTGACGCTGCTCGACAAGCACATCCGAGAGGTGAGTAAGAGCTTTGAGACTCATATCACGAACGGATGCGCATCACGGCAACCACGATGTCGCTGCTCGATGTGGAGCACCGATGTGAGGAGACTTTGTCCTCCATCAAAACACATGAGCTGCTATACTTTCTGTTTGCTGTGCATCCGCACAGCGTTAATTCGCACGCGTGACGACTCCAAGGCCGCGGTGCTCAGGACTATAAGCCAGGTCCTGGGTGGCTTGAGGGGGATGACCTCACGCGGAGGACCAACCATAGGAGGTTAACATGGCTGTCAAGATCAATATCAAGACCCTGCTCGAGGCTGGCTGCCACTACGGTCATCAGACCCGCCGCTGGAACCCCAAGATGAAGCCCTACATCTTTGGCGAGCGCAACGGCATCTACATCCTCGACCTCAAGCAGACGGTCATCAACGCCGACCAGGCTTACACCTTTATCAAGAACACCACCGCCAATGGTGGCAGCGTTCTGTTCGTCGGCACCAAGAAGCAGGCACAGGAGCCCATCGCCACTCAGGCCCAGCGCTCCAACATGCCCTACATCAACCAGCGCTGGCTCGGCGGCATGCTGACCAACTTCGTGACCATGCGCTCCCGCATCGACCGCATGGAGGAGCTCGAGGGCATGGTTGCTGACGGCACCATGGCTCTTCGTGGCAAGAAGGAGCAGGCCGTCCTGACCAAGGAGCTCGAGAAGCTGCAGCGCAACCTCGGTGGCGTCCGTGAGATGAAGACCCTGCCGCAGGCCATTTTCGTGGTTGACACCAAGCGCGAGGAGATCGCCATCAAGGAGGCCAACCGTCTGCACATCCCCGTCATCGGCATGCTCGATACCAACTCCGATCCCGATATGATCGACTTTGGCATCCCCGCCAACGACGACGCCATCCGTTCCGTCTCGCTGATGTGCGAGCTGGTTGCTGACGCCTGCCTTGCTGGTGCTGGCAAGGAGCAGATCTCCGAAGAGGAGATGGCAGGCACCGAGGCTCCCGCCGAGGCTGAGGCCCCCGCAGCCGAGTAACGTCGTACCAACAACGCTCAGGCACCACGTTTTCGAAACCCTTTTCCTAAGGAGGAATACACATGGCTAAGGTTACCGCCGCCCTCGTCAAGCAGCTTCGTGAGATGACCGACTCCCCGATGATGGAGTGCAAGAAGGCTCTGGTCGAAGCTGAGGGCGACATCGAGAAGGCCGTCGACGTTCTGCGTACCATGGGTCTGGCCAAGGCTATCAAGCGCGCCGGCCGTGACACCAACGAGGGCACCATTGCTGCCTACATCACCGAGGATGGCAAGGTTGGCGCTCTGGTTGAGCTCACCTGCGAGACCGACTTCGTTGGCACCAATGCCAAGTTCCGCGCTTTCGCGATGGACCTTGCCAAGGTCGTTGCCGAGTGCAATCCTGCCGATCTTGATGCCTTCATGGCCTGCCCGATGAACGGCAACACTGTTGACGCCGAGCTCAAGGAGAACATCCACGTCTTCGGCGAGAACCAGAAGGTCAATCGCTTCGCTCGCATCGAGACCGATGGCGCGCTGGTCAGCTACATCCACCACGACGGCAAGCATGCCGACATCGTCGAGTTCGCCATTGGCAAGCCCGAGACCGCTGCTTCCGATGCTTTCCAGACCTTCGGCCGTGACGTTGCTATGCAGGTCATCGCCATGAACCCGATTTCCGCCAAGCGTGAGGACATCCCCGAGGACGTCGTCGAGCACGAGAAGTCCATCTACCGTGCACAGGCTGCTGAGTCTGGTCGTCCGGAGAAGTTCTGGGATGGCATCATCAACGGCCGCCTGAAGAAGTTCTATCAGGAGAGCACCCTGACCGAGCAGGCTTTCGTCAAGGATTCCAACATGACCGTTGCCGAGCTTGCTGAGAAGGTCTCCAAGGACCTCGACGACGACATCAAGGTCGTCACCTTCATTCGCTTCAACTTCGGCGAGTAAGCACGTTTGATAGCAAAAAGCGGCTCCTGCACAACAGGGGCCGCTTTTTTATGTAGTGGGACAAAGGGGAGTATCCCTTCCGTCCCACAGGACCTGTTGCGTTGCTATGGTGTCACTGGTCGATGATTGGCCAGTCATGTGCAGGCGCTCTGTTAGAATCACGTGGATATGTCACTTTGTTTTAAGGAGGCATCTTGGGAGACTATAAGTATCATCGCGTGCTCCTGAAGCTTTCGGGTGAGGCTCTGATGGGGTCTCAGGACTTTGGTATTGACCCGGCTGTCCCGCAGCGGATCGCGAACGCCATCAAGCCGGCTTATGACGACGGCATCCAGATTGCTGTCGTTGTCGGCGGAGGCAACATCTATCGTGGCGTCGAGGGGGCTGCCGAGGGCATGGATCGCGCGCAGGGCGACAACATGGGCATGCTTGCCACCGTCATCAATTCGCTGGCTCTGCAGGACTGCTTCGAAAAGAACGGCATGGACTGCCGCGTCATGAGCGCCATCGAGATGCACGCCATCTCTGAGACCTATATTCGTCGTCGTGCCATTCGTCACCTGGAGAAGGGCCGCCTGACCATCTTTGCGTCCGGAACAGGCAACCCCTACTTCACGACTGACACCGCGGCGGCACTGCGCGCATGCGAGATTGGTGCTGAAATCCTGATGAAGGCCACCAAGGTTGATGGCATTTACAACAAGGATCCCAAGAAGTACCCAGAGGCTAAGAAGTTTGACACCATCAGCTATCGTGATGTCCTGAAGTGGCGCCTTGGCGTCATGGACGCAACTGCTACAGCCCTTTGCCAGGACAATCACATGCCCATCATGGTGTTCAACATGGAGCAGGAAGGCGCAATCGTCGACGCCCTTAAGGGGCTGCCAGTTGGAACGACGGTCGTCGAGGAAGATTAAGGGAGACATTCATGAGCGAGTTTACTGATTCTGCCCGCGCCCAGATGAACAAGTGCATCGATGCTCTCAGGCACAACTTTGCCAAGGTGCGTACGGGCCGCGCCAATGCGCACGTGCTTGACGACATCAGGGTTGACTACTATGGCGTCCCAACTCCCATCGTGCAGCTTGCCGGCATCAAGGTGCCCGAGGCTTCGCTCCTCGTGATCGAGCCGTGGGACAAGAGCTCCCTGCGTTCCATCGAGCGTGCCATCATGGACTCTGATGTGGGCATCACCCCCTCAAACGATGGCATCTGCATCCGTCTTCCGTTCCCCAAGCCGACGGAGGAGCGTCGTCGCGAGCTGGTCAAGGACTGCAACCGCTACGCCGAGCAGGCAAAGATTGCCGTCCGCAACGCCCGTCGTGACGCCAACGAAGAGGTCGAATTCCTGGAGAAGGAAGGCGAGCTCACCGAGGACGATCTCGCCCGCGAGAAGAAGGCCATCCAGAAGGTGACCGACGAGTTCACGAGCAAGATTGACGAGCTCCTCAAGGTTAAGACCGCCGAGGTCATGGAGATCTAAGTGCAGCGTGACATGGCAAAGCTGAGGGCGTACTACGCAGACGCCCCCAGTGACATATCTCTTGACGACATCGATTTGAGTCGGATGCCGAGCCACGTGTCGTTCATCATGGACGGCAATGGTCGCTGGGCGCAGGCACGCGGGCTTGATAGGACGCGTGGCCATGTGGCTGGTGTTGACTCCCTGCGCGAGACGGTCACCACGAGTGTCCGCCTCGGTATCGATGTCCTTTCTGCGTATGCTTTCTCCACCGAGAACTGGAGAAGGCCACAGCGCGAGGTCAATCTACTCATGCACCTCTTCGCGACGACCCTCGTGAAGGAGCTTCCGCTGTTCCATCAGGAAAACGTGCGACTGAAGTTTCTGGGGGACCTGGACGCCCTGCCAAAGGACACGCGTGACGTATTCCAACGCGGCCTCGACGAGACGAGCTCCTATGACGGCATGACGTTTGCCCTGGCCGTCAACTATGGATCGCGTGCAGAGATTGCCCGAGCGGCGCGCCTCATTGCGCAGGACGTTTCTGCAGGTAAGCTTTCTGCAGAAGACGTCACGGTTGATGCGGTCGCCTCTCGTCTGTACACCGCGGGGCTTCCTGACCCAGACCTTCTCGTACGTACATCTGGTGAGCTCCGCCTCTCCAACTACCTGCTGTGGCAGCTTGCCTACACGGAGATTTACGTCACAGACCTCTATTGGCCTGACTTCAACCGCTGGGAATACCTTCGTGCCATCCGCGCATTCCAAGGGCGCGGACGTCGCTATGGGGGAGTGTGATTTCATGAGCGAAGACGGGCAGGATCGTGTCAAACAATCTGAGCCGAGGATGGCCGTCGGCGATACGAGCCGCATCGAGGCAGGCATTGACCGCCTCGAACGGTACCGTAACGCACATAGCAAGGAGTTCAACGAGGGCTCGATGCGCGGACAGCGTGTGCGGAGCTGGACCGAGAAGTTCCTGACCCGTGCTGTGACAGGCGTCGCCTACGCCTTGACGGTTGTTGCCTGCCTGTACTTTGGTGTCATCCCGACGGCCGTCATCGTTTCTGCGATGGCCTGGCTTTGCTGTTCTGAGTTCTATCGCATGGTGCGGGCAGCTGGTCGCATGCCCAATGAGATTTGGGGGTTGACGGCCGCGCTTGCGTATCCCTTGGCAATTCTCATTCCCGTGACGAACCGCACGCTGCTTGTGACCACGGTCTTTTTGCTGGGGTGCGCGCTGTGGTATGTGGCGACGCCGCGTGCCAACATCGCGGATGTCGCCGTGACGGCGTTTGGCCCCATCTACACCTCGCTGTCTTTCTCGTGCCTCGTGTATATCCGCACGTATGATCCGGGGTTCATGGGGTTCCTCCTCACGTTTGGCGTGATGGGCTCGGTTTGGCTCAACGACTCCGCGGCGTATATCGTCGGTTCGCGGTTTGGGCGGCACAAGCTCGCTCCACGCATCTCTCCCAACAAGTCAACCGAGGGATTCTGGGGTGGCATTGCAGCTTCAGTGCTGATCTGGCTCATCATTGGCATTGTCGGGTTCGGCCCGATGAAGGTTCCCTATGCCCTCATGACTGGTGTCATCGTGGGCTTCTCGTCCGTCGTGGGCGACCTCTTTGAATCGCGCATCAAGCGCGGTGTTGGGGTCAAAGACTCTGGCGACATTCTCCCAGGTCACGGCGGCCTGCTCGACCGTTCGGACGCCATGCTCTTTGGAGCCATGGCAGCCTGGGCACTGCTTCACCTAGGGGGCGTTTTGTGAGCATCTTTGCAGATAACTATCGTGAGCTTGTCCGTCCGCGCCCGATTCGCCTTGCTGTCATCGGTGCCACGGGCTCGATCGGCAGCCAAACCCTTGACGTATGCCGTCACCATGCTGACAAGGTCCAGGTTACGGGGCTGGCAGTCAACGACTCCGTGAAGGAGCTCGTGAGTGCCGCGCGTGAGTTTGGCGTTATGCACGTCGCCATTGGCAATGAGGCGCATCGCGGCGACCCGCTTCTTGATGAGTTGCCCAAGGGTTGCGAAGTCGGCTTCGGCAGTGAGGCAGTGGCCGCTCTCGCGGCAAGTGACGCGCATGATTACGTCATGAACTCCGTGGTCGGCGCCCTTGGCATCACTGTCGCTTACGCGGCGCTCAAAGCTGACAAAACTCTGCTTTACGCAAACAAGGAGTCCATCGTCGTCGGCGGTGACCTGCTCATGCCCATGGCAAAGCCAGGCCAGCTCATCCCGGTGGATTCCGAGCACTACGCCATCTTTGAGTGTCTGTTGGGAGAGCGCCTGAACGAGGTTTACTGCCTGTGGCTCACCTGTTCCGGTGGCCCGTTCTACGGGTGGACTCGTGAGCAGATTTCCACCGTAACAGCTGCTCAGGCGCTTGCGCATCCCAATTGGAGCATGGGTCCCAAGATCACCGTGGACTGTGCGACCCTCATGAACAAAGGTCTTGAAGTCATCGAGGCACATCACCTGTTTGACGTGCCCATTGATATGGTGCGCGTGCTCGTGCATCGCCAGAGCCGCATCCACTCCATGGTCGAGTTCATAGACGGTACCGTAAAGGCTCAGCTTGGGCCATCTGACATGAGAAACGCCATCCAAGGAGCGCTCAGCTTCCCTGACCGTTGGGAAACCAGCTGCCCTCGCGATGACTACTGGCATCTTCCTGACCTCTCGTTCGGTGAGGCAGACGAGGCAACCTTCCGTTGCCTTGCGCTCGCCAAGGATGCGGGGCGCACGGGCGGAACGCTACCGTGCGTCATGAATGCCGCCAACGAGGTAGCAAACGCCGCGTTCCGCAAGGATGCCTGTGGCTTCTTGGATATCGAGCGCGTAGTCGAAGACGTCATGGGGCAGGCAACTGTCGAGGCTGTCGAGAGCCTCCAGCAATTGTCTGACGTGGACGCTTGGGCTCGTGAGCGCGCGACCAAGGCGTTGGTACATATAGGAAGGTGATAATTTGGCATATGTGCTGAACACTGTTTCAGTCATCTTTTGGGGTCTTCTCGTTCTGTCTCTTCTCGTGTTCATCCACGAAGGCGGACACTTTCTCTCAGCACGTGCGTTTGGCATGCGCGTTACCGAATTCTTCCTGGGACTTCCATCTCGCTGGAAGCTCTCGACGAAGTCCAAGACCTATGGCACCGAGTTTGGCGTGACGCCCATCCTTCTGGGTGGATACACCCGCATCTGTGGCATGGAGGGCGTGGAGGACGAGCTTCTAGCCGCTGCGCTCATGTGCATCCAGCGCCATGGACGCGTGAAGGTTTCAGAGCTCGCAGAAGAGATTGGCTGTGAAGAGGACTGGGCATATGGGCTCATGGCGACGCTGACCGATTGGGGCGCCATCCGTCCGTACTACGACCCCGAGCTCGGCGAGCAACCGGGCCAGAGCGAGTGGCCCCAATCCTTTGAAACTGTTGCGCGTGATTATGACCTCCGCTGTGAGTATGACCGCGACCATGACTTCAACCATGATGGGTATACGAGCGACGGTGAGCCGCGCGTCCCCGACATGTCTCCGTCGGAGTTCCTCAAGCACGAACGCGCGCGCACGTATCTGGGCAAAAGCTTCGTTCCGCGTGTGATGACGCTCCTTGCGGGCCCTGCGGTAAACATCGTTTTCTCGCTCTTCCTGGTGATCGTAACCGTCTCCGTCTTTGGCATGGAGTTCGAGCAGGATGGTCAGACCTTCATCTGGAGGCCCGATGTCATCACGGCATGCCGATTTGCCTTTGATTACGCGATGACCGTCGCTCGCTTTGCCATGCGGCTCCTCATGCCGCAGCACACCATGGAGATTTTGGAGTCCTCCTCTTCCGTGGTTGGCATCTCGGTCATGGCAAGTGAGGCTGCCAGCACCAGCGCGGTTGACCTGTCTCTTTTGGTTGCTTCGGTCTCCATGTCGCTGGGATTCATGAATTTGCTGCCCATACCACCGCTTGATGGCGGCAAAATTGTGATTGAGATCATCCAATTGGTGATACAGCGTCCGCTTTCCACGAAGGCGCAGACCATCGTGAGCTATGTGGGCGTTGCGTTCTTCCTGTTCATCTTTGTCGTGGCGCTTCGCAACGACATCGTTCGCTACATCTTGGGGTAGGTTTCTATGATCAATGAGCAAGGTCTCGGTGTTGTGACACCACGGTCCCGCACACGTCAGGTGATGGTTGGCAACGTCGCCGTTGGTGGCGGGGCACCCATCTCCGTACAGTCCATGTGCACGACCAAGACTGATGACGCACAGGCAACGCTGGCTCAGATTCAGCGCCTGGCTGACGCGGGCTGTGAAATCATCCGCGTGGCAGTGCCCAACTCCGCAGCTCTTGATGGGTTTAAAGCCATCTGCGCCGAGAGTCCGCTCCCGGTTGTTGCCGACATTCACTTTGACCATAACCTCGCGATTGGCGCCGCACATCGTGGTGCGGCAGCACTTCGTGTGAACCCGGGTAACATCGGGTCGTGGGACCGCGTGGATGCCGTCATCGACGCGGCTGGCGAGGAGGGCATTCCCATTCGCATCGGTGTCAACGCCGGGTCGCTTGACGAGGCGGTTGCCGAGCGCACGGACCTCACCCAGCCGCAGAAGCTCGTCTCGTCGTGCGTTTCGTTTGTCCACCACTTCGAGGAGCGTGGCTTCTCTGACATCGTTCTCTCGGCGAAGGCACACTCCGTCCCCGTGACCATCGAGACCTACCGGATGCTCTCTTCGGAGCTTCCAACGTATCCCCTGCATGTTGGCGTGACCGAGGCAGGAACGCTGAGGCAGGGCACCGTCAAGAATTGTGCTGCCGTTGGTACGCTCCTGTCAGATGGCATCGGTGACACGATGCGCCTGTCACTCACTGCGGACCCCGTCGAAGAGGTTGACGTGGCGTGGGAGCTCCTCTCCGCTATGGGCCTGCGCAGGCTTCACCCCGAGCTCGTGAGCTGTCCGACGTGTGGACGCACGCAAGTCAACCTCATCGGCATGGCTGAGGAGGTCGAGCGCCGCCTACACGAGGTCAAAGCTCCCATCAGCGTTGCCGTGATGGGCTGCGTGGTAAACGGACCTGGCGAGGCCCGTGACGCAGACATTGGCATTGCGTGCGGAAAGGGGAGGGGCGTCATCTTCGTCGGTGGAGAACCGCTGCGCAACGTCCCCGAGGACCAGCTGGTCGATGAGCTCTTCGCGGAGATTGCCGCACGCTTCTAATGCTTGCGACCCACAGCCAGATGCCAAGTCCTTGTCAGAGTTATTTGGCAAGGCTCAAACAACATGACTTTGCGCTAAAGTAGCAAACTGCACAACCACCGTCTCGAAAGGAACGGACACATGAAGTCATATATGAGGATGTCCAACGTCTATGCCCCGACGCTCAAGGAGGATCCCGCCGAGGCCGAGCTCGCAAGCCACCGCTTGCTGCTTCGTGCCGGCATGATCCGCAAGACGGCTGCGGGCCTCTATAGCTACCTGCCGCTCGCGTGGCGTTCGCTCCTCAAGATCGAGACGGTCATCCGCGAGGAGATGGAAGGCATCGGTGCGCAGGAAATGCTCGTTCCCATGATCGTTCCGGCCGAGATCTGGCAGGAGTCGGGCCGTTGGGACGTCTATGGCCCCGAGCTGCTGCGCCTGAAGGACCGCCACAGTCGTGACTTCGTCGTCGGCCCCACGCACGAGGAGACCTTCGTCGACCTGGTCAAGAACGAGCTCCGCAGCTACAAGCAGCTGCCGGTGACCCTCTACCAGATTCAGGATAAGTTCCGCGACGAGATGCGTCCCCGCTTTGGCCTCATGCGCGGTCGCGAGTTCATCATGAAGGACGCCTACAGCTTTGATGCCACCGTCGAGGGCATGCAGAAGAGCTACGAGGACCAAAAGGGTGCCTACGCGCGCATCGCCGAGCGTTGCGGCCTGAGAGCTGTTCCCGTCGTTGCGGACTCGGGCCAGATTGGTGGCGACACCTCCGTCGAGTTCATGGCTTTGGCCGAAGCGGGCGAGGCCGCTCTCGTCTATTGCGACTGCGGGTATGCCGCTGACGTGGAGGCCGCGTGCGCCAACATCGCGATTGAGGAGGGTCCTGGCACGGAGTGCGAGCGCGTCGAGACGCCGTGTGAGGGAACCATCGCCGCGCTGGCCGCCTTCATGGGTGTGTCCGAGCGTGCCTGCCGTAAGAGCTTTGCCATCATTGCCCAGGACGAGACTCCTGTGCTCTGCCTGCTTCCTGGTGACCACGAGCTCAACGAGATCAAGGCCGAGCATGCCTTTGGCCACTATGACGTGATGGATGAGGAGCAGATGGCGGCCTACGGCCTCGTGAAGGGCTACATGGGTCCCATCGGCGCAGACAAGCGCGTGCGCATCGTCGCTGACGTGTCGCTTCGCGATTCCAAGAGCTGGCTCATTGGCGCCAACGAGGCTGGTTGGCACATCAAGGGCGCCTGCCCGGGACGCGACTTTGAGGTTGACGAGTGGGTTGACCTTGCCTCCGCCAAGGAAGGTGACGCCTGCCCGAAGTGCGGTGCCCCGCTCAAGAGCGCACGTGGCATCGAGGTCAGCCAGGTCTTCCAGCTTGGCACCAAGTACTCCGAGGCCATGGGCGCCACCTTCATGGACGAGGACGGCATCGAGAAGCCCTTCCAGATGGGCTGCTATGGCATTGGCGTCTCCCGCACGCTCGCAGCCGTCGTTGAACAGAGCCACGACGACCACGGCATCATCTGGCCGGTGTGCGTCGCCCCCTTCGAGGTCGAGGTTGTGCCACTCGAGACTGCTGACGATCTGGTGTGGCCTGCAGCCGAGCGCATCGCTCAGGGCCTCGTTGATGCTGGCGTCGAAGTGGTCGTGGACGATCGCAAGGAGCGCGCGGGCGTCAAGTTTGCCGACGCGGACCTCATGGGCTTCCCGTACCAGGTGGTGTGCGGCAAGCGTGCCGTCAAGAACGGGAACGTCGAGGTCAAGGACCGCGCAACCGGCGAGCGCATTGAGATTTCCATTGACGACGTCGTCGCCTATCTCACCGAAAAGGTAGTCTCACAGCGCATGTAGGAAGACGCTTCTATAGACAGAGATGAACCGTATGGATACTCCCCTTTGAGACAGAGTTGACTCAAAGGGGAGTATCCATACGGTTCATGGGAAGGGAAAGTCATGATGCCCGCTCGCGCGCTGGTATTTGATGTTGATGACACGCTCTATGACCTTGCGGCTCCTTATCGTGAGGCGTACGCCAAGACGTTCGGTACGCGATATGACCTGCCCGTGGATGAGCTCTTCAAGATGAGCCGCGTCTATTCGGACAAAGCGCTCGACCTTCTGACCGAGGGAAAGATCTCTGAGGAAGATCATAAGGTGCTCCGCGTGCAGTGGACCCTCCAGGACTGGGGTGTACCCGTTTCGCGTGAAGAGGCATTGAACTTTCAGAAGGTCTACGCCGAGGCGCAGCAGCACGTTTCGCTCTATCCAGAAGCCATTAAGATGCTCGATGCGTGCATGTTGGTAGGAATCCCCATGGGCCTCATCACAAATGGTGATGGTCCTCACCAGCGTGAAAAGGCTCGTCTCCTGGGACTCGACCGATGGTTCCCACTGGAGCATTGCGTCTTTTCCGGTGATTGGGGAGTCCACAAGCCGTCGCTCGTGCTGTACCACGCCATGGAAGACGCGCTTGGTGTTGCTGGGCCAGACGTCTGGTATGTGGGGGACACGTATGAAACCGACATCATCGGCGCAAAACGCGCAGGCTGGTCGTGCATCTGGGTTGACGTAAGAGGGCGTCAGAAGCCCGCTGTAGCCGAGCAACCGAATGTGACGGTTCATTCACCGTTAGAGATGAAAGAAGCCGTTATTGGGCTTCTCAGAGCGTAGTACGATGTGCGTGACCCCCATGAGAGGAGCACGCCATGCAGTACCTCTGGCTTTGTCCCATTTGTTTGGTGCTGGCTGTCATTTTCATCTTCGTCGAGAAGGCCGAAAAGTTCATCGAGGCCGACGCCATCAAAGGCTTTGCCTCATTCACCTTTGTCATTCTTGGATGGCTTAGCTCAACGAGAGCCAGCGCTTCAGCTGACCCCGCTTACGTATGGCTCATTGTTGCGGGCCTTGCCGTCGGTGCGGTGGCGGACGTCATCTTGAACATGCGCCACATCTTTGAGGGGGCCAAGGGAAAGATTGCCTTCCTTGGTGGCATTGTGGTGTTCATGATCGGACACCTCCTGTACCTGATGGCAGTCGCGCGGGTCTGCCAGATGCTCTGGCTTTTCGTGGCCATCGGCCTCGTGTTGACAGGTGCCCTCATGATGTGGATCCTGCAGCACATCGAGGCGGCGATGGCATTCAAGGTCTTTGGCGTGTTCTACATTGGCGCCATCGTGATCATGAATTGCGTAGCCATAGGCGCCCTCATCGCCAACCCAAGTCATCATGCGCTCATGTTCGTCGCCGGCGCCTTGCTCTTCCTCGTCAGCGACATCATCCTGATCCTAAATACCTTTGGACCGACGGATCGCTTCACCTGGCGCGTTAGCAACCTCATGCTGTACTACGTTGGCCAGCTGCTAATCGCTCTCTCACTGCAGCTGCTGTAGAGCCGGGCGCGAGGCCATCTAGGCCGTCTTCTGGGCACCCCTCCGTTCAAACGCAGTAAATGCCCACGGGGCAATGTATACTGCCGCCACGGTCGTCAGGAGGCCTTTCGCAAAGGCGTAGGCTTCCTCGATGTCCAGCCAGTTGAGGGGCAGGGTGAGCACATATCGGAAGATGACGGTAATGACGATGCCGATGACGATGCGCAAGATTCCACGGCGCAGGTCACACCCCACCTCGAAGCGCAGCCACGCGCGCTCAGCCCACCAACTGCAGAAAGCACCCATGAGCAGCGCTGATGACTGGTAGCAGTCGAGGCGCATCTCAGACAGGTTCTCCACCGAAATGTGCTGGCTCGTGTCATAGGGGTAGGGCTTCAGCGTCACGTAGGCACAGGCGGCAATCGTGATGATGACCGATGCTATGGCGAGCAGGGCATCACGTCCGTCCTTCTCGTCAGCCCAATCAAGGAGCGCGTCAGCAGCAATGACGAAGATTGCGCCGACTATCATTCCGACAATCACGTCTTGTGGCGTATGAACGCCCAACATGTTCCTCGACAGTGCGACCAAAAGCACCACAATGCAGCAAAGGGGGAGGGCCCAACGCTTCTCATGACGATACGTCCAACCCAAGGCGCCCAAGATTGATGCGCTCGACTGCGTGTGGCCACTGGGGAAGCTGTATCCGGTCGCCGATTCGATGGCGTCCTCGTAGGGGATTATCCGTTTGTCGCGCATCCATGGCCTGAGCGCACAAACGGTGACTTTGATGAGCCCGTTGACAAAGGTACCGAGCGCAAATGAGAACAGCACATGAGATCCACGGCGCTTGTCGAAGCACCAATAGATGAGGCAGGGGATCGCGATGATGGCAGGTCCGTTTGCAAGGTCGGAAACCATCATGAAGAAGGCGCCAAACAAAGGATGGAGCGTCTCACGAAGCTCTTGGAGAAAGAGAAGGAAATCGATGTCCATAGTTCCTCCCATAGGCACACGGTAGAAAAAAGAGGTCGTCACCCATAGGAGCGACGACCTCTGAGACGTTCTGGTGGGCCCAGAGGGATTCGAACCCCCAACCCAGGGATTATGAGTCCCCTGCGCT
>JAUNJR010000091.1 GCA_030533135.1 Coriobacteriales bacterium
GTGCTGCTGAAGGTCATCGAGTGCTGGAACAGCTACGTGTGGCCGCGCCTCATCACGGACAACCAGCTGTACTTCCTGGTGTCCAACGGCATTCAGGAGATCCGCGAGAACGGCTTTGGCCGCGAGAACGTCCCCGCCATGATGGCTGCGGTAGTCGTGATCTCGGTCCCGCTGATTGTGCTCTTCCTCATCTTCCGCAAGAAGATCATGGAAGGCGTGTCGCGAGGAGGGACGAAGGGCTAATGAGCAAGAAGCTGCTTACCTGGACAAAAGGGACGGTTCCTTTTGTCCACCTGATGGCCGTCGTGCTGGCCTGCGTGCTGGCCCTGACGGGCTGCCATGGCTCGCGTGGAATCGATGCCTTCGAGCTGCCGGAGGAGTGGGACTCGTCCAAGACCTACGAGATTACCTTCTGGGCCAAGAACGATACCAACAAGACGCAGACAGCCATCTACGAGAAGGCCATCGCCGACTTCCAGGCGCTGTATCCCAACGTGAAGGTCAACATGCGCCTGTACACCGACTACGGCAAGATCTACAACGACGTCATCACCAACATTGCCACCAACACCACGCCAAACGTGTGCATCACCTATCCGGACCATATCGCCACATACATGACGGGCACCAACGTGGTCGTGCCGCTTGACGAGCTCTTTGCCAGCGAGAAGTATGGTTTTGGCGGCTCCGAGCTGGCCTACGATGGGCCGACGAAGGACGAAATCATTCCGCAGTTCTTGTCCGAGTGCATACTGGGGGACGAGTACTACGCCATTCCGTTCATGCGTTCGACCGAGATTTGCTACGTGAACAAGACGTACGTCGAGGCTTTGGGCTTTGAGCTTCCCGAGGTCCTGACCTGGGACTTCGTGTATGAGGTGGCAGAGGCCGCCACGGCCAAGAATGCCGACGGAACCTATACGGTCAACGGTCAGCAGGTCATGATTCCCTTCATTGACAAGTCGACCGACAACATGATGATTCAGATGCTCAAGCAGCGTGGAGCGGGCTACTCCACCGATGATGGGCAGATTGAGATCTTCAACGACGACACCAAGGACATCCTGTATCAGGTGGCCGACCA
Organism: Coriobacteriales bacterium; assembly: GCA_030533135.1. Lineage (GTDB taxonomy): Bacteria > Actinomycetota > Coriobacteriia > Coriobacteriales > Atopobiaceae > UBA1367. The sequence goes on from JAUNJR010000091.1 coordinate 1,085, forward strand.
CGCGAAGACGGGTGCCTTCTCCACGTTCAAGATCTCGGGTTACCCAGCCAACTTCCTGAACGCCGGTCAGTGCATCTTTGCTATCGACTCGTCCGCAGGTGCTACGTGGATGGGTTCCGAGGCTCCGCTGGTAGACATCAGCCCCGACAAGCTCGTGCAGTTTGAGACGGCCGTCCGCATGGTGCCGCAGACCGATCCGAGCAATCCCAAGATGATCAGCCAGGGTCCGTCCATCTGCGTCTTCAACAAGGATGACTCGCAGGAGGTGCTGGCGTCGTGGCTGTTTGCGCAGTACCTGCTGACCAACGATGTCCAGATTGCCTACGCGCAGACCGAGGGCTATGCGCCGGTGACGAGCAAGGCCCAGCAGTCTGACGAGTACCAGGACTACCTGTCGCGCGCTGGTGAGGACAACGCCGAGCACTACGCGGTCAAGATTGAGGCCACTAAGGTCCTCATGGAAAACGCTGGCAATACGTTCGTGACGCCGGTCTTCAACGGCTCGACGTCGCTGCGTGACGCTGCGGGCCAGATGATTGAGAACGTGGCCAAGTCGGTTCGTCGCAAGGAAGTGGTCGACGACGCCTACATGACCAAGCTCTTTGACGACGTCATGGCGCTCTATCATCTTGACCAGCTTGGTAGCCTGAACGCTACTGAGGGCGGGAAGGATCTTGGGCCGTTGCCGACCGCGTCAAAGACGCTGATAGGCGTGCTGGCCGTTGCTTGGGTGGGCATTGCCGCCGTCGCTATTAATGACGAGCTCAAGAAGCGTAAAAACGCCTGATACGTCGCATAGGCGCGACTGAATCGGAGGGGATACTCCCTATTGAGTCAGTACTGACTTAAAAGGGAGTATCCCCTCCGATTCAGTTCTGCTTGCCATGTTCACTCTGTTCTATAATGGGTTCGCGTTGCTTCCGTTCAACCAAATACCTTGGGAGAGAAACATGAAGAAAAGAACGGCATTTCTTGCAGTGCTCACCTTTGTGCTGGCCTTCGTGCTGGTCGCATGTGGTGGCGGCTCGAGCAGTGGCGGCTCAGCGCCTAAGGGCGGCGCTGCCGACACCGAAAAGGGCGAGGGCGTCATGACCTATGCAGAGTATGCTGCTGCAGCGGTTGACGATGCTGTCACCATCGAGGCCTATGTCCAGGGCAAGCAGTCTTGGTGGGACAACAAGGCTACCATTTACGCACAGGATGCTGATGGCGGTTACTTCATCTACAACGCCACCTGCTCCGAGGAGGACTACGCCAAGCTGGTTGACGGCCAGAAGATCAAGGTGACTGGCTACAAGGCCGAGTGGTCTGGCGAGATCGAGGTCGTCGAGGGCGTCATCGAGTTCGAGGACGGCAACTACCTTGCCGCCGCTGTCGACGTGACCGACAAGCTGGGCACCGACGAGCTCATCAACTTCCAGAACCAGAAGGTCGCCTTCAAGGGTATGACCATCGAGGCTTCCAAGGATGCCAGCGGCGCTGACGTTGCCTACATCTACAACTGGGACGGCTCCGGCACCGACGGCGACGACCTGTACTTCAACGTCACCGACGGCAAGGCCACCTATCAGTTCACCGTCGAGTCCTATCTGACCGGCGCGGGCACCGACGTCTACGAGGCCGTCAAGGCTCTGAACGTGGGCGACACCGTTGACCTCGAGGGCTTCCTCTACTGGTACGAGGGCGCCAATCCGCACATCACCAGCGTCACCGTCAAGTAACCATACCTGACAGTTACTGAGGCGAGGCGACCGGCAAGGCTGGTCGCCTCGTTCTTTATATTGATGTGGGCGAGCGGCGGGAACCACGGGACGGGAACCAATTTGCGCTTCGTGGTGCGCGGAGTGCCGGGATGGGAACCAATTTGGGCTTCGTGACACGGAAATGACGCCGCAGCGACGGTTTCTGGAACGAAAAAGCGCTTCGTGCCACAAATCTCGCGCTGTGCAGCGTCACGAAGTGAGAAAACGTTCCAGGCATGCTGATAAATTGGCACGAAGTCCAATTGCGTTCCAGGTGCAGCCGTGGCGCTAGGCGCATGCGCGAGCGTTTTGCGCCATAGCGACAGAATCCGGCGGTCATGCGTTCTGACCGGCGGGCCGCCGAAAGCCCCTTGCTTGTGCGGCGCCCACAGCTTCCGCGGTAGTACGATGTGCGGCAGGATGCACGACTCTTTAATACCAACAGGGAAGGGAAGGCCATGGACATCCAGTCAGCAGCAACGCAACTCCTCAACTATCTAGGAAACAACCCTGAGAAGCTCGCCCAGCTTGCGGCTCACCCGTACTCCACGACGGCCAAGGCGACCGGAACCAACGAGCGCATCTCGCAAAAGGACATGAGCCGGGTGCTCGCGCAGGTGGCAGCCCAGGTGAGCGGACAGTCGCTTGGAACCAACGAGACCAAAGACCTTGCTTCCACGCTGCTCGGCCAGAACGGTGGCAGCGTCCACACGTTGGCCAATACGCTCTTTGGCGGTGCATCGACCCCCACGGCCTCTGGCTCTGCCGGTCCGTCCATGACTGAGATCATGGCAAAGTCCGTCGCCGGTGGTCTTGCTGCTCGAGGTATGGCGGCACTTCTGACCACGGCATTGGGTGCAGCGAAGAAAAAGGAGTAGCGCTCGGCCTAGGCTTGAGTTTTCCAACGATAACGAGTAATAAAAAGCGTGGCAGCGGACTTGATCCACTGCCACGCTTTCATTCAAAAGGAAGGTTCTCCTAGAACTTTGCTGCCAGCTCCTCGGCAAGCGCGTCAATCTGCGCGCGAGAGTCGTCGTTCAGAGCGCCCCTGATGGTCACGCCGTGCTCGGCATACTCGATGTCCTTCATCTGGTCGCACAGGGCCTTCATGCCCTTGGTGGCCGTCGGCGCCCACGAGCCGTTCTCCACAAACGCGATGGTGCGCTTCTGGTAGGCGTGGTCAAGCAGATGGTGGATGAACTCGTGCATGGCGGGGAAGACGCCGCCGCAGTAGGTGGTGGTTGCGAGCACTAGGATATTGTGGCGGAAGGCATCCTCCACGGCCTCAGCCTGGTCGTCGCGAGCAAGGTCGGTCACCACGACGCGCGGGCAGCCCTTCTCCTCAAGCTTAGCGGCGAGCAGCTCGACGGCTGCTTTGGTGTGGCCGTACACGCTGCTGTAGGCAATCACGACACCCTGCGTCTCGACACCATAGGCAGACCACGTCTGATACTGGCCCAGGTAGTGGTCAAGGTTCTCGGAGAGAATGGGGCCATGCAGCGGGCAGATGACCTGCACGTCGTACTTGGCAACCTTGGCGAGCGCCTTCTGCACGAACGGGCCAAACTTGCCCACGATGCCAAAGTAGTAGCGGCGAGCCTCGCAGTCCCAGTCCTCGTCCGTGTCCAGCGCACCAAACTTGCCAAAGGCATCAGCGGAGAAGAGCACCTTGTCGGTGGCGTCGTAGGTAAAGATGACTTCCGGCCAGTGCACGTTTGCAGCGGCGATGAACGTGAGCTCCTTGGTGCCCAGGCTCAGTGTCGCGCCATCCTTTGCCACGATGCTGCGGCCCTGGAACTTGGTGCCAAAGTAGTTTTGCATCATGTTGAACGCGCCGACGCTCGCCACGACCTGGGCCTCGGGATACTTGTCCGTGAAGGCCATCAGGTTTGCGGAGTGGTCGGGCTCCATGTGCTGAACGATGAGGTAGTCCGGCGTACGGCCATCAAGGACGGCTTCCAGCTTGCCCAGCCACTCGTCGGCAAACTCGCCGCCGACGCTGTCCATGACCGCAATCTTCTCGTCAATGATGACGTAAGAGTTGTAGGCCATGCCGTTGGGCACGATGTACTGGCCCTCAAAGAGGTCAAGCTCATGATCGTCTACGCCAATGTAGTGAATGCCATCTGCAATGTGCATGGTATCCGCCTCCTGTCGAGTTGTTGGGTCCTGAACAGCATACCGCTAACGGCACCAGACACAAGACCATCGTCGTCAGTAGGCAAATGATAGGGCGACTTGCCATAGTTTATGGAGAGTCGCCCTATCATTTTCCATACTACCGTCGCTTGTAGACACCGTCAGAACGCTGCATGAACCCCTCGTCAACGAGGTCACGCCTGAGCGTGCAGAAGTCATCGTGGAAGTCGGCGATGGTAAGGTTTACCTCGCGTTCCGTGTAGGCCTTATCTGGTGCAAAGGCCTCAGCAAGACGTTCAAGCACGATGAGGCGCTTCTTGTGCTGGGCCGGTATGGTCTTCAGTCGACCGTCGTTGTCAAAGAACGAATCAAGGACCTTCTGTCGGTAGGCGGCTTCGCGCTCTGCTTGCAAAGCCGCCTCGTCTGACTCCTCAGAGAGGATAGAGAGAATCGTCCGATCAAACGCCTCACGTCGCAGCGCGTACATCGTGTAGTACTGGGACTTATGTGACGTGACGGCGCCCACGTCCGAGAGCTTCTTCAGATGGAACGACACCGTCGATGGCTTAAGTCCAAGGCGCTCGGCCAGCAGCTCGACGTACAGGTCTTCCTTGGCAAGCGATCGCAGAATCTGCAGTCGCGACTTGTCGGCAAGGCACTTGAAGAAGGCTACGGTTTCCTGTTCCGTCACTGGGCATCACCGCACAGCCGCGCATATGCGTCGCGGACCTCCTGAATGGCGGCAAGCTTCACGTCCTCCTGCACGACGCGCACGGTATCACCTGCCGCCTCGGCCTTTTCGCGAGCAACCGCCCAAGAAGAGGGGATCCGCTCGAGGTTACCCTCAAAGAAGGCGCGCAGTTCCTCAGGCGTAGTGGTGCGGGCTTTTGCTGCCTGGGCGACGGAGACAAAGATCCCGTAGATGTTGCCACGAATCTGCTCAAGTGCGGCCTCGTCATGGCGGCTGTCAGCTCGCAGCGCAACGACACTTTGATTGGCATCGACGATACGAGATTTCAGAAATGCGATGAGTTCTTCCATGGTTCCTCCAATTAATTCGATAAATATCGAATTAAATATAGAGCAATCATTTTGATATGTAAAGATGATACTTAGGTCTTTTAGACGACGTTATTGGCTTACGCGTAGCCCCAGGTCATGAGCTTCCAGCCGCCGTCAGCACCCGTGCGGCCCAGATGCCACGTCCAACCCTCGTAGTTGGTGTCGGGTTCCCAAACAGCGCCTTCAGCCTGCTCTTCGCTTGACGTATGGAAGTCCGACTCAAAGACGATGGCTTGGTCAAAAGCCTCGCTGTCGGGCTCGTTTGCCTCGCGCAGTTCGTTCACGTAGTCGATTTCCTCGGCACCGCAAGCATCGTCACCCGCAAAGGAGATGCGCTGCATCACGCAGCCCTCCCACCCGCGGAACGTTGACAGAATGGCTTCGAGCGCGGAATCCATGTCGGACTCGGCGTAGAGATCGGAGACACCGTAGTCAGCCACGCATCCGGCAACGCAGGGCTCCACCTCATCCAGATACTCCTCAAAGGTGAGGCCAGCATCCATGATCTCGTGCGCAACTTCGGGGTCGTCCAGATAACGGATGTGCCAAGGCTCGTAGCTGTAACCGGTGAAGATTTTCTTTCCCGGAAGATAGCGCAGGATGAAGCCGTAATCGGCGAGCTTGGCGTGAATCTTCTCCCAAATCTCTGGATACTTGACCATGTCCTCGTTGTAGTAGACGCCCTTGCCGTCGATGATGAGGAAGAGGTCGAGCGCGAGCCCCGTATGGTGCTCCGAGAAGCCCGGCACGGCCACGTAGAGCTTGACGTACTCCTCGCCATACTTCTCGGTGAACTCATCAACAATCTTCTGCTGGGCGGCCACGCTCCGATAGGCGGAGTCGAGGTCCACAAAGACGCCCTCGGCCTCGAGGTCGTCCTTCAGCTTGAGGTAGGCGTCGTATGCCTTGGCCTCGACATCAACGTCCCAGTCCTCGGTGTTCTTGAAGTGCACGATTTCGACCTCGTCCTCCCAGGTATCCGGGAGCTTATGCTGCTTGTTGACGAGTGTCATGTAGTCAATGTTGGACTGCGGAGCCTCGACCGTGGTGCCCTGGCCTTGCGGAGACGCGCAGCCAGCCATAAGTGCGGCGGCCCATGCCGATGCGGAAACCTTGATAAAGGTACGACGATTCATCAGTTTTGCCATGTTTTCCTCCGTCTGTTGTAGCGTCCTGTTACGCGTGCTCATTTCCGTCATTCATTTGATGGTACGCGAGCGGAAGCGCTTTCGTCTCATCATCAGGCAATTGACAGCACGCCACGGTGCCGCAACGTGAACTCTGCGACGCTTGCACCTTATTGGTCACGATGGCGTCCACAAGGTCCTTCGACAACTATGACCGCTGCCCAGTACTCGAACGCCGTCTGCCAAATGCGACTTAGGGGCATGTTTAGTCATAATCCAGTCATACAAAAGTCAAAATAAGTAAAAAGGTCAGAGCAACATGTGCTCTGACCTCGTGTTGTCTGGTCGGGACGACTGGATTCGAACCAGCGGCCTCACGGTCCCGAAAAAAGTTCCAGCGCTCAAAGATAGGCTTTACCGTTCTGGCCGTCAAGTCACTTTTCGGTATTTGACCTGCAGTTTTGTCAGCATCGGCCGTTTCCGTCGAGTATTGTCCCTTCCATCACTGGACGGGCGTTTGTGGCCAGTTTGTGGCCAATTCTGCACCCGTCTTGTGGCCAACGCGAAAGC
>JAUNJR010000207.1 GCA_030533135.1 Coriobacteriales bacterium
ATGGTGTCGTCCATGGCGTGGCCCATGTGCAGCACGCCCGTCACGTTGGGCGGCGGAATCACGATGGTGCGGTCGCCCACACCCTTGGAACGCTGATAGCAGCCAGCGGCCATCCACTCTTTGACGAGCTCAGGCTCGACCTCTTGCGGATCATATGTCTTGGGCATCTCTTCCACTTGCGACACCTCTCAGATAGCGGTTATTTGCAACCCGATAAGAATAGCACGTCAGAAGGCCACGCCCAAGCAAGTGCGCAAATATGCAATATATGGAAAGAAGCGCTACAGTAGGAATAAGGACACGGCGAAGGGACACTCGTGGAGACGGCAACAGATAGGCTCAGGCTCATCCTTGGTGACGAGGGACTCGCGCGGGTGGCGGATGCCACCGTTATGGTGCTTGGGCTCGGTGGCGTGGGCTCGTCGTGCGCCGAGGCGCTGGCACGCGGAGGTATTGGTTCGCTCGTCCTGGTGGACCGCGACGTCGTGACGCCGAGCAACATCAACCGCCAGGCGCTGGCGTTTCATAGCACCGTGGGGCGGCCAAAGGCCGAAGTCATGCGCGACATGGTGCTTGACATCAATCCCACATGCAACGTATACGCTGAACAAGCCTTTATTGAAAAGGATCGCATTGCGGAGCAGCTTGGCGCCCTTCCCCGACCGAACTATGTAGTCGATGCCATCAACACCATTTCGCAGAAGCTGCGCATTGCCGCTTGGTGCCAAGACGAGGGGCTTCCCCTTGTGTCTGCCATGGGTGGAGCCAACAAGCTTGATCCCACGCGGCTGCGGTTCTCGGACATCTCAAAAACCGAGAGGGATCCCATAGCGCGCATCGTACGTAAGGAATGTCGGAAGCGCGGCATCAAGAAGCTGATGGTGCTGTGGAGTGACGAAGAGCCGCGTGAGGCCGCAGGCAAGTGGGATGCCATCGATGAGCACGGCTTTGTTCGTGAGGGGCAGTCAATCCTCGGAACCATGAGCTATTTCCCGCCCATCATGGGGCAGATGCTTGCCAGCAAAGTCATCCGCGACCTCGTGGGATTCTGAGTGCCATGGGATACGAACTCTATGACATGCACTGCCATCTGGGCTTTATGTCAAATGCGCTGCAGGTAGCACGCGATGCAGAGGCTCTTGGCCTAGCCGTGTTTGCCAACACGGTGACCCCGCGCGAGTACCAGGCATCACTGCGGGAGCTCGTGGACCAGCCAAACGTGCGCATCGGCGTGGGACTCCACCCGTGGTGGATTGCGGATGGACGGGCATCGGGCGATGACGTCGACCTTGCCGTCGCCCAAGTGGATGGATCGGTGTTTGTAGGTGAGGTGGGGCTGGACTTCTCCCCCGCGCATGCCGATCCCGCCACGTATGCGCGGCAACTGTGCGTTTTCGAACGCATCATCCGTGCCTGCGCTTTTGAACCCCACCCTGAGCACAGGAGGGTCATCTCAATCCATGCGGTGCGTTCTGCGTCGGCCGTGCTTGACGTCCTTGATCGCACGGACTGCTTGGATGAGTGCGCGTGCATTCTGCATTGGTTCAGCGGAACGGGCGACGAGCTGCATCGCGCCGTCCAGGCAGGATGCTTCTTCTCAATCAACGAGATGATGCTTCGGACGCGGCGCGGACGCGAGTATGCCCGCCAGATTCCTGAGGGACAACTGCTCACGGAGACCGATTTACCACCCGAAGAGGATAAGCCCTTCTCTGCGGAGGAAATCGTGGCGTCTCTGGAACGCACGCTCTCGCAGCTTGAGACAATCCGCGGGAAGGACGTGCGCGGTATTGCCGCTCGCAACGCAACGGGGTTATTAGACTGACCGAGACCACCTTTTGCGTCGGGAAGGACTGTCATGATATTTGACAACAATGACAAGCGGATTGCCCATTGGCGGCTCAGGCTCTGTCGCTCACTTGATGATCTCCCCGAGTTCCCGCTCCCTGAAGCCTACCGCTTCGTCTTCTATGAACCAGGAGACCGTGACACATGGATCGAAATCGAGCAGAGCGCGAAGGAGTTCGAGACCCGCGAGCAAGGTGAGGCAGCCTGGGCTCGCTACTTTGGGGAGCACGAGGACGAACTTCCCAAGCGGATGATCTTCGTCGAGGATGCTTCGGGAACGAAGGTTGCAACCGCCACGGCGTTCTATGACACCTTCGGGCGAGATGACTCGGGTTCAGCGTGGCTGCACTGGGTCTCCGTTCGAAACGATTGCCAGGGACGTGGGCTCTCAAAGCCGCTAATCTGTGAGGCATTCCGCATCATGCGTTCGCTCGGGTATTCCAACGTGATCATCCCCACACAGACTAACACCTGGCTTGCGGCGAAGATCTATCTTGACCTCGGCTGCCAGCCGACCCAAGAGAACGCCGTGGAAAGCGAAACCGGCTGGCGAATCGTTCGGACGCTGACGAACCATCC
>JAUNJR010000208.1 GCA_030533135.1 Coriobacteriales bacterium
CCCTTTTGTCCAAAAGTTGGACAAAAGGGACTGTCCCCAATGTCCACCCCAACGTCCAAGTTGCGCCTAATGGGGCAGATCGCCAAGAGGAATAATTTGGCGATACAGCATTACGTGCTGGTCGTCGCCGAGCGTTAGATCACTGTGGTAATGACCGCTATACCAGCGCTTCAATCGCTTGTGGTCTATCCGCTCGTCTACCTCGTCCAAGAAGATTGACAGCTTATCGGCTGGGTCGAACTCCTCGCAGTACCAGTCGTACATGGCAAAACGACGGCGTGATCGAGGGCACTCGTGCGTGATAACGTAGTCAACACTCCATCCCACGGCGTCGAGGTTTCTGCGAGCTTCGTCGTACTCCTCGTCACTTGGAAGCTCGGCTGGCCACCAGCCATCCCCAGGAATGCGCCAGCTCGAGTCACGCGTCCACGCCCCACCCATGGTGAACCACGTGCCGTTCCAGCCCATATCGAAAACCTGACCACGCATCAGGTGGATAAGGTTGGGGTACCCAGGCACCACATGCACCTTGCCGCCATGCCACTCGGTGACCTCAAAGCTGTTGAGCAGGTCATGGTTTTCGTGATTCCCATCAATGAAGACCGTGGTCCACGGCTGATCGTTCAGCCAGCCAAGGAAGAAGCGATCCTCGATGGGTGGATCCTCATTCCACACCAAACCAAAATCACCACAGATGAGCAGGTAGTCGCACCGCCTGAGCTTCTGGCCCTCAGGCCAGCGCTCAGGCGTCAACTTACCGATGTCAATGCTTCCGTGTATGTCTCCCGTCACGTAGGTAAAGACGCCCATAGCGTGCATGTCCTACCGAGCGGGAATGAACACGACAAGCTCGTTGTCACGAATAACGTCGAACATGGTCATCTCACGCTCGTCGATACGTCCGACCAGGTTGCGCGTGCCGTCGTTAATGAGCGGGCGTAGAACGACTTGCACCTCACCCGCATAGTGCTTGTAGTTGTCGTTAACCATAACGACACTGCCCACCGGAAACTCCGAGCCTGCAAACGGACGCGGTGCGATGGTCTCGTTCTGATAGAACATGCGCGGGATGCGCGTGCGCCAAATCCATTCAGAACTGTCACCCATATCAATGTGTGGGAAGAAATCAAAGAGAATCTCCCGCTCGACCGCCGTAAGGTCATACAGCGGCTCAACACGCACGCGACGGGTGGTGCTTGTCAACTGATCGAGGTCAAGGTAGTCAGAGTGCCTGAGTGTCTCTTCTACGACGGGCGTGGTGTAGTGCGGCTCTTCTGGTGCCAAGGCCTCCGCCACGGCAGCAAGCTCAGCCTCACTTGCATAGGCATTGCCAAAGAACACATCGGTGGCACCTGCAGCAGCAAGTACGCGAGCTGCTAGATCGGCAGGCCAATCACGCATCATTTCGACCGTCGGCAGGCCACAGACGGCATCCCACACGCCATGCGTGCCAGGCGCCTGCGATGCCACAAACGCACCAATGCGAATACCCAGCGCCGAGAGGCGATCATTGACCTGACGGAACTTGTCCCACCTAAAGCCCGTATAGCGCTGTGGATAGAAGTTATGACACGCCAGAATTCGGTCCTTGTCCACACCGCGAGCCACCATGCTCTCGATAGCCTCAGGCATGAGCGCGCTGGCGTTGTACTCAATCTTCATGCCATAGGGGTTTGCCAGCATGGTTACATTGTCGTCCTCGCCATACGCGCCATCCATGCGCAGGATGTCTGCATTGATGCCAGCGAAGACCGACAGGTCGGATGGTGTGGCGTTGAGCCGAGCCATGCACTCGGGGTTAATGTCAAGCGACACCTCCATGCCACACTCATGAGCCACGGCATCAAGATCGCGGAAGTACGCCAATACCTCTTCAGGCGTGCCTTCAACAGAAAACATACTGGTAAAGACGCGCGTAAAGCCATGCTTCGAAGCAAGGCGAAGATAGTCAGCGATTTCGTCGAGCGGACGGATGTCCGGATACACAGAAACACCGAGCGTGGCCATGGCGGGTCCTTTCGAAGTCGTGGATGATACAAAACGGGGAGGGAATCACTTCCCTCCCCGTCCGCTAAGCGAGAAAAAGCTCTGTCTACTTGGCAAGAGACTTGTAGAGCTCGATGAACTCGACAGCCATCTGCTTGAAGACTTCGCAGCTCATCATCTGGTCCTCGGCGTGGATGAGAAGCAGGCAAACGAGGTCGGCAGAGTTCTTGCCCTCCATCGTGAGCTGAGCCTCCTGGGTGAGAAGGCTGGCATGGGGATCATGGGCCTGGCTCAGATAAGCGTCGCCATCCTTGACCAGAGACTCAGCAACGTCAAAGTTGCCCTCCTTGGCCTCCTGGATAGCGCCAATGTAGTTGGACTTGCAGCCACCAGCAGCGGTGATGATCTGGAACAGTGTGAGCT
>JAUNJR010000209.1 GCA_030533135.1 Coriobacteriales bacterium
GGAGGCAGCAGCCATAAGGGGTCACTGGCGGGCGCCCGTTCCCATCGAGCAAGCTTTCTTCTTGTCAAACCCCTTGCTACACGACCCTTCAGGCCGCTACACCAAGGAGTCTTCCATGCGCTTCTTCAACTTCATTGCTGACCTGCTCCGTGACCCGCGTGGCTTCATTGCCAGTGCCATCGCCATGGGGCCGCTGATGGCCTATGGTTTTGTCTTCCTGGTTATCTTTGTCGAGACGGGCGTGGTTTTCTTTCCGTTTCTGCCAGGAGACTCGCTGCTTTTTGCCTCGGGCTTCTTTGCCAATGGCGGCGGTTTTAACATCCTCGTACTGCTGCCGGTCGTGTGGGTTGCGGCCATCGCGGGCGACCAGTGCAACTTCATGATTGGCCACTTCTTTGGTCAGAAGATCATCGCGTCGGGCAAGGTAAAGGCCATGACTCCGGAGCGCATCGAGAAGTCTGAGGAGTTCCTGGCCAAGTGGGGCAAGCTCGCCATCTTCCTTGGTCGCTTTTTCCCGTTTATCCGCACCTTCGTGCCCTTCCTTGCCGGTATGGGCGGCATGCACTGGCGTGACTTCGTTGTCTTCAACGTGATCGGTGGCCTGACGTGGTCGACGCTCTTTGTGCTGCTCGGCTACTTCTTCGGCGGCATTCCGTTCGTCCAGAAGCACTTTGAGCTGCTTATTATCGGCATCATCGCAGTTTCGATGATTCCGACGGTGTTTGGCTTGGTGCGTAGCCGTCTCAAGAAGTAAGCACGTCACATGACGCAAGATTTGAACATGGGTGCCTTTAGGCTTGGTGAGCCAGCCCTTGTGTGTCGCTGGCGCCTTGCCAACAGAAAGCTGCCGCTTCAAAGCCGCCATCTCAAGGCGCTCTCGATGCGCCGAGTCAATGGCAAGCGCATTGATCAGAACCTCGTTGTCTGGGCGCGTCAGCATATCGAATGGACGCTCGAGTCTGGTTCTTCCGCGTATCCCAATGGCGTGCTCATGCTTATCATCGATACGGATGGTCAGGCGGCCATGACTGTCGGACCTTTCGAGCCGATGCGCGAGACAAGCCTCTCGTGTCTTGTAGACCGCTCGCGCCAAGCCCATGAAGAGGCGGAGCGTACCGGCATCGCACCCGAGACGCTGTGGTTGGTGCGCGATGGTGTCCTGCTTTTTGACGAGGAGTCAGCAACGACGATTTCGGGATCGGCGTCACTTGTGGAAAGCTTGGCTCACACGCTGGGCATGCCGGTTCGTCGTGACCCGTTGCTGCGGGTTGGTGTGGAGCAGGGCTCTCGAGACTTCGAGGAGGCCTTCCTCGTTTCGGACGAGTACGGCGTCGTGCCCTCGTTTGATTTTGGAGGACCTCGCGGTAAGCGTTTTGCAGACGGTTACGAGCGTCTTCTTGCCAATGAACGCAAGCGTTAGGCCTCTTTTCACCGCATAAAGAAGCAGTGCAAATCGCCTTTGCCTCCTACATGTTTTACGGCTGTAATTTGCCGATACAAAAGCACTATCGCGTTGTGATTCTCTATGATATAGGAGTGGTCTGCTGTCGATAGAGAATACTCGCAGCAGCATCAGTACGTGTGGTATCGGTCCGGGCTGGGGGCCCGGTAAGTTTCGAGAAGGAGAGGATATGGCGAGAAAGTTCAAGTCCATGGACGGTAACAACGCTGCGGCATATGTGTCGTATGCGTTTACCGAGGTGGCCGGCATTTACCCGATCACCCCGTCCAGCCCCATGGCCGACTATGTCGACCAGTGGGCTGCGGCTGGCCAGAAGAACATCTTTGGCACGACCGTCAAGGTCGTCGAGATGGAGTCCGAGGCTGGTGCCGCGGGCGCTGTCCACGGCTCCCTTGGCGCTGGCGCCCTGACCACCACCTACACGGCGTCCCAGGGTCTGCTGCTCATGATCCCCAACATGTACAAGATCGCTGGCGAGGGCCTGCCCTCCGTCTTCCACGTGTCCGCCCGTACGGTGGCCAGCCACGCTCTGAACATCTTTGGTGATCACTCTGACGTCATGGCTTGCCGCCAGACTGGCTTCGCCATGCTCGCCGAGAACAGCGTCCAGGAGGTCATGGACCTCTCGGCCGTTGCGCATCTGTCCGCCATCAAGGGTGGCGTGCCGTTCATCAACTTCTTTGATGGCTTCCGCACGTCCCACGAGATTCAGAAGGTCGCCGTTTGGGATTACGCCGACCTTGCCGAGCTCTGCGACATGGACGCCGTCCAGGCGTTCCGTGATCACGCTCTGAACCCCGAGCATCCGCATGCTCGCGGCTCTCACGAGAACGGCGACATCTTCTTCCAGCATCGCGAGGCCTGCAACTCCGCGTACGACGCGCTTCCCGCCGTTGTCGAGGATTACATGAACAAGGTCAACGAGAAGCTGGGCACCAACTA
>JAUNJR010000002.1 GCA_030533135.1 Coriobacteriales bacterium
GGTGGGCCCAGAGGGATTCGAACCCCCAACCCAGGGATTATGAGTCCCCTGCGCTGACCGTTGCGCCATAGGCCCGTCGAAGGCATCAGTTACCTTACCACGAAACGTTCCGTGGGGCTAGCATCACGACGACGTGAAGTACCACCTCAACACAATAAAAAAGACGCCCTCATAAGAAGGCGTCCGGAAGATTTGGTGGAGAATAGGGGGATCGAACCCCTGACCTCATGACTGCCAGTCATGCGCTCTCCCAGCTGAGCTAATTCCCCGTGGGTTGGTGCGGCAATTAATATACCAGACTGAAATTCTCGGTCAAGAACTTTTTTTGTTCACTACACTTATGTGTGGAGAATGCGTGCATCGTTTCTATCCGAGCCTTCTACAGATTGGATTGACATGAACAAGATTATGAAAAACCTCAAGCTTGCGTGCATCGCCTGCCTGTTCTTGGGTCTCGCGGCTTTGATCGTAGGCGTGGTTTCGGGCATCTCGACCGTCTTTGATACTGACGCCATTGCCACCGTAGCATGCGGACTTGGCTCTGCTCCGGCTGGTGCGCAATCCTCGCGTTTGGCCAACGTTCCGTCAAATGCCGCTCAGGTGAGGGCTATTTCGCTAGTCATCCTGCTGGGAACCACGGTCTTTGCAGTAGCAGCGTATATGCTGGGCAACCCAACACCGCTGCAGCTTGGCGCCTTTGCATTGGTCTGGATTGCGGCGTTGCTCATGGCGATCTTTTCGCACCAAGAGGTTAAGCAGTTGGAGCGCGTGTAGTCTTCACGATATCGGCGCAAGTTTTTAGTGCACCCGCGCCAAAGTTCTGCTACCATACCTTCTGCACGGGCGATTGGCTCAGGGGTAGAGCACATCCTTCACACGGATGGGGTCGCTGGTTCGAATCCAGCATCGCCCACCAAGAACTTCCGAGGTCGGAGCAAATGCTCCGACCTTTTTTGTTAAACGTGCCGCTATTGAGCCGCTAAGGTTCCGCTGCGACGCACCTTTCGGATGGCCCGAAAGCCGTGACGCCACCAAGCCACAATGCGACGCTCCTTTCGGATGGCCCGAAAGGTGCGATGTAATCGCAGCCATTTGCATCATGACTTTCGGAAAGCCCGAAAACTGTGACGCTATATCGTCTCATCAAGTCGAGCCAAACCCGCGATGGCGTCGATATGCTCGTCTGGAGCCTCCATCACGTTCCAACACAGCGCCACGCCCTCGAATGCGTAATCCCGCACAGCGGCTAACGACTCGCGTACATATTTTGCATCGGTGCGTGCGATGTCAGCCAGATAATTCACCTCTATGCCAGGGTATCGCTCGCACGAGACCTTGCTTACCGCCTCACGTTGCCGTGCCTTGCTTAGGCCTGAGACAATCTTATCAAGTTAGTCAACCACGGTAACGTGAATCTGCTTTTCGAGCTCATCTACCAGTGCCAGGTCTCCGATGCCGGCGCCCATCGCTACGTTTCCGCCGGTCGCCATGGCCTTCGTAAGTGCTGGAACCACCGCATCGCGATCGTCGTACCACACGGAGAGGAACGCGGCCAAGCTCGCATCTCCAGCGCAGGTCGTCGAATACATCTTTACCTTTGCCGCGTTCGCGTAATACACATGCGCGTCGTCAAGGAAGTAGGCGCCATTGCCGCCAAGCGTGCACAGGATGTTGCGCGCACCACGTTCGTGTACCTTGTGCAGCGCGCGGACAATTGCCTGAGGCGAGTCGACATCTACGCCAAAGATCTCGTTGATCTCCTCATCATTGGGCTTGATAAGCAGCGGCTCGTACGCAACAAGGTCTGCGAGGTGCGGGTCGGACACGTCAAGTATGAAGTCAACGCCCTTGCGCTGGCACAAGCGCGCGACCTCATCGTAGTAGCTGGTCTCCATCAGAGGCGCGAGCGACCCAGACACGATGAGCAGGCTGAGGTCTTCGGCACCGTTAATGATGTCAAGCATCTCGAGCTGCTTGTCACGCGGCACGGGCGCTCCAGCATTCGGCATCACATACTCGTCGTCTCCAGCGTTAATGAACACGTTCACGCGCGTGATGCCCTCGATATCAATTGCTTTGACCGTGCAGAATTTCGAGACTTCCTGCTTGAGCCATTCCCCGGTGAACCCACCGAAGAACCCCAGGGCTGTGGATGGCAGTCCATAGTGATCGAGCACGTATGATACGTTCACGCCCTTGCCAGTGGGAATGTACACGGCGTCCCGCGTGCGCGAAACCCGATTTGGTTGCAGCTTGTCGCAATGCACCACCATGTCGATGGCGGGATTGGTCGTCAGCGTGTAAATCATCGCGTGCCCCTTCCCCTTGCGCCAAAACGCCTTCTCCACGCGTACTGAGAGCACCAAGCTTATGATAACAAGCTGATCGGTCCCGCTGTGCATCGTCCAGCAGTACCGTAGCTGACAACGTTGATGGCAGTGGCGCCGCTTCGCCCCGACCTGATTGCCCGATTCGCATGACTGGGACAAAGGGGAGTATCCCCTTCGTCCCAGGGCTCATCGGCTACTCGCCGCAGATGCAGTAGCGCAGCATGTAGACGTAGGCCTCAGCGCCTTCGGGACGCAGATGGGTGCCATCATCCCAAAAGTACTCGTCGTGGCCCTCGCTCCAGCTGTACCAGTCAATGACCTCGACGTTGTCATAGTTGGCAGCAACCGTGTAGAACAACTCGTTGTTCATGTCCTGCAAGGGGAGCGGAACGCGGGCCGTGACCAGGTACACCTTGCGGTTACCAGCAGACTTGACCATGTTCACGACGTCATCCTCGTTGGCAACACCGTTGTCACCACACGAGAAGACGACGATAGACTGGTTGTATCCGTAGCTCTGGTCAGCGAGGTAGACATCTGCGGCATCATAGAGCTGTCGTCCGACGACGGCATCGATATAGCCGTTGGGGAAAACCTCGTAGAACTGATCGACCGCGCCTGCCGGAACCGAATCTCCGATGAGGATGACCGGCGCATCGGTGACGCCAGTTTCTGGGTCCACAGTCCACGTTGTGTCACGAAGCAGAAGTTGTAGATGTTCAGAGGCCTTGTTGATGGCATCAGACACACTGAGCGATGGCTCCTGAGGAGCTTCCGGCGTCGGTGCGACCGGTGCCGTTGACTCCGTTTGCGTCGTGTCGGTGGCCTGAAGAAGCGCGCCATCCTGATACCAGAACGGCCCAACGTAAGTCAGCCCACCACCAACACCGGCAACAACCATCAAGATGACGATGCCCACCCAAGAGGGAATTCCCTCGGGCACCCTGCGCTCCGTATCGGCGCTGTGGGACGCGGACCGCTTTGGTGAAAACAGCGCAGCGATCGGTTCCTCGACAAGCCTCCAGGAGAGCTCGACAGCCAGCCCGATGACGCATGCTTCGAGCACCCAGCCCCAGAACGGGACCTGCGTGGTGCGGGTTGCGGGATTCATAACCAGAAGCAGAGGATAGTGCCAGAGGTAGATGCCGAAGGAACGCTTTGCCACCTCGACGAGAGGGCGCAATCCAAGAGGCCTCGCTAGCAGACTGCCCGGCCTCACGATGGCTGCGATGACGATTGCCGTCAGAATCGACACACCCAGAAGCCCACCGCGATAGAGCAGGGGAGAGTAGCCGTTCATGATGCGGCAGAGCCAACCAATCGCCCCGAGCGCAAGCAATCCTAAGATGTCGGTGACTATGGTGTTCTTGGTCCCGCCAAGGCGTTCAGCAAGCGCTTTGCCTGCCCCAAACAGTCCGTCGGTCGGCCAGACAAAAGCCAGCCACGCACCAATGAGAATCTCGGCAAAGCGCGTGTCAGTACCGTAATACACACGGCTGGGATCGCCAGACGGACTGAACAGCACCGCAGCCAAAACTGCAGATATCAGAGCCATAACGCCAATGGCACGTGCCTGAATCCTGCGCGAAGGGATGGTGCGTGTCAGCAGCAGAACGACCCAAGGCCATATGAAGTAGAACTGCACAATAACCGACAGGAACCAGAAGTGCGTAAGCGGAGAGGGAAGACCCGATGCGGCAAAGTAGCTCTGTTTGCGAACGATGTAGTACCAGTTCTCCCAGAAGGTAAGCGCGGGGATTGCGTCACCACGCATCTTGGCCAGCAAGCTTGGTGAAAAGATGGCGCACAGGATGGCACTTGCGCCGACTACCAAGATCATGAGCGGCCACAGGCGCAGTAACCGACGCTTATAGAAACCAATGACGTCAATTGACCCCTCGGTGCGTTTGACCTCGCGTAACAGCGCATCGGTAATGAGGTAACCAGACAGCGTGAAGAAGACCGTTACGCCCAGGAAGCCACCCGGCAACCACTTCACGTTGGCGTGGTAAACCACAATGGCAAGCATGGCCAGCACACGTAGACCGTCAAGGGCGGTCACACGTCGCGCGGGGCGGTTCTGTCGACGACGCCTCCTCGTAAGGGGAGGCTGTTCAGTAGTAAATCGCGGCATGACGCTCCTGCCGTGAGGTATCAGATTCCAGTTAGCATAAAGATAGCGCTTATTGACCCGGTCGGAGTGGAGAAGACTGGGAATCCTTTGCAGGTTGAGGGCGTTATGAGTGTGCGGGGTATACTTGATTGTCTGGTACGTTTGGCATGGCGGTGACAGGATTGCGCTTTCACCGCATTTCGATTTGAAACGAGGACGGTTACGTGATAGCCCTCGCTGACAAGATAACGAAGTCGTTTGGCGGACAGGTCCTGTATACACAGGCTACGCTGCAGCTAAACGCTGGCGAGCGCTGGGGTCTCGTCGGCCCCAATGGTGCTGGCAAGACCACGCTCCTGCGCATCATCATGGGTGAGGAGCAAGCCGATGAGGGCACCGTGTTCTTTGCTCGTGACATCACCATTGGATATCTGGAGCAAGAGACGCACCTTGCGGGCGAGAAGAGCGCCCTTGATGAGGTCGTAGACTCCGCAACTGAGATTCGGCAGCTTGAGGCGCGCATCGAGGAGATGGAGCGCCATATCTCTGATGCAAGCGAAGGCCCTGCCTTCGAGGCGCTGCTCGAGCGCTATGGCGCCGCGACGGATCGCTTCGAGCGCCTGGGCGGCTATGAGCTGCATGCCCGCGCACGCCAGATCCTGAGCGGACTGGGCTTCCCCGTCGAGGACTTTGACAAGCCCGCCAAGGAGTTCTCGGGTGGTTGGCAGATGCGCATCGCGCTCGCAAAGCTGCTGCTTCGCCATCCCGACTTGTTGCTCCTCGACGAGCCGACCAATCACCTGGACCTCGAGAGCGTACGGTGGCTGGAGTCGTTCCTTTCCACCTACGATGGAGCCGTGCTGCTGGTCAGCCACGACCGTGCGTTTATGGACGCCTGCGTGAGCCACATTGCTGCGCTCGAGAACCGTCGCCTGACGACCTACACGGGCAACTACAGCAGCTACCTGAAGCAGCGCGAGGACAACCTTGCGCAGCTGAAGGCCAAGCGCGCAGCACAAGAGCGCGACATCCAGCACATGGAGGTCTTCATCGACCGCTTCCGCTATAAGCCCACGAAGGCCAAGCAGGTGCAGGAGCGTGTGAAGCGCCTCGAGAAAATCAAGAGCGAACTGGTCGTGCTACCCGAGCAGTCAAAGAAGGTACACTTCCGCTTCCCCGAGCCTCCGCGTACAGGTGACATGGTCGTCACGCTCGACGATGTGGCCAAGGCATACGGCGACAACCTCGTTTACGAGGGAGTCTCCCTGAAGCTCTATCGCGGTGACCGTGTTGTGCTGGTTGGCCCTAACGGCGCCGGCAAGTCGACGCTCATGAAGCTGATTACGGGCATCGAGCCGACAACGCGTGGCCAGGTCGAGCTTGGGCAGAATGTGACACGTGCCTACTACGCGCAGCATCAGCTCGAGACCCTCAACACGGGGAACACGGTTATTGGTGAGATGGACGAAGTGGCACCTGGCTGGACCTCGTCGGAGGAGCGCCAGCTTCTGGGCGCCTTCCTGTTCCACGGTGATGACGTGCTCAAGCGCGTCTCCGTGCTCTCTGGTGGCGAGCGTGCACGTTTGGCGCTCGCAAAGATGCTCGTTGCACCCGATCCTCTGCTTTGTCTCGACGAGCCCACCAACCACCTGGACATCGAGTCGGTGGACGTTCTTGAGAAGGCACTGTCATCCTTTGCGGGGACCATCGTCCTTATCAGCCATGACGAGCACCTCGTGCGTGCCATGGCAAACAAGGTCATCGACGTGCGCGACCATACCGTCACGGTATATGAGGGTGACTACGACTACTACCTATGGAAGCGCGCCGAACTCGAAGGTCGTCTGGCTGAGGAGGCCGCAGCGACGAGTCCAACGGCAAATGTTGAGGCCGAAGCGGCAAAGCCGGTTGGTCGCAACATCAAAACCAAGGAACAGAAGCGTGCAGAGGCGGAGGCCCGGCAGGCTGCAGCAAAGCTGCTCAAGGAGGAGCGTCGCCGCCTCAAGGAGATAGAGGCCGCACTTGAGCCCATGCGCAAACGATACGACGAGCTCATGACCCTCATGGCATCAGAAGAGCTCTATGCAGACACCAACAGCTTTGACAAGGCCATGCGCGAGTACCAGGCTCTGTCACAAAAGATTCCCGCCCTTGAGGAGGAGTGGCTCGAGCTGACGGCCGTCGTTGAGGAGGCGTTGTCATGACGTCACCGCAAGATACTTTGACCCAATGGGATGATGACGCCGATAAGACGAGAGCACTGCAGTCGCTGGACATGCTCTCTGAGCAGCCAACGGAGGAAGGAAATCCCTGGGCAGTTCCCGACACCACACCAGCTGCGACAACCGTCATGGAAGGCACGCGTCAACAGGTGACGCCAATTGGGACGCAAACCATGGATGTCGAAGTCATCGGACCGACGGTCGCTGAGATGCCGCCGACGGTGCCGCGTCAGGATACCAAGCAGACCGTGCTTCGCCGCAAGCAGGCCACCCGTCGCGCCGAGGCGGATGACGGGCGGGTACTGCATAGAAGGAAGCGTTCTAGAAGAGCCGCTCAGCCCGTCAATGCGATTCCATCCCAACCGTATGCAGACGGAAGTGTTCCTGGCGCCTCGGCAACGGGAACCATCGCTTCTCGCCCCCCGAGGAAAAGGCCACACCTCCTGCTCCTCATGTTTGTACTTCTGCTGCGCCTTACCGCAATGGCTCTTTGCGCACTCGTTGTGGTGCTTGCGGTTCCCGCACTCGGTGAACAGCTGGGTGACAGGCTCTCCCTCATGCGGATAGCGACAGCCGTTGGCTCGCTCATTCCTTCACAGCTCTCGGGACTCGTGGTCATCGCCACGCCATTTGGTGGGGCCTTCCGTGGTGACTTTGCCGGTACGGCATTTTGTCTGTATGTGATTGACTGGCTTCTCACCAGGTTGCGCTTTCGCCTGAGGCATGCGTACTAGGGGGAGCCATGAGATTTCAGTTCGACATGATTGACATCGCCATCAAGCTCCTTGCCGTT
This sequence comes from Coriobacteriales bacterium, assembly GCA_030533135.1. Classification (GTDB taxonomy): domain Bacteria; phylum Actinomycetota; class Coriobacteriia; order Coriobacteriales; family Atopobiaceae; genus UBA1367. Next base: position 7,459 of record JAUNJR010000002.1, read on the forward strand.
GGCCTCGTCATTTTCTCTGCATCGTTTCATGAGTTTGGCCATGCGTATGCGGCGCATCGCTGTGGCGACGACACGGCCAAAGAGGCTGGACGCATGACGGCCAACCCCCTGGCACATATCGACCCCTTTGGCTCCGTGCTCCTGCCCGTCCTGTGCGTCATGTCTGGCTTTGGGTATCTCGCATATGCCAAGCCAGTACCGTACAACCCGTGGCGTCTTCGTCACCCCGAGCGCGACGAAGTCATTGTGGCTATCGCCGGCCCTGCAGCCAACATCATCCAGGCGCTGGTTGGCGCGCTTGCCTACCATGCCTGCCTGCGCATTATGTACGGAACGCCAGAATGGCCGTACTACCTCTACTACCTTGAGGCTGACGTGCTGTCCTGGTTGCCCCTGGCTCTGCAGTTGTACATCCAGGTGAACTGCTCGCTTGCCTTCTTCAACCTGCTGCCCATACCACCGCTCGACGGATCGAAGCTCCTCCTGCCGTTTTTCAAAGGCGCCTCCCGCGATCGGTATTACCAGATTCAACGCTACGCGCTCCCGGTGACCATGGCTCTGATTTGGTTCGGCCCCGAAATCCTGGGCATCGACCCCATTGGTGCCTGGCTTGACTTCACAGCAGGCAATTTGTCCGACTTCCTGATGGGGTGGGCATAGTGAGCTACCGAGTCAAGACACAGGCGTACAGCGGGCCCTTTGACCTGCTGTTGCAGTTGGTGAGTCGCCAAAAGGTAGATATTGGGCAAGTGGCTATCGCTCAAGTTGCGGATCAGTACCTTACCGAGGTCGACGCCATGGGCGAGCTTGACCTTGACGTAGCCAGCGACTTTTTGCTGGTTGCTTCCACGCTTCTTGAAATCAAGGCTGCTTCACTTGTGCCCGACGACGAACCTCGACGTCTCAATGATGACGACGAAGAAGACGACCTAGCGGAACTGACGCCCGACCAGGCACGCGAGGTACTCATTGCCCGCCTTATCGCTTACAAGCAGTTCCGAAATGCAGGAACCGCCCTGGGCAGCCGTATGGAGGCAGAAGCCCTCATGGTGCCCCGCACAGTCGGTCCTGACCCTGAGTTCTACGACCTCATGCCGGACTACCTGCAGGGAATCACACTCAGATCTCTGGCGGTCATTTGCGCTGACCTTGACAGCCGTCGCGAGAGCCTCCTTTTGGAGGCAGAACACGTCGCTCCACGTAGAGCACCCATCGCTCTTACGGTTGCCTCGGTTGACCGCATGACAAGGTCACATCCAATACTGACCTTTACCGAGCTTCTTGACGGTCAGCATGCGCCGGAAGTCATCGTCGCAACGTTCCTGGCGGTTCTGGAGCTCTACAAACGCGGGTCAATCCGCGTAACGCAGTCGCATGCGTTTGGTGAGATAGATATCGCTCGAGTTGAGGGCGCGCCAGCTTTCGAGTTGGATGACACGGAGATAACGAGCATTGAGGAGGATGCCTGATGCGTGAGCTTGCGCAGGTCATGTCGCATTCCGTGAAGGGTGCCCTCGAGGCGCTGCTGTTAGTTTCTACGGATCCGGTCCCTGCTACCGACTTTGCACGCGAGTTGGGGATCGCGCCAAGTGAGGCGGCAGAGGCGCTTGCGGAGCTCTCTGCGGAGTATGCCGATGCAAATCGCGGGTTCCAGCTGCGAGAGGTTTCTGGTGGATGGCGCCTGTATACGCATCCGGCGTACCATGACGAGGTGGAGCGATATGTGAGGGCATGGGACACCCGCAAGCTCTCCCAAGCGGCGCTCGAGACCCTTGCCGTGATTGCCTATCATCAGCCGGTTACGCGTGAAGGCGTGAAGGCGGTCCGTGGCGTGAACTCTGATGGCGTCATTGCATCGCTCAAGGAAAAGCGCCTGATTCGCGAGGTTGGCCATGAGGCTGACCGGGGCGGTGCAGCCCTTTTTGGCACGACATCAGCGTTCCTTGAAAAGTTTGGCCTCAAGTCCTTGCGCGAGCTGCCGCCCCTGGAGGACTTTGCGCCGGACGAGGAGGCGCGTCAATTCATCCGCGAGCGCCTGAGTGGCCGCTCTATCAACCTGTCGCTCGAGGAGACAGCCGACGACCTCGATGAGGAAGCGGCGCTTCTGGACGAGTACCACGAGGGCGACGAGCCAGGCGCTTTCGATTGGGTAGAAGAAGACCTCTATGGGGACGATGATGACCTCTACTGATGAACGCGTCGTGCCCATGAGGCTTCAAAAGTTCCTGGCCCGTGCGGGGGTGGCAAGCCGACGTGGCTCGGAGAATCTCATGACTGCTGGCCGCGTTACCGTGAACGGCGTCGTCGTGACCGAGCTGGGAAGCAAGGTCGACCCACTCGTTGACGAAGTTGCTGTCGATGGCAAGGTGGTCAACCTGGCTGATGGGCATACCTATCTCATGCTCTACAAGCCACGCGGTTACCTGACGACCATGAGCGACGACCGCGGTCGGGCGTGTGTTGCGTCGCTCGTTCCTGTGCGGCGCTACCCTGGTCTTTTCCCGGTGGGTCGGCTTGATGCTGACACAACGGGGCTCCTTCTCTTCACGACGGACGGGGAGCTTGCGGCAAAGATGCTCCATCCCTCATCCCATGTCTGGAAGCACTATGTAGCCCTTGTACGCGGTGTGCCCACGTCACGTGAGCTCGACATGCTCCGCAGGGGCATTCGGCTTGACGACGGGATGTCCGCGCCTGCTGAGGTTCGCATTCTCGCCGCAGACGACAAGGCAAGCACCCCTGTCATTCCTGAGGGGATGCCTTATGGACACACCGTGGTAGGCCTTTCGATTCATGAAGGCAGAAAGCATCAGGTGAAGCGAATGCTTTCTGCGGTAGGCCACGAGGTAGTCAGGCTGCATCGTGACGAGTTTGGCCCGCTTTTCCTTTCAGACGTGCAACCCGGACAGTGGCGACATCTTACCGACGAAGAGGTTCGAAAGCTGTCTTTGTCGGAGCGCCGCTGAGCAGAGCATTCTGAGAACGTTACACTTGAGGAGATTCCTGACACGAAGGAGGCAGACATGAAGGTCGCCATTGACGGTCCCGCTGGTTCCGGCAAGTCTACGGTTGCAAAGGCCATTGCGAAAAAGTGCGGTTTTACGCTCTTGGACACCGGCGCGATGTATCGCTCGGTTGCGCTTGCGTGCGTGCAGCGCGGGGTGGATCTGAACGACACCGATGCTGTGGCTCAGGTCGCACGTGAGGTCAAGATCTCGTTCGTGCCAGGCGAAAAAGTTCAGCGCGTCTTGCTTGACGGGGAGGACGTGACGTCCGACATCCGCACTCCGCTCATCGACAAGGCGGTTACGCCGGTATCCGCCAATCCCGGAGTGCGTGAAGCCATGGTGGCCCAGCAGCGCGCCATCGGCGAGCAGGGCGACGTAGTGGCAGAAGGACGCGACATCGGAACCGTCGTCTTCCCTGACGCAGAGGTCAAGGTCTTCCTGACGGCTGACCCCGCTGCCCGCGCGTTGCGTCGTGCCGTGCAGCGTGATGGCGGTGATGCGGCCACAGATGCACATGCGACCGCCGACCAGAGTGCCGTGGAAGAGATCATGGCAGACCTCATCCGTCGCGACAAAGCTGACTCCACGCGCGAGGCCTCACCGCTGCGCCCCGCGGAGGATGCGGTTCACATTGACTCGTCCAACAAGACGGTGGACATGGTCGTAAGCATGATCATCCAGATGATGGAGGGGGCTCGCTAGGATGCGCGCATTTGCTGGCAACACATATGACGATTACTACGAGACTCCCATGTCGGAGTTTCCGCTACCTGGTAAAGCCCTGCTTTGGCTTGCCGCAATTGTCTGCGGGTTCTTTACCAAACTGCTGTGGCCGTGGACCATCGAGGACAGCCAGAAGCTCTGGAATGACAAGCATGGCCGCGTCATTGTGGGTAACCATGTTTCGATGCTTGAGCCCGTTGCCATGCTTGTCTCCATGAGGATGCATGGCATTCCTTGCCGTCCCATCTACAAGAGCGAGTTTGACAAGGTTCCTCTGGCCAAGTGGTTATTCTCGCGTCTTGGGGCTATTCCTGTGGAACGCGGTACTGCTGACGTTAAATGCCTGCGCCGGGCAGAACGCGCACTCAAGAGGGGAGAGTGCATCCTCATCTATCCGGAGGGTACGCGCATTCGCACCGACGATCAGCCAGTCGAGATTCATGGCGGCTTTGCGCTCATGGCACGTATGGGCAAGACGGATGTTCAGCCCACTGCCGTCGTTGGAGCACGCGACATCTCTCCGAAGGGCAAGTTCTTTAAGCGCATCTTTTGCCGGGTCTTCCTGAAAGCCGGAGATTGCATCACGTTTGATGAGATGACCGCAACGGGGCGTAAGGCACAGTGCGAGGAGATGGAGCGTGTCACTATGGAGCGCGTGTACGCCCTTCGTGACGAGCTTCGCGCCGAGCATCCGGGGAAGTCGTAGACGCTCTATGCGAAGCGCATCAGAGATGAGGCCCTAATGAGCATAACGATCGAAGTTGCAAAAGAGGCGGGCGCTTGCTTTGGGGTTGAGCGCGCGCTGACCCTGGCGCTCAAGACAGCCGAACAGTCTGACGGCCCCGTTCACACCTTGGGGCCGCTCATCCATAACCCGGTGGTCGTGCACGAGCTCGAAACGCATGGCGTGACGGCGGTCTCTGACCCTACCGTTCCAGCCGATGCGACGCTCTTGCTGCGTACTCATGGTGTTTCTCCTGATATTGAAAGTGCAGCCAAGGCATCGGGAGCCACCGTCATTGATGCGACGTGCCCCTATGTCAAGAAGGTACACAAGGCAATCGAGCGTCTTGAGCAAGCTGGCTACCAGGTGCTCATTGTTGGTGAAGCGGGACACCCCGAAGTTGAGGGAACGCGCGGCCATGCCCCCTCTGCCGTTGTTGTGGGAAGCGCCGAAGAGGTGCGTGAGCTTGAACTGGGTCGTCGCGTTGGCGTTGTGGTGCAGACCACGATGGCTGAGGCGGTGCTTCAAGATGTCGTGTCCGAGCTTGTCGGCCGCGTCGAGGAGACGCGCGTCATCAACACCATCTGCACGGCGACTTCTGAGCGACAGGCTGCCGCTGCGGAACTTGCGCTCCGATCCGATGTCATGATTGTGATTGGTGGCAAGAATTCAGCAAATACGACGCATCTTGCTGATATCTGTAGGGCTGCTTGCCCCGCAACGCACCATATCGAAACACCAGAAGAACTCAAGGCGTCGTGGTTCGAGGACGTCAACCTCGTCGGGGTTACCGCTGGCGCTTCTACGCCACAGGCTCATATCGAAGCAGTGGTTTCGGCAATCGAGCGTCTTGGGTAGCTGACGGCCCTTAGTTTTGGTCTAATGTGACAACACCTGTCCCGTGTCGTCTCAAGCGGCGGAATATACGCCGGATGGGACGACACGGACATGATGTGGTCCCAAACAGCGGAGATTACGCCGGATGGGACCACAACAGCTCCATGTCGTCACATTGAGCAGACATGTCGGCTGAAAATGATCTCATGGGGTACCATGTTGCCCAAGGAACACCAGCAATTTGCACATGGGGGAGCCCATGCCCAAGATCGACCCAAAGGAATCCAAGCGCGCTGATTATGCCTCGACACGAGAGCAAGCCGACGGCGCGTGGATAGCGCATGTCGATGAAGGCAGCCCCGCTTGGGAGGCTGGTCTCGAGGAGGGCATGCGCATCCTGACGGTCAACGGTGTTGAGCTGCGCGACATCATCGACTGGCGCTGGGAAGCTGATGGCAATGAGGCTGAGCTTGAGGTGCTGATTCCTGGAGATGATGACGTCTACGGATGTGTGTTGGAACGCGTACCTGGTGAAGACTGGGGCGTTGAGTTTACGGACGTATTGTTTGACGGCATCCGCACCTGCGTGAATGCCTGTCAGTTCTGCTTCATGGCCATGCTTCCCGAAGACGCACGCGCCTCGCTTAGCCTTCGGGATGATGACTATCGCCTCTCGTTCCTGCAAGGCAATTTCGTTACGCTGACCAACGTGGCTGACGATGAGGTTGACCGCATCATCGAATGTCGTCTTGAGCCCATGAACGTTTCGCTGCACGCGATATCGCCCGAGGTCCGGCGCTCACTGATTGGCAGGCATGCACAGCGGGGAATCGAGGTCCTCGAGCGGCTCCTAAAGGCGGGAATTGAAGTTCATGGCCAAATCGTGCTCTGTGCTGGCATCAACGATGGCGACGAGCTGCGACGCACGCTTGATTGGGTCGAGCAATGGCCAACGTTCACGTCTCTGGCGCTCGTTCCCATGGGGTACACCAAGTATTCAAAGCGATTCTCGTCATCCTTCAGCGAGGATAAAGAGGCTTCGCGAGCTGTGGTCAAGCTGCTTGAACCTTATCAGGAGCGCGCACGGGCCGAACGGGGCATCACCAGATTCCAGCTTTCGGATGAGTTCTACCTTGATGCCGAGCTGCCAATACCCTCAGCCGAGACTTACGACGGCTATCCGCAGTTCTACGACGGCATCGGCATGCTGAGAAGCTTCATTGACGAGACCGATGAAGTGTGCGCCACTCGGAAGCGCGAGCTTCAAGAGGTGGCCGAGAGCTTTTCACGTCAAGGACTTCGGGTGCTCTTAGTCTGTGGAGAGGCTGCCTCAAGTGTAATCGATGGCTTCTGTGACGCATGGGCGAACGCCACGTCGACTGGCTGGTCCTGCGCCAAGGGCTATCCCATCCGTAACGACTACTACGGTGGCGACGTCAATGTCACGGGCCTCATCGTAAGCCGCGACCTGCTAGCCCAGCTTCCCGGGGACCTGCATGGTACGGTCGTAGTCCTTCCCGAAGTCATGTTCAACTTTGACCAGGTAACCCTTGATGGCGATACCCAAGCACACATCCTTGAAGAGATAAGTGCGCGCGGGGGCATTCCGCTTGTTGCCCAGACCACACCTCACGCCATCTTGGATGCCCTTCTCACGCTCAGGTAAGGGACACGCCGTTAGTCAGCTCTGAGGTCCAGGTATATATCGTGAAGCACGTTGGCTCGTGATTCCCGGCACGCCTCAAGCACAGCCTCGCGTAGCGTGCAATCGCTTATCAGACGCCTTCCCGTGGCAAGGCAGAGCTCCGCGAGAGCCTTCTCCGTGCGTGACGGAGGCTCTTCAACGCGAGCACCCTGTGACGGGTCCGTTGGGAGCCACTGTCCCGTGCGTAGGCCCTCCATCTCCTCAAGGGAATCAACGCAGAGCATGAAGATCTGCATGCCAAGGGCATCTTCATGACGCAAGACCGCCTGCTGTAGCTCAGCTGAGCCTTCAGAGAGGTCGATGTCGAATCGGGCAAACGGATGGCTGGGCAGCTTGCCGTCCACGTCACGCCGCAGCGCCGCATGCATGGAAAATGCCATGCGTATGTAGGCAAAGGCCACCTCATGCCGCGTGCAGCGGTCAATGACCCGTGCCAAGGTAATCGCGGAGAGACCAGCAGACCCCATTGAGCGTGCATTAAGGAACGGAGCCCAGAAGGCGAGACAGGAGTCATCTGCATCAGAGTCAGCCAACCACTCCATCACCAAACGCTGAAAACGGCCACAGAAAGGCCTGTGCGCCTCCTCAGCAATGAGGATGAGCTCACGATACGAGGTGCTCACGAAAGCCTCGACAACCCAGTGCCGTAGCACCTCGTCACGCGGCGCGTCTCCATCCTCAAATAGGAACGTGCCATACCCAAGGCGAACCAGCGTCTCGAGGCTCTCAAAGCCACGCGCCGCCTGGACATAGGCCTTTGCGTAGGCGTGACGTTGCACGGGATCAGGATCTTCAAGTGCCTTTCGAAGCGTCTCGACGTCATAGTCGGTGAGCCGCTCTGAAGTCGCGGCAATCCGCGCTACCGCATGCGCACGCTCCTGGGGAGTCCTGAGAACGCGAAGACGCCACTCGCCAAAAAGGTCGGGCAGCTGCTCGTAACGCTCGAACGGAATAGCCGTGATACCACGGCTCCTCCACCTGGTGAAAAAGCGGCTCTCATTCTCCAAAACGAAGACGCGGTCCTCAAGCTCCGTGGAAATCGAGCGCGCGAGGTACTGCATGGGCATGTCGCGCAGGCTGTACCCCACAAGCAAAACGGTAAACCGCGCGAACATCTTGACCAGGAACCGCGCCACCCAGCCGTCCGAGACGTACGCGGAGCCAAAGTCTGAATCAACAAGAATCATCTCGTCAGGATGACAAATGTCTCCATGCAAGTGCACGATGCCCGTGAAGTCATTACCAAGTGGAAGCGCAGGGGAGGAGAACGTCCTCAGGTTCAACCCCAGGTTTGCAGCCGCCTGCTCAAAACGAAGGTCATAGTTCGTGGTAACGATGCGCGGAATGCCGCCCTCAAACAATTTGACGATGTTTGTATGCAAGACGGACGGAGCGCCTGAGCCCATGACCTCGGCGCACTTGATCTTCATCGTGTGCGCGTCACCAATTCTTCCGAGGTACGACTCGTAGCGCTCGCTCTCATAACGCTGGGCCACCATTCCATCGGGGCTGACCGTCTTAGCAAGCCCTTCAATCAGCTGCGTGAAATCGGGAAGGGGATCGGGCGGCTGCATTGATACGCCAGCGCCGGCAAATATGACGAGGTTGTCCTCCTCGATGGCCTTGGTGATCACATCGGGTATCTCGATTCCCTGAATCTTCATGACGTTCCTTTTGCATCGCAGATGAGATGGCTCCATGCTACCCGTTTGTCGTCTCAGACTCACTGCAAGAAGTGTTTGACCACGAGGGGCTCATGAGCAGGTTGTGCAAGGCTCCCTCGAGCGATGCCGTTTGGCCGACAGTGGTAAAGTTATATCTATATGTGAGTTTAGTAGGAGGAGCGTCATGCCCAAACCTATCGTAGCTGTGGTGGGTCGACCAAACGTAGGAAAATCCACCCTTGTAAATCGCCTTGCTGAGACACGCGAGGCCATCGTTCACGAGTCGCGTGGCGTCACGCGCGACCGTTCGTATCACACGACCGACTGGAATGGTCGTGAGTTCGTGCTGATTGATACCGGCGGCATTGAATCCGTAAAGTCCAAGGACGTGTTTGCTCCACGCATTCGTGAGCAGGCGCTCGCGGCGTGCGACGAGGCAGACGTAATCGTCTTTGTCGTTGACGGCACGGTTGGCGTCACGGATGAGGACGAGGAGGTCGCGCGCGTCGTGCGCAAGGCTGACAAGCCGACGTTCTTGTGCGTCAACAAGCTGGATAACCCGGATAACGAGATGGCAGCTTGGGACTTCTGGTCGCTGGGTGTTGGTGAGCCGCGCGCCATCAGCGCCGGTCATGGCCATGGCACGGGTGACCTGCTTGATGACATTGTTGCTGCCTTCCCGCCGGAGACCGACGAGGAAGAGCCCGAGGACGACGCCCTGAACGTCGCCATCATCGGTCGCCCGAATGTTGGCAAGTCCTCGCTGGCCAATCGCCTGTCCAAGCGCAATCGCTCTATCGTGAGCGATGTTGCGGGCACGACACGCGATGCCATCGACACCATGATCGAGTGGAAGGGACAGCGCTTCCGCTTGGTTGACACGGCCGGCATGCGCAAGAAGACGCAGGTACATGAGGACATAGAGTACTACAGCCTCGTGCGCGGGCTTGAGGCTATGGACCGTGCCGACGTGTGTCTGCTGGTCGTTGACGCTTCGGTTGGCGTGACCGAGCAGGACCAGAAGCTCGTCGGCATGGCCGTTGATCGCGGCTGTGCCTTGGTGATTCTGCTCAACAAATGGGACCTCATCACCACGGAGCAGCAGCGTGAGGAAGTCGCCCAGTCTCTGTCGCAGCGGATGAACTTCGCCCCGTGGGCTCCCTCGATCAACGTGAGCGCGCTGACAGGTCGCGCGATTGACAAGGTTCTGGAAGCAGTGGTCCGCGTGGCTGAAAACCATGCCCAGCAAATCCCCACGCCCAAGCTGAACAACCTGCTCACGCAGCTGCGTGAATCTGGGCATACCGTCACCGACAAGGGCCGTCGCCTCAAAGTCAACTATGGAGCACAAACGGGAACCAAGCCGCCCGTCTTTACCTTCTGGTGCAATGCACCCGACCTCGTCGATGACAATTACGAGCGTTATCTTGAGAACCGGCTGCGTGAGGCATTCGATCTCACCGGTACGCCCATCCGCCTGAAGTTCAGGAAGAAGTCGGAGGACTAACGTGGATGTCTATCTGATCACCGTAGTTGGATGCATGTGTGGTGCGTTCGCAATCTGCGGTATTCCGTTTGGCCTCATTTTTGCTCAGCGCATGAATGGGGTTGATGTGCGCGAGGTCGGTTCCGGCAACATCGGCATGACCAACGTCGCGCGCTCTGCAGGAGCTTCTGCCGCCGCCCTCACCTTTGCCTGCGACGTCGGCAAGGGAACTCTAAGCATGTTTCTGGCACGGTGGCTCATCTCCCAGGTGCTTCTTGACGGCGTGACGCTTGACGTGACGGCCCCCGGCTTTGCCGCGCTGACGCTCGTCTATGCGAGCTGCCTCCTTGGGCACATCTTCAGTCCGTACCTGAACTTCCATGGTGGGAAGGGCATTTCTGTCGGCTTCGGCGCCGCCCTGGGGCTTTATTGGCCCGTGGCGTTGGTGCTTCTTGCGTGCTTCCTGGTAATGGCGATACCGACGCGCTACATCTCGCTTGGCTCCATCGTGTCGGCGGTCCTCCTTCCAGTCCAATGCCTGTTCCTTTGGCATATGACCACATGGGCAGTCATCCCCGTCACCGTCGTCAGCGCCTTGGTTATCTGGGCCCACCGCGGCAACATCACCAAACTCCTCAGTGGACAGGAGAGCCACTTCAGCATCAAGCATACCGATGCGAATGATCGTCAGCGCAGAAGGAGGGTCCCTCCAACCCAGCGTCGTGAGGACGGGGAGGAGTAACCCGTGGGTCACAAGGTTGCCGTCATTGGTACGGGTACCTGGGGAACTGCCGCATGTACCCTGATTTCTCAACATGTGGACGAGGTTTGCCTGTGGGCCAGGCGCCCGCAGATTGCCGAATCCATCAATCTCACTCGGCATAACCCTCAACACCTCCCTGAACTTGAGCTTCCCGCTAAAGTACAAGCCTCAAGTTCCCTTCAAGAAGCACTTGAGGGTGCTTCTGAGGTGGTGCTGGCGGTTCCTTCGGCCTTCCTGAGGGCCACGTGCGAGAAGGCGGCGCCGTATGTCCGTGAGGACCTCCCCATTCTGGTGCTCACGAAAGGCATCGAGCCTGGCACGGGCCTTCTGATGGTCGATCTTGTTGCCGATGTCTTCGGCCATGTCGAACGCGTTGCCGCGCTCTCTGGTCCAAATCATGCTGAGGAAATAGCTCAGGGAAAGATCTCGGCTGCCGTCATTGCTGCTTCCGATCAAGCCATCGCCGAGCGTTTTCAGAACCTGTTCGTGTCTCCGGCCTTCCGCGCGTATGCGAGCACCGACCTCATCGGTGTCGAAGTGTGCGGCGCGGCAAAGAACGTCATCGCCATCGCAGCTGGTGTCACCGCCGGAATGGATGCCGGAGACAATACGCTCGCGGTGGTCATGACACGTGGCCTTGCAGAAATCGGCCGCTTATCGGTTGCCTGTGGTGGCGACCCGTTGACCTGCATGGGCTTGGCAGGAATGGGTGACTTGGTCGTAACCTGCACATCTCGTCACTCGCGAAACCGCACCTTTGGTGAGGCCTATGCAGCAGGAGAGACACTCGCTGAGTATGAGAGCCGCACCGGCATGGTCGTTGAGGGTGCTCAGGCAGCAATCTCAGTCTGGGAGCTTGCGCGCAAGCATGGTGTTGATATGCCTATCACCGACGCTGTGCACGCCGTGCTGTATGAGGATGTGTTGTTCGCCGATGTGCTAGACGGCCTGTTGGGTCGAAGGCCACACGATGAGTTCTACGGCATTTAGGCTGGCATGACGCTTTTTCATGAGGTTTGCCGCTCCGTCCCATGTGATGCGCTACCATGGTTTTCGCACATCTGCACCGCTAACAGAATAGGGGAGAGATGCCCATACAAGAAGACGTACGGATCGCACCATCAATTCTTGGTGCTGACTTTCTGCGACTCGGCGATGAGCTGGCTGCCATTAGCAACGCCGACTTTATCCACTATGACGTCATGGACGGACACTTTGTCCCCAACCTCTCGTTTGGGCTTGACATCCTGTCCCAAGTCGCTTCTGCAACCGATGTCCCCGTTGACGCGCACCTCATGATTGCCAATCCTGACACTGACGCCGTGCGGTATGCCAAGGCAGGCGCCTCCATGGTGACCTTCCACATGGAAGCCACCAATCATGCACATCGCGTGCTCTATGCCATCAAGGATGCCGGTGCTCAAGCAGGCGTCGTGCTGAACCCCGCCACACCCGTCATCGCACTTGATGCCATCATCGAGCATGTTGACATGGTACTGCTCATGTCGGTGAACCCGGGCTATGGTGGCCAGAAGTTCATCGACACCACCTGCCGCAAGTTGCGCCAGCTCAGCGCGCTGTGCTTCGAGCGCGGTGTAAACCCGCTCATCGAGGTGGATGGTGGCATTACTGCCGATAACGTGGAAGAAGTCGTTGCCGCAGGAGCAAACGTGATTGTTGCGGGCAGCGCCGTCTTCCGTAACCCCGACCATGCTGCCGCCGTCGAAGAGCTGCGCGCCTTGGGTCGCAAGGGAATGGCAAGGGGCCTCTAAGCCATGGCAGCACATCGTCTTTATCTGGACTATGCGGCCTCATCTCCGGCTTCTGAAGCCTCGTTAGCTGCTGAGCGGGCGTACGAAGAGGCTCCCTACGCTGGCGCGAACCCCAACTCGCTTCACACCATGGGGCGCTTGGCGGCTCGCGCGTTAGATGGCGCCCGAGCGGATCTTGCGCGTGGCTTGGGCGGTGGATTTCGTCCAGCTGATGTGACTTTCACCTCGGGAGGAACGGAATCGAACAACCTTGCGCTCTGGGGGCTTGCCGAAGGTGCTCGCGCCCGAGACCGAAAGCGGACGCGTGTCATCCTCTCGTCCATAGAGCATGACTCGGTCCTTGATGTGACGCCCAGTCTTCGTGACCGCGGGTTTGATGTGACGCTGGCGCCCGCACAGCGTGATGGACGTGTGGCGCCAGAGGCGGTTCATGAGCTTCTGGGGCGCGACGTGGCACTCGTTTCGGTCATGAGTGCCAACAATGAGACGGGCATCGTGCAGGACGTCAATAGGATTGGCAAGCTCGCCCATGATGCCGGCGCCCTCATGCACACCGATGCCGTGCAGGCTTTTGGCCGCATCCCGCTCGCTCTTTCCAACGTCGATGCCGTGAGCATCGCTGCACACAAGATTGGTGGCCCCGTGGGGGTTGGCGCCCTTGCCGTGCGGTCGCGCGTTGCCTTGCGTCCGCAGAGCTTTGGTGGCGGACAGGAGCAGGGACGCCGCGCCGGCACCCAAGACGTACGTGGTGCGCTTGCCTTTGCTGCGGCCGCACGTGATTGTCTTGCTCACCTTGAAGAGCGCCGTATGACCACTGCCCGCAATGCCAGGCATCTTGTCAACGTCCTCTGTGCGCCAGATACCGGTATCCACCAAACGGTTGAAATGGGTTTCGATGCAGGCCGTCTTCCTGGCATGGTATCTTTGCTCGTTGATGGTGTTGACTCAGAAACGCTGGTGCTAACACTTGATGAGGCGGGCTTCGAGGTCTCTGCAGGATCCGCATGCTCGAGCGGCAACCTTGACCCAAGTCACGTGCTACTTGCCATGGGCATTCCGCGCAATGAGGCATTCAACTCGTTGCGCATAAGTTTTGATGAACGGGTGGACGATCAGGACCTCATGCGTTTCGCAGAAACGCTTATGCAGGTAGTCTCCACCAAACGATATGGGAGGTAACGATGTCAGAGGCTAGTTCGCTGTTACGTCTGCAAGAGGTTGACTTGCAGCTTATCCGCTTGCGCAAGACGCTGGCAGCCATGCCGCAGCAGGAAAAGCTGCGCGCCATCGCCTTGGCTAAGAAGAAGCTCGCTGGACAGCTGAAGCAAATCATTGGTCAGCGTAAAGACGTCGAAATTGAGCTGGCAGACAACGAGGCTGACCACGACAAGATTATGCGCATTACCGCCGAGGTGCGCGAGCAGGTCACTGAGCGTGTCCAGAGCTATCGGCAGATACAGGATCTTGAGTCCCAACTGACCTCCTTGGCAAAGCGGCAGGAAAAGCTCGAGTTCACACGCATCGAGATGGAAGAGCGCTACGAGCGCATGCTGAAGGCCGAGCACAACGCCCGTGAGCTTGGCGAGAAGCTTCTGGCTGAAGAGAAGGCCCAGATTGAGTCCTTTGAGCAGAACACGGCTGACTTGCAGGCGCAGGTACGTGTTCTTGAAACTGAGCGCGCCTCGCTTGTTCGCAACATATCTGACGAAGTGCTCTCTGCCTATGACGCAGCCGTCAAGCGATTCGGTGGTCTGGCCGTTGAGTCACTGAGCTCAAACGTCCCAAGCACCTGCCGCGTGAAGCTGCAGCCGGCCATCTTCCATAAGCTTCAAAGGGGACCCCGCATCACGGAGTGCCCGTATTGTCACCGGATGCTCGTGGTATTGGAGGTCGGCGCATGAGTGCGGAAAAGAAGAAGGTCCTCCTCGGAGTAACGGGAGGCATTGCTGCCTACAAGGCCTGTGAGGTGTTGCGCGGCCTGCAGAAGGCTGGCTGCGACGTGCGTGTCATGATGACCGAGGATGCCACGCGCTTTGTGGGAACCGTAACCTTCGAGGCGCTTTCTGGCCACCCCGTTGCAACGGGTTTCTATGACTTCGCAGAGTCCTCGATTCCTCATATCATGCTCTCAGAGTGGGCAGACCTTGTGCTTGTCTGCCCCTGCACGGCTAACGTCATGGCAAAGATGGCGGCCGGGCTGTCTGACGACCTGATCAGCTCCACGCTCCTTGCTGCTGCTGGCACGGTTTTGATTGCCCCCGCTATGAATGTGCGCATGTGGGAAAACCCGGCTACCCAGGCAAATCTTCAAACCCTCATGGCACGCGGCGTCCACGTTGTCATGCCCACACAGGGCCGCTTGGCATGTGGCGACGTGGGAACTGGCAAACTTGCTGATGTCGACGCCATCGTTGCACAAGCTCTTTCCGAGCTTGAGGGTTCTGCTCCTACACCTCAGGTACCGGTTGAGGTTGAGCTTCCCCAGAGTTTCGCTGAGGATTCGACAGCGTCTGACCTCCTTACCGCCCTTCGTCTGGCCGCCGCCTCATCAGGTGGAACCATCGTCATTGAGGAGCCCCCTCGCGACCTTGAGGGTTGGAAGTTCCTCATTACGGCCGGGCCCACACATGAGGCCATCGACCCAGTCCGCTTTATTGCCAATGCCTCAACGGGAAAGATGGGTTACACGATTGCTCGGCGCGCAGCAGAGCGCGGCGCACGTGTGACCATCGTGTCTGGCCCGGTCACGCTGCAGGCACCTGAGGGCGTCGAGGTTGTCAACGTAACCTCTGCCGCCCAGATGTATGACGCGGCAACCAGCTTGTTCACTCACGATGTTGACTGCGCCATCTGCACGGCCGCCGTTGCGGATTACACTCCGGCAGCACCTGCAGACCACAAGCTCAAAAAGGGCATCGAGCAGATTGACGTCATTCGCCTGGTTGAGACCAAGGACATCCTTGCGGCCCTCTCGTCGATGAAGGGTATCGGCCAGATCGTGGTGGGTTTTGCTGCCGAGACTAATGACCTCATTGCCTACGCACAGGCCAAGCTGGCAAAGAAGGGTTGCGACCTCATCGTTGCCAATGACGTCTCACGTGCTGACTCGACGTTTGGTGCTGACACTAGCCGTATCTCGTTTGTCGACGCCTTGGGAGTTGAAGAGCTTGACACCATGCCGCTCAACCTGGTTGCAGACGCCATCCTTGACCGCGTCTGCGACATCATGGAGGCTCGCGGCTAGAAACGCGGCGAAATGATAAACGGGCGGGCTCCAGGGTTTTCCTTGGAGCCCGCCCCTCTGTTAGGAAGCGTTAATAGGCGCCGCCACCGCCGCCTCCGCCACCGCCGGAGGAAGCGCCGCCACCAGATCCGCTGGCACTTGCAGCGCTGCTGAAGCTTGACGAAACGGATTGCGCGGGAGAATGTGCGCCGAGGGCAGGGTCGCACCACATGACCGTATTTCTGACCATCGGGGACTCAGCGATCTCAGGAAGCACGAGCTTCAGCTGCTCTATGACGCGGTCAGAAACGCCAAGCACAACAGCCATGACCAAAAGGCGATCCCACAGCACGACGTCGGTGGGGAGGGCCTCTTCGAGCCTCGTGAAGTCCTTCAGCCACCTTCGGAGCGCTTCAAGCTTTGCGTTGATCTCGACTGCCTCGGAGGAGCGATCAGGCCTTGTGCCCATGAGGATGAAGACTGCCACCAGAACTGCCAGCAGTATCGCAGCTCGAATGCCTACCGCACCCATCATGCCAACCATGCTGAGGCTGTTGTTAAAGAGGAAGAGGTGTACCGCAGACAAGAAAAGGGCGATAAGGTCGATACCACCCATGACAAGGAGGGGAGTGCCGATGCCATCATGCGCATCCTCATCAAGATCACGGAGATCAACCTGATGCGTTATGGCCTCCTTCCACTCGTCTAGGTGCTTTTCGTAGGTTTCAGGCTCCCGCTCAGCCACACGCTCAAAGTCGGACATGAGCACCGTGTTGTCTGGACGCTCGTTAAGGTTGTCGTACTTCGACGCCTTGGCGCCAACGTAGTCAAACACAAAGTCAAGTGTCGCGCGGTCAATGGGGTCGGAAACGCGTGCCGCACGGTCATTCACCAGCTCAATGCGCCAATCCTCCTGCTCCTTGGGAGAACGGCCGAAACGTTTCTTGAGCGAGGTGATCTTCTCGAGCTTTATGACACCGTCATCCGAGAGGCGCATGAGCGCTGCCGTGAAGTCGGGGCCGTCGCCAACGCTGTTCTTCCAGAGGTAATACAGGACAGCCGGGTGGTCATCGCTGGGGACATCGCGGAAGTACTTGTCGTCAAAGCTCGCACGGTGAGTACGCTGGTACGAAATGAACGAGTACGCCCCAACGGCAGCCGTCGCGACGGACAAAAGGGCCAGGCCCCACTTCTCAATCGTGGCAATCGTGGAAACAAGCTTAAAACGTGCATTTGAGGATGAAGCCCAGGCGCCTTCCTCATCCAGAATGGTATCGAGCCGCTTTCCCTCGGAGAGCTTTGCGTTGGCAAGCCATTCGGTGGGAAACGCTGCACGCACCTCGGCGAACTCGCCTTCGTTGACACGATTCATCGTGATGACAAGGGAGCCGGGATCCCCATCGTTCAGGTCATCCCACGCCGGCACGACACCCGAGGGAACATCGATGTTGCCAATCAAGGACCGGTTGTGGAGCCAGCCACGCAGATTCTCTCCGGCGGTTATGGTCGCGCCCTCTGGCGCACCCTTGAAGTAGACGACACACTGCACGTCGTGAGAGGTACGGTCCCACTGGTTACCCACAAACTTCCAATAGAGCTCTCCGGTGTCTTCCCAGCGAGCCAGTACGCCAGTCATAACGTACTGCACGTAGAAGCGTGGCCGCTCATGGTACTTGTCATAGTGAACGTCGATGCGCGTCTCGCCCCTCCGTTCCTCCATGGTCCATACGCCGGGCGTCGTGTCATTTGAGTTCGATGAATACTCATACGGCGACAGGTATCCCTGGGAATCGACTTCACCAGCAGCCTCGACCTCGATCGAAATGCCACCAAGCTCACTGTCATCCGTTGGGATCTTCCAGAAGAATCCATGGAAATGGCCGTCAAGGTCGACGGTTCGCACTTCAATGACATGAAGCGTACCGTCGGTATCGGCTGTCGCATAGATTCGTGTCGCATCGAGCGAGTAGTCGTCGTCTGCGAAGGCGACGCTCGGAAGGGCCACGAACAGCGCAAGGACACACAGCAATATGGCTATCAGTTTGCGCGGCTTCATGAATACCCCCTCTCTCTGTTGGCTTTCGTTCCACCAGAATGATTGTACGTGATGCAAGGATGCGGTATGTGGTAACTCCCATGCTATGATGTGTTGTCGCTAAGATACCCATGAGAGGAGCAAAGATGTCACAAGGCCCAAGCCGTTTGGCCATCGGTTGCCATCTTTCGACCTCTGATGGCTATGCGGCGATGGGGGAGACGGCGATTTCGCTTGACGCCACGACTTTCTCCTTCTTCACGCGCAACCCACGAGGGGGAAACGCCAAGCCTCTTGACCCGAGTGATGTTGCCACGCTGCGAACGACGCTTGCCGAGCGCGGTTTTGGGGCCTTGGTAGCTCACGCGCCGTACACCATGAATCTCTGCTCCGCAAAGCCGGAGACGGTCTCTTTTGCCCGTCGAGCCATGGCCGATGACCTGGAGCGAATGGAGAGCCTGCCGGGCAACTACTACAACTTTCACCCTGGCAGCCATGTCAAGCAGGGTGTAGACGTTGGAATCGAGCTTATCTGCGATGGCTTGAACGAGGTGCTCGTCCCTGGACAGTGCACGACCGTGCTGCTTGAGACTATGGCGGGCAAGGGCAGCGAGGTTGGGCGCTCGTTCGATGAGCTTGCACGCATCCTTGACGGGGTGCAGCATGACGAGCTGATGGGCGTCTGCCTTGATACCTGTCACGTGTGGGACGGGGGCTACGACATTGTCGAGGCACTTGATGAGGTGCTTGACGAGTTCGATCGCGTGTTGGGGCTCAAGCGTTTGAAGGCGTTGCACCTCAACGACTCAAAGAACCCGCGTTCTGCCCATAAGGATCGTCACGCATGCTTGGGGGAGGGCTTCATCGGACTCGACACCTTCCGTGCCATAGTTAACCACCCCAAGCTGAAGAGCCTGCCCATGATCCTAGAGACCCCAGGCGGCATGGACGGATATAAGAAGGAAATCGCGCTGCTTCGTACCTATGCGGGAGAGCGTGCCAAGGGAGAAGAGGCATAGTGGGCATTCTCATTGGTTGTGAGCTGGTAAGCCACGAATGGCCTGGAAAGCATGTACTGGTTGACCAGTCCTTTGGCGTAAACGAAGGCGATCGGATTGGCGTCGTTGGCCGCAATGGCGACGGCAAATCGACGCTGCTCCGCATCCTTTCCGGTGAGCTGGAGCCTGACCAGGGAAGCATCATCTATCGCGGTGGCATCACCGTGGGGATACTTGGCCAGGATGACTCGTTCTCTGACGACGAGACCGTAGCACATGCCGTAGTTGGAGACACGCCTGAATACGTCTGGGCCTCAGATGCCACGAAGCGAGGCATTATCGAACGACTCGTCGGGGATGTGCCCTGGGGTGCCCGCATCGGTGATCTTTCGGGTGGACAGCGCCGTCGCTGCGACCTAGCGCGTGTTTTGGTCGGCTCATGGGACGTCCTGCTCATGGACGAGCCCACCAACCATCTCGACCTCTCCGCCATCACCTGGCTTGCCGCGCACCTCAAGAATCGTTTTCCGCCAGAAACGGGTGCCCTGCTTCTCGTCACCCATGACCGCTGGTTCCTCGATGAGGTATGCCTCAACATGTGGGAAGTCCATGACGGTGTGATCGACCCCTTTGAGGGCGGCTTTTCTGCGTATATCCAGCAGCGTGTCGAACGAGACCGGCAGGCTGCGGTTATTGAGGAGCGCCGGCAGAACACGCTTCGTAAGGAGCTGAACTGGCTTGCGCATGGCGCGCAAGCACGGACGAGCAAGCCGCGTTTTCGCGTGGAGGCGGCCCGCGCCCTCCTAGCTGATGATCCACCACTTCGAAATCCCATCGAGCTGAAGCGCATGGCAGTCAGCCGTTTGGGCAAACAGGTCATCGAGATGAAAGAAGTCTCGGTCCGCTATGGCTCCGATGAGGTGCTCAGCGACATCTCATGGCTCATTGGACCAGGCGATCGCTATGGCATTCTGGGCGAAAACGGCGCGGGCAAGTCCACGCTTCTTCGTGTGATGACCGGCAGGCAGCTCCCGACACGAGGTACGGTCAAGATCGGCAAATCCGTAAAGTTTGGCTTCATGTCGCAGCAGCTTGATGCGCTTGGCGAGAAGGACGACTGGCGTGTCTCCGAGTTGCTGGGTACCTTCAAGCGCAGGTATGTGGTCGATGGTAAGGAGCAGTCACCCGAGCAGCTGTTGGAACGGATGGGCTTCGAACGTCGCGACTTCCCCACATTCATCAAGTCACTTTCTGGAGGTCAAAGACGTCGTCTAGCGCTCATGTGCGTGCTCATGAGCGAACCCAATGTGCTGGTGCTTGACGAGCCCGGCAACGACCTTGACACCGACATGCTGGCAGTCATGGAGGACCTGCTTGACACCTGGCCAGGAACGCTCCTCCTCGTCAGCCACGACCGCTACCTGATGGAGCGCGTAACGGACGACCAATTCGCGCTCATCGATGGGCATTTACGCCATGTTCCGGGCGGTGTTGATGAATACTTGAGGCTTCTTGAAGCTCAAGGTTCAAGGTTACCTTCAAAACCTCAACTAAGTTTCAACAATGTTGAAAAACCCTCAAGTAGGTTGACAAATATCGAGCGGCGTGAGGCCAAGAAGCGCTTTGACGCAATCTCAAGGAAGCTCGACAAACTCTCAAGTGAGCCAGATCGACTCCGAAAAGAGCTGGCGGAAACAAATGCCTCAGATTACGAAGCACTTCTTGCCAAGCAGGCCGAGATTGATGCAATGGACCAAGAGATTGCCCTGCTTGAGGAGGAGTGGCTCGAACTCTCGGAGCGACTCGAAGAATCTGCGGTCTAGGGGATGGGTCGTAAGCCGGCGTCCTTCGGCTTACGAATCCTCCTTCGGGAAATGTACCGTGAAGCGCGTGCCAACACCTTCACGCGAAAGAACCTCGATGTTTCCTCCGTGTGCGTCAACGATCCACTTGGCAATCGACAGACCAAGACCCGTCCCGCCCGAATTCTCGACGCGCGCGCTATCAGAACGGTAGAAGCGTTCAAAGACATGGCCAGCATCTTCTTCACTCATGCCGATGCCTTCGTCCTGCACGCTGAAGGAGACATCATGCGCGGTCGCAGATGCGCCAAGCGTGATGGTCGAACCCTCAGGAGAGTACTTCTGCGCGTTCTGCACGATTACGCGTAGCACCTGCTTGACCATGGCCAGGTCTCCAGAGAACTGGTAACGCGCGTCCTCGGCGTCCTGCTCGCTCACCTTGCAGACGTAACGATGGCTTTCGTCAATCATGCAGGACTCATCCCACACCTCGCAGACGATCTCTGCCATGTTTACGTCGCTGCGTTGCAGGGTGTTTCGACCAGAGTCTCCTCGTGCAAGGAACAGCAGCTGCTCAACGAGCTCCTGCATGTGCTCAGACTCAGCCTTCAGGGCCTCGATGGACTCGTGCAACACCTCTTCGTCTGTCGAACCCCAACGGTCCAGCATATTTACGTAGCCCTGGATAACGGCAATAGGTGTGCGAAGCTCGTGGCTTGCGTCGGAAACGAAACGCATCTGCTGAAGCTTTGCCTCTTGCATCTGACGGAGCAACCCGTTCAGGGCAACTTCGATTGAGCGTAGGTCCTGATCGCCCGTCGTGATGGTAGGGGAGTCAACCGAGGCTCGCGCGATGGCTTGCTCGAGCGTCGCCATCTTCGAGGCGTCGTCAGGGGAGACCATGGGGTCAACGACACCGGCCATGCCAATAGCGTCTGCAAGGACCGCAAGATCGTTCAGAGGCTGAAGCTGACGACGTACGCGACGCGTGTCCGAGAAGAAATCGAGCAGGTCAAGGACCTGGTAAACAGCGGATGCGATAAGCAGTGGACCGATGCTCTGTACAAAGGGGGCAATCGCAAAGGAGTATGTGATGCCGTCCCCACCTTGAATCTGGTAGCTCCAGTTTACGAAGTCCCCCATGCTTCCGACAAATCTGATGTTTCGTGGATCGATGACGCTTATGCCGTGGGACCCGTAGGTGATGCCGTCCAGCGCAGCCGTCGGCAGCCCCTCCGCGCAATGCCACGTGAAGCATGCAGCGAGGATCGTGATCAGGAGCACATCAAAGCAGAGCCATGACAGGACTTTTCTCCACCAAAAGCTCCACGTGATGGAGCGCGCAATCGACGCCGTGGGACGCGACCTGAGTGCGGGACGCGCGCTTTGAACTCGCGTGACGCTATCCCTCTCGGATGACATAGCCCACTCCTCTCACGGTGGTGATGAGCTTGATGTTGTAGCGATCATCAATCTTTGAGCGAAGGTGGCGGATGTAGACGTCGATGATGTTGGTCTCGCCCACGAAGTCGTATCCGCAGGCCAGCTGTGCCAGGCGCTCCCGTGTCATGACGATGTTGAGATTCTCCATCAGGGCCTTGAGCACCTCGAACTCGCGATTGGTCAGCTCCACCGGCTCACCTTGAGCCATAACCTCATGGCGCTCAACATCGAGCGTCACACCCTTTGCCTGCAGGATATGGCGATTCGGATCAAGCTCCTCCGACACGGCAGCGCTCTCGGATGCATTAGCCGCAGCGTTGGCCTCGCGGCGCTTCAGTGCCACGCGGATGCGCGCCAAGAGCTCTTCGATGGCAAATGGCTTGGTGATGTAGTCGTCCGCACCCGCGTCAAGCCCCGCAACCTTGTCCATCACCGCGTCGCGCGCCGTCAGGAGGATGACGGGCACGTCCTTCTCGCGACGGATGCGGCGAAGCACCTCCATGCCGTTGAGCTGGGGAAGCAAGATATCAAGGAGTATCAGGTCATAGTCATGGGAAAGGGCCGCATCGACGGCGGCCCGGCCATTATCGACCTTGTCAACCTCATAGCCCTCGTGCATGAGTTCAAGCTCGACGAAGCGCGCAATCTTTGGCTCGTCCTCTACCACCAGAATCTTCGCCATGAGGTCCTCCTTGTAAGAAAAGGGCCCGGTTTGAGCCGGGCCCAGCTCTATAGTGAGCTATTCGTTCGTTTCGTTGTCCTTGGTAAAGTCGCGCTTGATGCTCTCAGCCATGCCAGCAGCCTTGTCCATGGCATCGTTGACGTCAAACGTCACAGGGCTGGCACCCTCAATGCGGTAACGGAACCCGAAGAAGAGGCCGATGATGAGCAGCCACAGGGAGGCGCCCCAGGCCAAAAGACCAATGATGACCAGAATGAGGGGCAGCGCCACTACGCGGTCACCGTGGCGCTCGGCAATGAAGGTCATGTCGAAGCCCGACCTGATGATGCTGCGTGCCTGATGACGGAACTTATCCCACGTCTCACCAAACTTGGTCTTGCGGCTCTGCTCGCGGTACTCGGTCTGCGCCTGCTCCATCTCGGGGGAGACGGGACCGGCCTGGCCAGCCGTCGTGGCATAGCGAGCGGTCTTAGGCATATCAACCTTGCCAGCACGCTCAAGCCACACGATTGCGTCCAGCACATCGTAGTCGCAAGCCTCGAGTGCGTTGCGGGCCTCTTCAAAGGTGACACCGGCCTTCTCGCGTACGAGTTCGACCTTCTCAAGCTTCTCCATGATCTGCATCCTTTCTGGTTGCTCTGGCGCGTTTTCGTCTTCGCCATCTGACAATCCGTATGATGCCGTTCAAAGATTAACCCTTCTTAGGGCAAAGATTAATCTTGGATGAGTCTTTCTTCGAAACTGAAATACCCACAGTGGGAGCGATAGCGCCATCATTGCCGTATCATATGGCTGTTTGTGTTTCTGATGTCTCGGGAGTACCCATGTCCTTTCTTATGCCCTCATATCGCGAGCCCGACTTTGCCTGTGAATCTCTTGCTAGCGCTCCAAATGCACAGTTTGTCAAAGTGACGCGCGATGGCGTTGCGCCGAGGGGCTTCCACTCGACTTCGATGCATCCCGAGTACTACAAGGTCAATGGCTCTTGGGTGCTTGCCGAGCACATGATGATGGATGACGTGGTTCGCCTTGAGGCCGATGGCTCATTGACCGTGCTTCCCGCGCGCGACCTTCACGCGGGCGATCTCGTGGCAGTGGGTCGCTATGAGCGAGGTGAGGAGGGCATCCTCGTTTGGTCTGACGGGTTTGCGCCGTCTGGCAAGGCAGTAGAGGACCAGTTTTCCTTCCGGCAAGGCCGTAGCCGCGAGACCTCATATGCGCGTGATTATGACCAGCTGGTCGAGCTCCTCCAGTACGAGCGCGAGCACGGCAACATCCTTTGGGTTGCTGGTCCTGCGTTTACCTTTGATGCCGAGGCGCGCAATGCCATGAGCGCCATTATCAATGCTGGCTATGCGCATGGCCTCATGGGCGGAAACGCCCTTGCCACGCATGACCTCGAGGGCGCGCTGCTGCACACGGCGCTCGGTCAGGACATCTATACGCAGGTCTCGCAGCCTGGTGGGCACTACAACCATATGGACGTCATCAACGAGGTGCGCCTTTCTGGCTCTATCAGGCAGTTCATCACGGACAACGACCTCAACGATGGCATCATGTGCGCGCTCGAACGTCGCGGTATACCGTACGTGTTGGCTGGTTCCATCCGCGATGACGGTCCTCTGCCCGAGGTCATCGGCGACGCCTATGACGCGCAGGATGCCATGCATGGCCTCATAAAGAATGCGACCACGATCATCTGCATGGCCACGATGCTTCACTCGATCGCGACGGGCAACATGGCTCCTTCGTACCACGTGCTTGAGGACGGAAGCGTCCGCCCGGTCCTGTTCTACGCCGTTGATGCAACGGAATTTGCCGTCAACAAGCTGCGCGACCGCGGATCGCTTTCTGCGACGACCATTGTCGCCAACGCGCATGACTTCATCACGCGCCTTGCACGGGGACTTGGCCTCAGCTGGTAACCGTGGTTATGGCAAGTCGCTCGTCGACTTGCCATAGTAAGGCTGAAGCTCACCCTTCTCAGTGAAATCAAAGGCTAGGCCATCTTCTGCGCAGAGACAGCTACCAAACGTCCCCCTGTCCTTCCAAATAAGGTGTTGTCCAGCCTCCGTGGCCGCCACCCAATTCCAGTCATGCGACGTGACGGGAGAAGCTTGGTCCGCATAGATCCAGCAATGATGGTTCACGGAGTCATTGCGGAAGTACACGACGTATGAGTCATCATTTTCGACGATAACGATGTCATGATCGAAATCGACAACCGCGCTACCGACCTCCTTTATCTCACCCTTATAGCCAATCTCTTGCTCGAGATAGGAGTCGCGGTACCTGATACGAAATGGCGCGGCATCTCCCCACGAAAAATGCTCAAGGTAGTAGTGGTCATAGAGGGCATCAATTGATGTGCTCGCGTTCCTCAGACCAAGTGATTCGTACGAGAGGCCCGCTCGATCACGAATAGCAATGAGTTCCTCGAACGTGAACGCTGTCAAGTTCACGTTATCGCCAGGACGGACGTAGCAGTTGCAGGCCACCTTGCAACGAGATGAAGGGTCACGAAGCCACGCATCGACATCGTTCACCCCAGCTGGCAGCAGGTAATCAAAGTGCAGGTATTCGGTAGGCGCCTCACGCGACGATCCCTCTACGAGGAAGGGAACCAGCAGCTCAGCTCTCGGGGCCTCAACTTCCGTATCCGTAGGCAGTCCGAGTGCCTCGACCAGGTAGCTCGCAATCGCACCGTCAAGCGAGTTGTCCGTATCCTCCAGATAAACGTCCTTGCTAACCACGTTTAGAGCAAAGCGGTACTCAGCGCCATCGTCGAGATACGTCCCCTCAACATAGTCCGTGAGGTATGACGGACCACTGGGATATACAAAGAGAACGTTATCGCTGGACGTGATGGCCGTCCCCGGCTTGTTCTCGTCAAGCCAATCCCGCATGAGCTGGGTTCCCTCCTCAAGCGTCGCCGCCGCATCGGCATCGTCGTAACGCTGTCGTGGCATGAATGCCAGATACACCACCAGACCAAGAATCAAGGCAAGACACAGCAGGATGACTACGAGCACTGCAACCAAGCAGGTAATAATCGTCTTTTTGCGAACCATGGAATCCCCTTCATGGAAGGATGACATGCCTGTTTATCAAGTGAGGACACCAAATAGTATGCCTTAACGCTCATGGTACCGTAACGCCCACACGGTCTGATACGATAAGGAGGTCAAAGGGGCACATATCGGTAGGAACACTATGGTTGAACTGCTCAAACGCTTTCTTGGTCCGTATCGTTGGCGTGCGATCGTGGGAGTCGTCGCAAAGTCAGTAGAGGTCGTCTTCGACCTCTTCACGCCGCTTATCGTTGCGCGAATGATTGATATTGGTGTTGGCGGTCACGACACCGGTGCCGTCTTGCGCTACGGCCTGCTCCTCATGGCCCTCGCGTTTGTCGGATATGGCTTCACGCTCATATGCCAACACCATGCGGCAATCGTGAGCCAAGGCATGGGCACCGACGTGCGCGAGGCGCTCTTTGACAAGGTCAACGAGCTTTCTGCGGCCGAGCTTGACCAGCTTGGCACCGCATCGCTGGTTACGCGCGTCACCAGCGACGTCAACCAGCTACAGGTTGCCGTTGCCTTGGCGATTCGCCAAGGCATCAGGTGGCCCGTTCTTGCCATCGGGTCGATGATTGCCGCCCTTCTCATCGACATCCGCCTCGGTCTGGTGTTCCTCATCTGCACTCCTGCTATTGCCTGGGTCTTTTGGGCTGTCATGAGCCGATCGGTCCCGCTCTTTCGCACCATTCAGGGAAGTCTTGATGGGCTCACTCGCGTTACCAGCGAGAACCTCAGTGGTGCTCGCGTCATCCGCGCGTTTCGTCGCGAAGATACTGAGGAAGAACGCTTCCGAGGATTCGCTCAGGCGCAAACCGCAGGGTCCATCACCGTCGGTCAGCTTTCGGCCTTCCTGAACCCCTCGACCTTTTTGATTCTGAATCTGGGTATCGTCGTCATCCTCTGGAGTGGAGCCCTGCGCGTTGACGCCGGCGGCCTCACGCAGGGTCAGGTCGTTGCCTTCGTCAACTACATGACGCAGACCCTTCTTGCCATCGTGTATGTGGCAAACCTCGTGGTCACCTTTACGCGCGGAGCAGCGTCGGCAACACGCGTGATGGATGTCCTCGCCATCCAACCGAAGGTTCAAGACCATGCTGAAGGCAGGGTTGAACTTCCCTCAAAACAACCTTCAAGTATCCCTGCAGTAACCCTCAACGATGTCTCTTTTTCGTACGCTGACGACGCTCAGGATGCTCTACACAACGTGAGCCTCACCCTCAACCAGGGTCAGAAGCTGGGCATAATCGGCGGAACAGGTTCAGGCAAGTCTACGTTAGCCAGTCTGCTCGTCAGACTCTATGATCCGCAATCGGGCACTATCGAGCTCTTTGGACACGACTTGAAGTCATATCCCCTCGAACAGCTCCGCAACCTCATCGCACTCGTTCCACAGAAAGCTTCGCTGGTATCGGGTACCATTCGGTCAAATCTTTGTTGGCGTAACCCCAATGCAACTGACGATGAGCTCTGGGAAGCCTTGCGCATTGCGCAGGCTGACTCGTTCGTACACGAAAAGTCCCTTGGTCTCGATGAGCCAGTCGAGGCAGGTGGAAAGAACTTCTCTGGAGGCCAGCGTCAGCGTCTAACCATTGCCCGCGCATTGGTTGGCAGCCCACACGTGCTTGTCTTAGATGACTCCGCCTCCGCCCTTGATATGGCCACCGACGCAAAGCTCCGCATGGCCTTATCCGAGCTGCCCAACATCACTTCAATTACCATCTCACAGAGGATCTCGGCCATCATGGACTGCGATCTCATCTTGGTGCTGTACCACGGAAAGATGGCAGGAATCGGAACGCATCAACAACTGCTTCAAACCTGCCAGCTCTACCGTGAGATTGCCCAATCCCAGCTGGTGGGAGAGGGGGTGGCTGCATAATGGCCAATCCGTATGCAGGTCTTGGGACCGCCTCCGCGACCATGGCAAACGTGCGTGGTGACTCGGGCGACAAGCCCGATGGTGGGCTCGATGGTGGAACCCCCATGTCCTCACGAGAGGTATTGAAGCGCCTTTCGCCCTATGTCAGGCGTCACCTTCTCGCACTTGTTGCCTCTTTTGTCTGTGCAGCCACAACCGTCGTGCTGCAGCTCTACGTGCCTATCCTCATCGGTCGCGCGGTCGATACCATCATCGGTGTGGGTGCCGTTGCGTTCGATTTGCTGCTCCCGATCCTCGTACGCCTTGCGCTGGTTATCGTGATGGCTGCCATCACGCAATGGCTCTTTGGCCGGTTTGTAAGCCAGCTTTCCAATCGAACCATCTGCGACCTGCGCATTGATGCCTTCGGCAAGCTTCGCCACCTTCCGCTTTCCTTCATTGACGCACATGCCCATGGCGACCTCTTGGCCCGCATCGCCAGCGACGTGGACCAAGTGGGCGATGGCCTGCTCCAAGGTCTCACGCAGCTCTTCTCAGGTGTGGTGACCATTGTCGGCACGTTGGCGTTCATGTTCAGTATCTCCGTGCCCGTTGGCCTCGTGGTTGTTGTCGTCACGCCGCTTTCGGTCCTGGTTGCTTCACTGATCGCCAAGCGCTCGTCCTCCGGCTTTGCCGCCCAGCAACAAATACAAGGACAGTTGGGCGGGTATGTACAGGAGATGGTCTCCAACCAAAAACTCGTGTCCGCCTTTGCGTATGGCAAGCGTTCGATAGCGACATTTACCGACCTGAACCAGCGCCTGCGCGGCGTGGGGGAGCGTGCCCAATTTGTGAGCTCGCTCTCAAACCCCTCAACCCGTGTGGTCAATAACATCATCTATGCCATCGTCGCCATCGTTGGCTGCACATGCGTCATCACCGGCTGGCCGAGCACCCTCACGGTCGGTCAGGTACAGAGCTTCCTGTCATATGCCAACCAGTACATGAAGCCCTTCAACGAGATTTCTGGCGTGGTTACCCAAGTCCAGGCCGCTTTCGCATCTGCCCGCAGGCTCTTTGCACTCCTTGACGCTACCGAGGAAAGACGCACGGTAGACCCCATCCGTGAGCTTCCCCCCGCACAAGGAGACCTCGATTTCGACCATGTGTCCTTTAGCTACGTCAAGGGCACGCCTCTGCTCACCGACATCACCTTCCATGTCTCACCAGGCCAGCGCGTTGCCCTGGTTGGCACGACGGGGTGCGGCAAGACCACACTCATCAACCTGCTGCTCAGGTTCTATGACCTTGACGGCGGTACCATTCGCGTGGATGGGACTGATATCTTTAGCATGACGCGTGAGGACCTTCGTGCTCGATTTGGCATGGTCTTGCAGGAGACCTGGCTCTTTGCCGGAACCGTACGCGAGAACATTGCTTACGGACGTGACGGTGCCACCACAGAGGATGTCGTTGCAGCAGCAAAACGCGCCCATGCCGATACCTTCATACGGCAACTGCCTCAAGGATATGACACGCACATTGGCGAAGACGGTGGCTCACTGAGCCAAGGCCAGCGGCAGCTCCTATGCATCGCACGTGCCATGCTGGCTGACGCGCCTATTCTGCTGCTTGACGAGGCGACCAGCTCAATCGACACGCGTACCGAGCTCCAGGTGCAGGCCGCTTTCGACGAAATGATGATTGGTCGAACGTCGTTGGTGGTAGCACACCGACTCTCGACCATTCGACAGGCCGACTGCATCCTCGTCATGGACAAGGGGCGCATTATCGAGCGTGGCACCCATGACGACCTACTCGAACAGGGCGGTTTTTACGCCAACCTCTACCAGAGCCAGTTTGCCAACCAGTGACGGATCGGAAGGGATGCTCCCTTCCGATCCACCCATCATACGCGCCTCATTTTGACCAAGTACTCGCTGGTTCCGTCCTCGAGTTCTCGCTCGTCAGTTCGTACGAACCCATGCGCCTCATAGAAGCGGATGGCGTCGGTGTTGCACTCCAAAGCCCAGAGGAAGCTCACGGGAACATGCTCCTTTGCATACTCGATGAGCGCCCCTCCAATGCCCTGTCCTTGGAAGAAGTAGTCAACGTAGAGGTTAACGATCTCCGAGTTCTCGATATGCATGAACCCCTTCACGACTCCGTCGTCATACACGAAGAGGTTCGACAGGACGGACGGGTCCGCATACCGCTGCGCCTCGGTAAGGACCTGCACATCCTTGAACGAGTACTCGTCGTCCTTGAAGATGGGCCAGAACTTGAGGCGCTTCACGAAGACATGGATCTCGGCGATACGCGATATGTCCTCGATGGTGGCTTTCCGAATCACGGGACGTTGATCCACGTGCTCGCTTTGCCAGACGAAGAGCCCATTCGCAGCAGCAAGCTGAGACACAAGCACTAACAGCTGTGGATGTGGGTTATAAAGCGCCATGCAGGTGCTGCCATCTGGAATGGAGAGCAGCGCGTCCTCACCTTCGATGAGGAGATTCAGCATGTCCGCGTCCTCAAGCACCCATCTCTCGATTTCTGCGGGAGCAGGATTGCGAACAGCCTCAGCGCCGTCCCCACGATAAACCACCACGTTGTAGTAACAGGAGAGGCCCATAACCACCTTCAAAAAGTTGGACCTGAGTTCAAGTCCCCGCTCGCCTTCGATCAGCCACGGTTCTATGGCAAAGAACCGCTTACCTCGCTCCTTGGGGACTTGCACGGGAAGTGCGTCAATGACCCAATATGGCTTTGAGAGAAGTTCCTCGATGTAGTCAAGCGACGGTGAAACGTCGACCATATGCTTATCCAACCTCCGAAATCGTCTACCGCTTCAGAGCATTCTACGACACAGCCAACAGTGACAGTGCCGTATCATGTGAGTGTCGAGTACTTGAGAGGAGATACGCGCATGTTTGATGTAATCGTCATCGGTGCGGGAGTGTCAGGGTGTGCCATTGCACGAGAGCTTGCACGCTATGACGCACGGGTCTGTGTGGTCGAGCGTGAGGAGGATGTGTGCTGCGGCACATCAAAGGCAAACTCCGCCATCGTGCACGCAGGCTTTGACGCCCAGCCAGGGACGCTCATGGGAAAGCTCAATGCCGAAGGCAATCGCCTGATGTACGAGTGGGCCAAGGACCTCAACTTCGGTGTTCTGCCAATTGGCTCCCTGGTCGTGTGCGTGAGCGAATCGGACCTTGCCGGTCTTTACATGCTCCTGGAGCGTGGAGAGAAGAATGGCGTGCCTGGTCTGCGCATTATTGACCGTAAAGAGCTTCTGGAGATGGAGCCTCACATCGCTGACAAGGCGGTGGCGGCACTTTGGGCCCCGACTGGCGGCATCGTTGACCCCTTTGGTCTGACCGTGGCGTTGGCAGAGAATGCAGCGTCCAACGGCGTTGAGTTCCGCTTCAACGCACCCGTGACCACGGTATCGCGAGATGGCGACCACTGGTGCGTCACTGCCGGCGGTGAGACGTTGCAGACCCGCGCTGTCATCAACGCTGCAGGCGTCTATGCCGACACCATCCACAACCTCGTGGCTGAAGAGGACGATCGGCTCACCATCGTGCCACGTAAGGGTGAGTATTACCTCCTTGACACCACAGCTGGGGACTACGTGCACCACACCGTATTTATGCTCCCCACGTCCATGGGTAAGGGTGTCCTTGTTTCTCCGACTGTCCACGGCAACCTGCTCGTGGGACCGACGGCAACCGACATTGACAACAAGGAGGGCACCAACACGACTGCCCTGGGGCTTGCGGAGGTTGCCCTGAAGAGCTCGCTCACCGTCAAGGACGTACCGCTGCGCGAGGTCATCACCACCTTTGCCGGCCTGCGTGCGCATCAGGATAAGCACGACTTTGTCATTGGCGAGGTCAAGGGTGCCCCGGGCTTCTTTGACTGCGCTGCCATCGAGAGCCCTGGCCTGACGAGCGCGCCGGCCATCGGCGTCATGGTCTCTGGCATGGTTGCCGAAGCGCTCTCACTTTCCCAGAAGCCCGAGGGCGTCTTCAACCCCACTAGGCCGGGCGTCCCCAACCTCATGAACATGGATTTCGATGAGTGGGACAAGCTCTGCCAGGAGAATCCCGCTTACGGCAACATCATCTGCCGTTGCTGCCGCGTGAGCGAGGCTCAGATTGTTGACGTGATGCACCGCACGCCGACGCCGCGCTCGCTCGACGCCATCAAGCGCAGGACCAGCGCGACCATGGGCCGCTGCCAGGGAGGGTTCTGCACACCCAAGATCATGGAACTGCTCGTGCGCGAGCTCGGCATGTCGCCGCAGGAGATCACTAAGCACGGACCAGGCTCAGAGCTCTTGGTTGGCACCAACAAAGACCATATCAAAGCGCCTGTCCAGGATCAGGAAGGCGGTGAGGCCTGATGACAGCCTTGCTAGAGAACCGCTCCGTCGTGATCGTCGGCGGTGGACCCGCTGGATTGTCGGCAGCCATCGCGGCATATGAGGCAGGGGAGCACGACGTCCTCATCCTCGAGCGTGACACGCAGCTGGGCGGCATACTCAACCAGTGCATTCACAACGGCTTTGGTCTCCACACCTTCAAAGAGGAGCTGACCGGCCCAGAGTATGCGGCACGCTACATCGCCCGCGCAGACGAGCTCGGCATCGAGCGCCGTCTGGGAACCATGGTGATGGACATCTCGGCTGACCGCATAGTCACGGCCGTTTCTGCCGAGCGAGGCATCACGCGCATTCAGGCCAGCGCTGTGGTGCTTGCCATGGGATGCCGTGAAAGGCCACGTGGTGCGCTTGCCACACCTGGCTATCGTCCAGCTGGCATTTACTCTGCCGGTACGGCACAGCGGCTCGTCAACATCGAGGGCGAGCTCCCTGGTCGCGAGGTCGTCATCTTGGGTTCCGGTGACATTGGTCTCATCATGGCTCGCCGCATGACCTTTGAGGGTGCGCATGTCGCCTGTGTTGCCGAAGTCATGCCGTATTCGGGCGGTCTCAAGCGCAACATCGTGCAGTGTCTTGACGACTTTGGCATCCCGCTGCTGCTCAGCCATACCGTCGTTGACATTGAGGGGCGCGATCGCGTCGAGGCCGTGGTCATTGCTGAAGTTGACGAGCGCATGAAGCCCATTCCGGGGACCGAGGTACGCTACCCCTGTGACACGCTGCTTCTCTCGGTTGGCCTCCTGCCTGAAAACGAGCTCTCGCGAGCCGCTGGCGTCGAGCTCTCGCCCGTAACGCGCGGTCCTGTCGTCAACGAGTCTTTGGAGACGAGCATCCCCGGCGTCTTTGCCTGCGGCAACGTGCTTCATGTCCACGACCTCGTCGACTACGTGAGTGAGGAAGCTGCAGCTGCCGGTGCCTGCGCGGCAAAGTACGCACAGGAGGCACAGGCGGCAGAACCTGCACCGCGCATCACAATCAACGCAAAGGGTGGCGTGCGCTACACCGTCCCCTCGTCAGTTTCCCCAGATCGCATGGACGACACGCTGACCGTCCGGTTCCGCGTAGGCAACGTATACCGAGACCATTACGTCAGTGTGTACTATGGAGACGAACGCGTGCAGCACCGCAAGAAGCGTGTCATGGCACCAGGAGAGATGGAGCAAGTCACGCTCAAACGTGCGGATCTTCTCAAGAGGCCGGACGTATCATCCATTACCATCACGCTTGAGGAGGAGTAGCCATGGCAACCGAGAAACGAGAGCTTACCTGCATCAACTGCCCGTTGGGCTGCCAGCTCACCGTGACCATCGTCGATGGCGAGGTTATCGAGGTCTCCGGAAACACCTGCAAGCGTGGCGAGGTATACGGCAAGAAGGAGGTCACGAATCCCACCCGCATCGTAACCACCACCGTGCCGGTGATTGGCTCAGACCACGAGCGCATGGTATCCGTAAAGACAGCCTCAGACGTTCCAAAGGGAAAGATGTTTGATGTGGTGGCCGCTCTGGCGGAAGTCACCGCCCAAGCACCGGTAGCCATTGGCGACGTGATTCTTGCCAACGTGGCAGACACTGGCGTGGACGTCATCGCCACCAAGAACGCCTAACCACACATCGAAGTATGACGAAGGGGAGTATCCCTTCCGTCCCAGAAATGGGACGGAAGGGATACTCCCCTTCGTCCCACAGGGGGCGCCCACTCGGCTAGGGACCCTATCAGGCAGCAACGTTTCTGCGGTACGATTACTTTGTCTGTTGTTTTATGAGGAGGGGAGTAAACATGGGATTTAGCAAGGACTTTTTCTGGGGCGGAGCGACGGCATCCAACCAGTACGAGGGCGGCGTCTTCGAGGGCGGCGCTGGTCTCTCAACCGCTGACGTCATGACCAATGGCGCCCACAAGGTGCCGCGCCAGGTCACCTACCGCATGCCCGACGGCTCTTGGGGCAAGGCCCCGCTGTGCTTCCACAGCGATCTTCGTCACCTTCCCGACGGCGCGCAAGCGTGCCTCGTGGACGAGCCAGGAATCTACTATCCCAGCCACATCGCGTCTGACTTCTATCATCACTACAAGGAGGACATCCGCCTCTGCGCCGAGGAGGGCTTCAACTGCCTGCGCTTCTCGCTCAAGTGGAGCCGCATCTTCCCGAACGGCGACGACGCCGAGCCCAACCAGGCAGGCATCGACTATTACCGCGACATCTTCGAGACGTGCAAGGAGTACGGCATCGAGCCGCTCGTGACGCTCGAGCACTACGAGAACCCGCTTTCGCTGGCCAACCGCTTTAATGGCTGGGACAGCCGCTATCTCGTGGACCAGTTCGTCAAGTACGCCACCACGTGCTTTGAGGCGTTCGATGGCCTGGTGAAGTACTACCTCACCTTCAACGAGATCAACTGTATCGAGTGGGCCCCGTTTGTCACGGCAGCCCTGATTCACGCCAATCCGCAGAACATCGCCAACGCGACCTTCCATCAGTTCCTGGCGTCCGCCAAGACGGTTATCGCTGCACACAACTATTGGCCCGACCTCTCCATCGGCATGATGCTCGCCTATGGTCCGGTCTATGGTTACACCTCTGATCCCGCCGATCAGCTTGCTGCTATGAAGGCGCAGGACCAGAAGCTCTTCTACTCTGACGTGCAGATGCTGGGCGAGTATCCCGTGTGGAAGCTCACCGAGTACGAGCGTGACGGCATCAAGATCCCCGCGCTGCCTGGTGACTGGGACATCCTCGCAGAGGGCGTATGCGACTTCCTCAGCTTCTCGCTCTATGGCAGTGGCACCGTGACGACGCATACCGATGACCTCGAGGCTGGCGAGGGCAATGGTGGCGCTGCGGGCATGGTCGCTAACCCGTACCTCAAGACCAACGCATGGGGCTGGGCAACTGACCCCGACTGCCAGCGTATCACCCTGAACACCCTGTACAATCGCTATCGCTGCGACCTCTGGTGCGTCGAGAGTGGTATCGGCTGGAACGACGTCTTCGAGGACGACACGGTTCATGACGACTACCGCATCGATTACATGCGCGCCAACATCAAGAGCATGAAGGATGCCGTCGAGCTGGATGGCATCCCCCTGATGGGCTACCTGTACTGGGGCTGCGTCGACATGGTCTCCAACGGCGAGGGCGAGATGGCCAAGCGCTACGGCCAGATCTACGTCGATGCCGATAACTATGGCCAGGGAACGATGAAGCGCTCGCTTAAGGACAGCTACTTCTGGTACAAGAAGGTCATCGAGAGCAATGGCGAGGACCTCGACTAACGACTTCTGACAATCGTGAGGGGAGGGGCTGCTTACGCAGCCCCTCCTTTTGGTTACGGCAAGGAAGCGCGAATCAAGGGGTATGTCCTGACGTAAATACATCTTTGAAGTAGTCGTTCTGAAGTTCTTAAAGATGTCGCTTGCCTTAAGCGAGCAATGTGGTAAAGTACTTTCTCGCAAGCAAGAGCTTGTGTAACGGGTGGTGGCGCAGCTTGGTAGCGCACTTGACTGGGGGTCAAGGGGTCGCTGGTTCGAATCCAGTCCACCCGACCAGAACTTTCGAGGTCAGGGCATATGCCCTGACCTTTTTGCACCAAGCGTGCACCAAGGAATCCCGATTTTGCACCAAGCGTGCACCAAACTTTGGCCTCTTCTTGCACCAAAACGCGAATCGGCAAGCGGTAGCTGGTTTGGTGGGCTTGCATAAACTGGCGTCTGATGGCGACGGTGTATCCAACGCGAGGAAAGTCGCGTACTTCTTGACCTCATGCGGGCAAGCATTCTTACGAAAGGTTCTTGTTACTGTTCTTCTAAGGATGACATCCCTGTCATGGGCTGTATGACAAATCTGTCCGTTTTGGTGACGGCATTGTCTTCGTGACTACAGTCCGTTGATGGCGAGTTTGTCCTTGCGCTGACGTTCCTCTGACATGGTGTCATGGGAGAGCCGTTCTGTCTGGCCAACGTATGGCAGGAACGTCACACGGTGAGGATCGTCCAATCCGTCCACAGAGGGGCGAAGACGGCTCAATGCATGACAATCCTGTCATTCGATGGAATACTCTGGGCTGCTGAAAGCTTCGTATGACAAATGCGTCATGCGTTGCCGTTGTCCTTGCGCCTCTTCTCCCACTCGACGCGCTCCTTGCGCGTGAGCATGTTCGAGCCGTCCTCGGGCCCCAGACGGGGCACGCAGAGGGCGTATAAAGCCGTTCGGCCCT
>JAUNJR010000092.1 GCA_030533135.1 Coriobacteriales bacterium
ACATCTACGCGACCATCCTCGCCAAGGACGGCAGCCGCATGTCCAAGTCCAAGGGTAACGGCGTTGACCCGATGGACCTCATGAACAAGTACGGCGCTGACGCCATGCGCTTCAACCTGCTCACGCTCATCACCAACAACCAGGACGTCAAGTTCGACGCCAACATCGATAAGAAGACCCACGAGCTCATCGACAGCCCGCGCACCGAGCAGGCCCGTGGCTTCGTGACCAAGATCTGGAACGCGAGCCGCTTCGTGCAGATGAACCTTGATGGCTACGAGCCGGGCGCTCCTCTTGCCGAGACGCCCGAGGACGCATGGATGCTCTCTCGTCTGGCCAAGATGGTTGCCTCCGCAACCAAGGCGCTCGAGACCTACCAGCTTGGTGACTATGCCCGCGAGATCCAGGCGTTCTTCTGGAACGAGATCTGCGACTGGTATATCGAGCTCTGCAAGGGCCGCCTGCTGGGCGGCGACGCCGAGGAGAAGCTGCAGGTCCAGCGCAACCTCGTGTACGTGCTTGATGTTGCCCTGCGCCTCCTGCATCCGGTCATGCCGTTCGTAACCGAGAAGGTGTGGGACGCGCTTCCCGCCAGCGGTCTCGATGCGCATGATTCCAGCTTCCTCATGATGGCTGCTTGGCCCAACCCCGACGAGCTTGCGGGCTTCGTGAACGACGCAGCCGAGCGTGAGTTCGAGCTTGCTCGCCGCGTGGTCTCCGCCGTGCGTTCCACGCGCGCTCGCTATCGTCTCTCTCCCAAGGCGGAGCTTGATGTCTGCGTCCGTTCCAGCGCCGACGATGCAGCCGTCCTGGAGCGCCAGCGCGGGTTCATCTGCAACGTTGGTCGCGTGGACCAGCTAGCCCTTGGTGCCCGCCAGGACAAGCCCTTCGGGTCCATCACGGTGCTTGACGGTGGCCTCGAGATCTTCGTCGTAGTTGGTGGCTTGGTTGACCTTGCTGCCGAGGCAAAACGCGTCGAGAAGGATCTCGCTAAGGCTGAGAAGGACCTTGCCAGCGTGACCCGCACCCTCTCCAACCAGGGCTTTGTTTCCAAGGCAGCGCCTGAGGTCATCGCCAAGAAGCAGGCTCAGGCCGCAGAGCTCGAGCAGACCATCGCCCAGCTCAAGGCTCAGGCAGCTGACTTCGCATAATCGCATCTGACATACCAACGAAGAGACGTGACAGTTGACCCGATCGGCTGTCACGTCTCCTTTTTTGATGAAAGTGTCACATTGGGGACTGTCCCCATTGTGACACCACACGTATTTGTTACATCCGTGCCCCCTCAGATACCGTTCAACCCCGATAGAATGGGCGAAGGCAAAATGGGTAGTATCCCGCTAATGCGCGTTTCGTCCGACCTTTACGTGATAAGGAGTGAGTGAAATGAGTCGGGTGAGCCGGAAAGAAGATCAGTTCTATGACATGATGCTCGAGTTGAGCAAAACCGTCTACGAGGCCGTGGTGATCTGGGACGAGCTGACACGGGGGTGGCCTGAGAGCAAGGGCCGCATTGCCGAGATCGCAGCGCTCGTGAATCAGTGCGACGCCATGGAAAGTGACATCCTTAAGGCGCTGAATACCAGCTTCATTACCCCGTTTGACCGCGATGACATTGATGACATCGCAAGGCAGCTCTGCAAGGTCGGAGACCTTGCAGAGAGTATTTCCGCGCGGTACGAGTTGTTTGACGTGCACAACATGATTCCGGAAGCCTCTGTGATGACGGGCTTGGTTGTGGATGCCATGCGCGAGATGGTGGCCCTCTTTGAGCGTTTCCATGACTTCAAGAAAGACCCCATGTGCAAGGAGATCGCAAAGAGGATCGTGAAAATCGAGGACCAAGGTGATGTTGTGTACCGCAATGCACTCGGCCGCATTTTCAACGAGCCTGACGACCCCATTCACGTTCTCAAGTGGAAGAGCCTGCTCGATCCCATGGAGCACACCCTTGACTACTGCGAGGCGGTTTCAAACGTCGTGCGTGCCGTCATCATGAAGAACGTCTAAAGAACGCCGTGATCAAACAGCAGGTCCCCATGGCACAAGGTGTGGCATGGGGACCTGTCGTTTTACAGCATTTGCTTGCGGGCGTAGAGCGCGACAAGTGCCACCAACACCTCGAGCATGCGCTCGAGTTCTGGCACTGGCACAAACTCGCGCACGCCGTGGGCGTTGTGGTAGCACGCGGAGAGGTTTGCGCACGGAAGCCCACGGAACGAGAGCTGCGACCCGTCAGTGCCTCCACGCATGGGGACACACGTCATGTCAATGCCGACCGCGGCATACGCCTTGCGCGCGTTGTCGATGAGGTGGGCGTTTTCGGGCAGGCAGATGATGTCGGCAAGGTTGTGATATTGGTCGTGAATGTCGATACTCAGAACCTCGTGGCCAAACTGGAGGTTGACCAGCTGGACGGCACGACGCATGAGGTCCTTTCGTGCCTCAACCTTTGCCTGGTCATGGTCGCGGATGATGTAGTCTGCACGTGCCTCCTCGCATGATCCCTCCATGCGCTCAAGATAGAAGAACCCCTCGCGACCTTCCGTGAACTCGGGCCGTTCCTGTGCGGGAAGCAGCTGGTGGAAACGCATGATGGCCTCTGCCGCGTTGACCATCAATCCCTTGGCGTTGCCGGTGTGCACAGAGATGCCAAACGCGCGGATGTTGGCCTCGGCTGCATTGAAGGTCTCGTAGCAAAGCTCGCCCAACGGGCCTCCATCAAGGGTGTAGCCCCACGTTGCGCTAAACTGCTCAAGGTCAAGCAGGGAGGCCCCGTGACCAATCTCCTCGTCAGGGGCAAACCCAAGTGCAAGGCGCGGATGGGGGAGCGAAGGGTCTTCCGCGAGGCGCTGGAGCAGCGAGAGGCAAAGCGCGATGCCTGCCTTGTCATCCCCGCCCAGTAGGGTGGTGCCATCCGCCGTGACCAGGTCCCATCCAACCATGTGCGAAAGCTCAGGGTTGGTTGCGGGTGAGAGACGTACCTCACGGCCGTCGTTGCCAACGCCAATCGTGAAGTCCCCGCCCTCGTAGCGCCTGACGAGGGGTCTCACCGGAGCGTTGCAGGTCTGCCAGACCGTGTCGACATGGCAGAGGAGCGCAAGACAGGGGAGTTCCTCACAGCCCTCGCTTGCCGGCCAGTGTGCCGTGACGTAGGAATGCTCGTCCATCTGGACATCCAGGGCCCCCAAGGCCTCAAGCTCGGCCTTGACAACGCGCGCCATGTCAAATTGGTATGGCGTCGAGGGGACGTTTTCGGATGTGAGCGCATTGGATGGTGAGGGGACCTCGCAATAACGGACAAGACGGTCAACGACGTCACTCATGGACGCTCCTTTAGACGCTTTCGATTCCATGGTTATTGTAGCGTGGTGCCAGTCGATACTTCGCAGGCTATCGCCGCCACCAAAACCGGCGCAGGAATCGTTTGCGG
Organism: Coriobacteriales bacterium; assembly: GCA_030533135.1. Classification (GTDB taxonomy): domain Bacteria; phylum Actinomycetota; class Coriobacteriia; order Coriobacteriales; family Atopobiaceae; genus UBA1367. The sequence goes on from JAUNJR010000092.1 coordinate 3,434, forward strand.
CGCCAAGATGGTTATGCTTGTTCAGCATGTCCCCCTCCGAGTGCTTCTTCATTTAAGGACGACGAGGAACCATTCACCGATTCTGCTGTATTAAAAGATTACGTCGTACCATGACGAAATATGACAACAGCTAACAGGTATAAAATTAACTGCATGTTGTATATCTGGTGCTCCACGGAGCAAGAAGGGGGGAAGGCATGGATTTCGTGTCAAGGAGGGGCTTCATAAGACTTGCTGGTATGGGAGCTATTTCGGCAGTTCTCACGGCCTGCGGGTCGTCCGGTTCGGGCGGTGGCGAGGACGTCGAGAAGTGGGGACCCGGAGCGACGCTGCGTGTGGGCTCGGACTGTGACTATGCCCCTCACAGCTGGATTCAGACCGATGACGCCAATGGCGCTATCGCACTCCAGGATGGCAGCGGGTTCGTGGGCGGTTATGACACCAAGGTCGCCCAGATGATTGGCGATGCGTACGGATGGAACGTCACGTTTATCAAGGTTGATTGGGATGGTCTCATCCCAGCTCTCAATGCGGGAAAGATTGACTGCATCATTGATGGTATGGGCGTCACGGAGGAGCGCAAGCAGTCCGTAGACTTCTCCAACTACTATTGGTCCAGCGAACAGGGCATCGTTTGCCTGAAGGATTCTCCCTACGTCAACGCCAAGAGCCTTGAGGATCTCGCTGGGGCAAAGGTTGCTGCGCAGATCGGTTCGATGTGGGAGGCCATGGTCGACCAGATTCCGGGCGTTGATAAGCAGGACTCCCTGGTCGACGGTAACACCATCATTGCTGCGCTGCGCGCCGGCAAGATTGACGCCACCATCATGGGCGAGACCGAGGCTAAGTCGTGGATGATTTCCAATCCGGACATGCAGTACGTGACGTTCGAAGAGGGCAAGGGCTTCGAGGTCGACCTCTCCGATTGCTCCGCGGGCATTGCTGTGGCCAAGGGCAATGACGAGCTACTTAACAAGATCAATGCTGTCGTCGACACCATCACGCGCGAGATGCAGGAAGAGATGATGGACGCTGCGTTTGCTGAGCAGCCGCTCTCCGTCGCTTAGTCGCCATGTAGCAGCCGGCATCGCTGTCCGCCATCAGGGTGACGCGCGATGCCGGCTGTTTGCTTTAGGAAGGGAGGGGTTTGCATGGGAGATATACCGACCACATTTACCGGGTGGGTGAGCTTCCTCGTTGAGCGCTTCGGTGCGCAGTTTGCGAAAGGAACCGTTACCACACTTGAGATTGCCTTCCTGGGCACACTCTTTGGATGTCTGTTGGGATTCCTTGTGGGCATTGTCCAAAGTCTCACGGTTGACCAACACTCGTCACCCCTGATGCGCGTGCTGGTGAAGGGGCTCAAGGCAATCGTTGCCGTATACGTCGAGGTGTTCCGAGGCACACCAATGATGGTACAGGCTATGGTTATCTATTATGGCTCTGCACAGGCGTGGGGCATCGACCTCAACCCGTTCATCTCGGGTATTCTGGTGCTGTCGCTCAACACGGGCGCCTACATGGCAGAGTCGGTGCGCGGTGCCATCACCGGCATTGATCCAGGTCAGCTTGAGGGCGCTTACGCAATCGGCTTCACACACGTCCAGGCAATGCTGCGTGTCGTCATTCCGCAAGCGTTTCGCAACTTGATTCCTCAGATAGGCAATACGTTCATTTCGGCCATCAAGGACACGTCCGTCTTGAACGTCATCTCGGTCACCGAGCTGTACTTCATTGGCCGTGGTGTCTCGAGCGCCTACTATCGTTTCTTCGAGACGTACTTCATCATCTCGATGATCTACCTGTTCCTCACCTTCGTGACCTCACGACTGCTTGGAATCATGGAGAAGCACCTTGATGGTGCGAAGGACTACGAGCTCGTAGTCGACGACCTTGCGGAGGTGGCATAGATGGCAGATGAGATCCTGAACGTCGAGCATCTGGGGAAGAGCTTTGGTACGCACGAGGTGCTGAAGGACATCCACTTCTCCGTCGAGCGCGGCGAGGTCATCAGCATTATCGGTTCGTCAGGCTCTGGTAAGTCAACGCTCCTACGCTGCATCAACATGCTCGAGGAACCGAGCTCCGGCACCATCTACTTTGAAGGTAAGCCCATCTCCTATGCCCCCAAAGACCGCAGCGCTTTCCGCGCGCGCGTGGGCATGGTGTTCCAGAGCTTCAACCTCTTCAACAACATGACGGTCCTCAAGAACTGCATGGTGGGCGTCGAGGTGGTTAAGCACGGAAGCAAGGCCGAGGCAGAGCAGCTTGCCAAGAAATACCTGCGTCAGGTGGGTATGTACGCCTATCAGAACGCTCGTCCCAGCCAGCTTTCAGGCGGACAGAAGCAGCGCGTGGCCATCGCGCGCGCACTTTGCATGAAGCCCGACGTCATTCTCTTTGACGAGCCCACGTCGGCGCTTGATCCCGAGATGGTGGGCGAGGTGCTTGCCGTCATCAAGGAGCTTGCCGAGGCGGGCATGACCATGGTCATCGTTACGCATGAGATGCTCTTCGCGCGGGATATCTCCACGCGCGTGGTCTTCATGGACAAGGGCGTAATCGTGGAGGAAGGTCCGCCTGAGCAGCTCTTCAACAATCCCAAGCACCAGCGTACGGCTGAGTTCTTGAGCAGGTATCGCCAGGGGGAGTGACAACTCGACGAGGAGATTCGTACGTTCCTCAGACTCTCAGACAAGGAGATTCACATGGATGCCCGTGAAGCCGTTGCGAAGGCTTTGGAAACACATGGTCCCATAGAGCAGATTTACTGGATTGGTTGTGGTGGGTCGCTCATCGACCTTATACCTGCCGACTACATGATGAATGCGGAGTCCGCCAAGGTGGAGAGCCGCGCCTATACCGCCAAGGAGTTTGTTGTTGCCACGCCCAAGAAGCTCGGGGCCCACAGCATGGTGGTGGCATTGAGCCATTCCGGTGGCACCCCCGAGGTGGTCGAGGCCTTGAAGCTTGCTGCGGAGCGTGGCGCGTTCATCTGGGTCATGACCTCAGGTGAGAGGAGCGCCGTAACACAAGGTCCATGGGACACCTACATCTACGTGTGGGAGGACGAGACGCCTCAGCGCGAGCTGGATTCAGCGCAGGCCATCATGGTGTGTGCCGAGCTTCTGAAGGCACAGGAGGGTTTTGACGCCTACGATGCGGTCTACGAAGGCATCGAGAAGCTGGACGGCATTATCGCCGGGGCGAAGGCGAAGGTGGAGTCGGAGCTTTGTGAGCGCTTTGCCGAGCTTTGCACAAAGCACGACTTCTTCTACATCATGGGCTCGGGAGCTGCGTTTGCGCAAACGTACGGCTTCTCGATCTGCTCGCTCATGGAAATGCAGTGGCAGAGCTGCTGCTACATACACTCGGCTGAGTACTTCCATGGCCCCTTTGAGGTAACCGAGCCTGGCGTGTTCTACTTCCTGCAGATGAGCTCTGGCCCCTCGCGCGTGGAGGACGAGCGCGCACTTGCCTTCGTGAAGACCCACACCGACACCTATATGGTGCTGGACGCGTTGGCGTATGGCATGGACGCCGTGGACGCCCGCGTACGTGCCTACCTAGAGCCCATCATGATCTACTACATGAACGTGAAGCTGCGCGCCGCACGCGGTAAGGTGTTTGACCATGACCCGCACATCAGGCGCTACATGGGCATTGAGCAGTACTGACACGCATGCCCCGGCAGGCAACCAGCCTGCCGGGGCATCTTCCTGGAGGAGGGGATCTCGCATGGGCATCGATGTGAGCGTACTTGGATTCGGCGACAACGTGGTGGATATTTACGAGCACACGAACACCATGTATCCCGGTGGAAATGCGGTCAACTTTGCCGTGGCGGCTCGGCGCTGTGGAGTCGCGCGGAGTGCCTACATGGGTTATTTCGGCAGCGATGCGGCTGGCGAGCACGTGATTCGCTCCCTCGAGGAGGAAGGTATCGAACTTGTCAAGTGCCGTCAGCTGCTCGGTCC
>JAUNJR010000210.1 GCA_030533135.1 Coriobacteriales bacterium
CCTTGCCGACGGGAAAGCCGGTCCCCTCGGTCGCCGATATCCCCAGGAGCGACCCAGCCGCGGCGACGGCGTACTCAGGCGCGTTCTCGCAGAAGTACTTGAGCGACGTGATGGCCTTGGGGCACGCCTGCACCTCGTCGAGCACGATGAGGGTCTTATCCGGTTCGATGTCCACATTGAGCTCGAGCGAGAGGGAGGCGATGATCCTCGCAACGTCGAAGTCAGGGTCAAAGTAGCCGCGAGCGAGGGCGTCGTTGTCGAGGCTCACGTAGGCAACGTTCTCAAAGTGGAGCCTGCCGAACTCCTTGAGGAGCCAGGTCTTCCCCACCTGCCTCGCCCCATTGAGGACCAGGGGCTTGCGGCGTGCATTGTTCTTCCAGGCAACAAGCTTGCCCATGAGCGTCCTCTGCATGCGACCTCTCCTTCACAGTATTACATCCTTATTATAGTTGAGTTCAACAATAATAAGGACGTAATACTGTTTGATTATACATTTTTAAGGATGTAATTACTCCCACTCAATCTGATTTGCATGGCTGTGGTTGCTCGGAGTGGTCAGGCGGGCGCTCTCGTGTTCGTGCTGTCCGTCGCGATTCTGGCTATCCTCCCCGCGGACGTCAAAGCGACGTCACGGGCACCGTTCCCGCCCCCGTAGCGTCGCCTCGCTTCGAGTCGGGCGACGTCATGACGACGCCCGACCGCGTTTGCGCTGGAGGCGATGACGGAAGAACTGAAGCGTGAGCTCAGTTCATGGCATAGCGCGTGCCGCGGCCCGAGCCTTGGACGCTCACTAGGCCCTTGGCCGCAAGTCCTTTCAAAACCCTGAGGACCTTGTCCTTTCCGAACCCGGTCAGTGCGACTACTTGACCACTTGACAGCAAAATTCCCGACGAGAAGGCCGAGAGCACCTTCTCCTCGTCTCTGTCGAGGGTGGGCTTGGCGTCCAGGACGGGCAGGATTACACTTATCGACCCCTCGGTCACGCTGAACCGTGGTCTGGCGTCGCTTCCCGCGTAGCCCCGCCTGATGCGACGGACGCCCGTGCCAAACTGCTCGATAACGTTCAAACGGAAGAGCACCCCTCCGAGAATCGGGTTTCTGAGGATGGAGAGGTTTCCCGCAAGGTAGTCTTCGACAGTCACGCCGAAGGGAAGTCCACCAGGGGATACCACCTCGACCCTGTCTGGGAACATCGAGACCCTGACATGGGCGAGCACGTCCCATGTCCTGTGCGCCAGCGCATTAGCGATTGCCTCGCGGAACGACTCTCTCGGGATACGCTCGTGCCGCTCACGCCTGAACCCCTCGATGGCCTCGTAGCTGTAGTAGCGGTCGAACATCGTGAGTGCTGCGTCGAGCTGACGAAGCACGGATACCCCGCTATGGGCCTCCCTGTCGAGGATGGTGTCTGCGTCGGAGCCGAATCGGGCCATATCGATGCCGGGGAAATCGTTCTTGTCGGCGAGAAGGGCCGCAGCGTTGTTGAACCCGTTCCTCGGAGTGAAAAGACCGAGCGTCTTCAGCGTGTCGTCACCGAACGTACTTATTCCAATCTCGTCCTCGAGTGCCACGCGGAGGGTGTCAAACGAGAGGTCCTGCCTCGCAGACCTAACGGCGTCGAAGGTCAGGTTGGATCCCTCCAGCACCAGCCTCCTGAGCTCGAGATCGTCAACCTCGACCGTCGAGGCATCGCTGCGCTTGTACGCCTTCGAACGATACAGATAGGGCTTGTCATCCCCCTCGTGCACATGAAGGGTCACGACTCCCGTGCGGACATTCTCCGAGATGGTGAACTCGGGACGTGGGGATATGCCGTCGTTGATGGCGTTCTCTATCCTGAGGCTATCGCCCGTGGGGTCATCAAGGCCCACTATGGTCCCGTCGTCTGCGACACCAAACAGTATCTCGCCGGTGCCGTAGTTCGCGTACGCGCACACCGTTTTGAGGAACGTGTTGGTGACTCGTTCCTTGAACTCCAGCTGCCTGTTCTCCCTCATGGCGCCTCCCTTCTTTCCAAGTAGCATACGACAAAACGGGCGCAAAACCGACGCAGATTTTTTCGTCGGTTTTGCGCCCGTTCTGGCAATCGCAAGAATACTCCCCACAGCTTTGCGATACCACCACAAGTGCGTTCAAGACTGCATGTCAAAAATCCAACCGCAAAACGTTAGGCTAGCAGGCACACGAGTCCTCAAGAGGCACCAAAAAGGCGCCCAGAACCACGTCCGGAGCGCCTGGAGAATCGAACAATTATGTAGCGGTCTTACTCCCACTCAATCAGGGTTGCATAGCTGTGGCAGCTCGCGGTTGTTCAGGATGCTCCGTCGTATCCCCCGTCTCCACCGTGATTCTGACTATCATCCCCGCAGACGTCAAAGCGACGTCA
>JAUNJR010000211.1 GCA_030533135.1 Coriobacteriales bacterium
ACAAGGAGGACACCATGGGCTAGTCCGTCGACGACAAGTGCAGGAAGCTCTCCAAGAACCCCGAGGCCGCAGCCATCATCTCTGAGTACTCTGCTGGCTTCACCACCGATCCGCAGATGAAGATGGTCATGGGGCTCACCCTGCGTAAGCTTGCGAGCTTCCCGCAGGCAAAGGAGCTGGCAGACAATCTTGACGCGATTGACGAGCGCCTGAAGGCCATCGAAGGCTAGTGCTGCAAAAGAACGCGCGTGTTGAGGCGAGGCATACCTACGGGGTGCCTCGCCTTTGTCGTATGCCTAGAGTGCTTCTCGGATCGTCAATGCCTTCAAGACGATTTGGAGCCGTAAGCGTACGTCTGGGTCGCTGAGGTCTTCTCCGAGGATGCGCTCGATGCGTGAGAGGCGCTCGAGCAGTGTGGAGCGATGGACAAAGAGCGCGCGAGCCGTCTTGGTGACACTCATGTTGTGGTCGAGCAACATGCGTAGAGTGCTCAGATAGCTCGTCTGCGAGGATTCGTCGTGAGCCGCCAACCTTCGAAGACCCTCAGAGAAAAGCATGTCAATGGGCATGTCACCGAGTGCGTTGACGATCATGCTGGTCAGCGCATAGTGCTGGAACTCGTATATTGACTCGTCGGGATCTATCAGGGACCCGTTCTCCAAGGTGGTGCTCGCCTGTAGGAAAAAGAGTCGTGCTCGTGCAAGGTTGCTCACTGGATCGCTGATGGCCGCCTTTGCCTGCAGGGACGTGACAAAGGGCCGCAACCTCCTGAGCAGCTCGTCGTGATAGCTGCCGTGCTCGTCCTGCAGACCGGCGAGGTTGACGAAGGACACCACCGATGTGCGATGATGCTCGAAGGCGATGCTGCCGGGGAAGGCGCTCTCCACCATGGTGCAGACATAGCCGATGGGTAGCTGGCTGAGGCGATGGCTGAGCCGGATGCGCACGCACACAAACGATTGGTCCGCATCCCGCGCGTCGAGCATCGCCTGTTCCTTGCCGTCGAGCGGGACCTCGTCAACAAGGTTCATCAGGATGCGCTTCAGCGAGGTGCCATCGGAGCCTGGTAGCGTTGATCTGCGTCTTATCGCTTGCACGAGTTTGGTTGCCAAGTATCCCGCCAGCTGAATGTCGCTTGCGCGAAATTCGCGGCGTTCGCGATATACCGTCAGGCAGCCTTGGTAGGCGCCCGAGTCAATGAGGTTGGCGTTGAGCGTCCGAGTGCCGAGCAAGTCGAGCACAAATGGTTCGGAAACGTCCATGGAAAGGTCGCGCTCAGCGATGTAGCTTGCGAAGGCCTCAGGGTTGAGAATCGTGCCTGCATCAAGCCCGGCGAGCGTCGTGAGGTCGGACGCGTCATCGCGGGCCCATTGTCCGAGGAAGGAGAACTGCGCATCGATAACGGACAGCGGGTTGCCAAACACATCGCCAGACTGCGAAAGCATCTCAGGTATGCTGGCGTCGGCCTCGATGATGGTGTCGAGTGCCTCCTCCCACGCATCGTAGCGGTCGAACGTGCGTTGAATGGTGTTGAAGGCAACGTAGAAGTCCACGTCAGGGATCTGGATGACGCAGCAACGTTCGGCAAAGTAACGGGTGCGGCGGCCGGGCCCCAGACAGACGATGACGGCACGAGGATCGACGCGGACGCGTTGCGGTAACCGTTCCTCACGGAGTATGTAGAGGTGGTCGTCTCGAAACTCCCGCATCGTAGTTTCGAAGAGCTCGGGACGCCTGAGCTGGAGCGCCTTTTGTGGGTCACCCAAAAGGCGCGCATTCCATGCGGTTGGGAGATTGTCAAAGATGACGTCTGCGTTGAGCTTCATGCGCGAATTGCTCCAAACTGTATGGCTTTTGTCGCTTAAGCATGTGTGCATGTTCTCATTATGCCTGTGAATGAGCTGTATTTGAGCAGGTCGCCGACGTAGGTTGAAAGATGACCGCTCATCCACAGAGAGCCAAGTCTATACCCAACAAATCGTAGGGCTTAGTCCCTTGCGGCTCGACGGTTTGCACGCTGGTCTGACATGTCCCGCGGCGGCAGACTGGCAGGCAAGGACCCTTGCGCGCATGTCGTGCGCGCCCACAGGAAGGAGAGGACATGGCCCTGCTTGCTCATGTCGACACGCATCGCGGCGTGGAGACGGCCTTCGGCAAGATCATTCCCGAGAAGGAGGCATACAGCTACTGCTTGCGGACGATCGCTGCCTTCTCGGCCAACATCTTCCAGGTGATGCGCATCCTGAACGATAGCTGGGAGGACCGCACCGAGGCCATTACCGAGATTGCCAACATGATGAACTGCGCCGCATGCGCAGGTGGTGAGGACGAGCTGTTCCAGTATCTGAACGCATTCTATGACGAGTGGAACATTCCCGAGCT
>JAUNJR010000023.1:0-2876 GCA_030533135.1 Coriobacteriales bacterium
GCGAGCCAGCTGCGGCCCGAGCACGCATGAACGATGGCCCGACGTGCTGCCAGACCGTTTGCCATATCGAGCAGGCAGACCTTCACGTCCAGCCTGAAGCCGAATGAACCGTAGCCCTGATGGATGAGCAACACGCCAACCTCAGGATCAACCCACTCAGCCACCGCCTTCTCAACCGATTCGCGTACGTCGCGCTCCACTTCTTCCATATCGGCCTCGGGATGGATATCAAGGCCGATGACGACCGAACGCGCGGAAAGTGGTGCGAGCTTGCGCACGGTCGTCGTGTTGAGCACCGAGTTGGGAATGACCACGAGGTCACCAACCAGCGTGCGGATGGTGATCGAACGCCACGTGATGTCGGTAACGACCCCCTGATAGCTGCCTACCTCAATCCAATCGCCCACCTCCAAGACGCGTGCGAGCATGATGCCCAGGCCTGAGATGAGGTTGGATATGGTGGTCTGAAGGCCAAACGAGACGGCAATGGAAGTGACACCCAATGCAGCCACGAAGGCAGTAGGTTGAATACCAAAGACCGGTTCAAGCACCGAAAGCAGGGCGAGAAACCAAATGAGGCCCTTGGAGAGGTTGACGACGATCGATCCCTTGGGGACATTGCCCCTCTCAAATACGTGCGTGATGAACTTGGTTACCATAGCCTGCAACACAGCAGCGACGACGCAGGTGATGACCAGAATCAGCGCTTTGACCACGAGATCATTCTCAAACATAGCTCTCCCCCATGCGATGCGGACTGTGGTCATGGTAGCGCATCCGCTTGGCCAGGCATAACTTTTATCTAATCGGATACCTTGAGCAGGTTGCTGAGTGCGGGCGTGCGCTACGCATCTCAAACGCTGCTCACAACACTACGTTCCTTCTGCCGATTCACAAGACCTCAGTGGGCACACCCAGACGGCCATCTTCCACCGAGATGGCATACACCGCGCAATTACCCAGGTATTTTGACCAGTATGACCCATGGGAATCTGGCGTAAGGTATTCAAGGATGCCCTTCATTGCAATGGCGTGCGTCGAAATCAGCATGTTTCCTTTGAGTCCGCGCACTTCCTCGACAAACGCGCCTGTACGACCGACCACGTCAGCCAACTGCTCCATGCCGTCTGGTGCAGGGTTGTGAACGAAGTCACTGAAGAATGTGATGATCTCAGGCGGCAGATTGGTAAGGTCGATGCCCTCGTAAGGGCCATAATCCATCTCAATGAGACGTTCGTCGCACCGCACGGGGACACCCGGTGCAACCAGCTCTGCTGTCTGGACTGCGCGCTGCAACGGGCTCGAAAAGACATGCGAGAACGTGACACCCCGCTCGGCAAGCAGACGACCAGCTTCACGCGCTTGGCCCACGCCCATGTCGTTGAGCGGAGCGTCGCTCCTCCCCTGCAGGGCGTGGGCGCGGTTCAGTGCCGTCTGTCCGTGGCGGATGACATAAATCATGCGACAAGCTCCCTGATTGAGTCGCAGGTCATAACCCTGCGGTACACCATACCAAGCAGCTTAGCGAATTTGCATGACGATGTCCGTGGACATCGTGCGTGTGTGTGGCTTGGCCCCTCAGGCTACCTCGGCATGTAGCCCATGGGGATGTCGAGCGCGTTCTTGTAGCCCGGCTCGGCGTCCACGATGGACGGGATGAGGTTGACGGACGGAGCCGCGCTCGTCAGGAAGGGATCCTCGTGGGGGATGATGTTGTCGAGGCTGATGGTGATGTTCGGCTCACCCTTGATCTCGATGTACTTGTCCAGCGAAAGGTTGGGCAGGATGTCTGCGGACGCCTTGTGGACAAAGTGATAACCCGTGACCTCGCGGCCGTCCTTCTTGGTGCACATCGTAAAGATGTGGGCGCCAATGGTGCCAGGCGTCACGTGAGCGTACGGTGTGGTGACCTCAGCATCGGAGAGCACGGGCTCTGACGTGCAGGAATACTCATCCCACTCGAGGCCGGCGCGCTCGGCCATCTCGATGACCGTGGGGCCATAGTAGGTGTAGATGATGTTCTGCACGGCATAGAGGCGCTCGGGCGAGAGCTCGTCGAGCTTCTTGCCGTACCCAAAGACCGCAATCCACGGCGCGGAGTTCACGGAGTCGTCCTCGCCACCGTACACGATGGCGGTATCGATGCTGCGGCTGAACATGCAGGACAGCGACGAGAAGTACGGCGTGAAGATGCCCGGGAAGATGCCCTGCTGCACGTAGGTGGTGCCGTTGGCCTTGCCCGCGGCGTCGATGCGGGCGAAGTACTCAGGGGCGTTCTTCTCGGAGAAGAAGACGGGCAGGGTGGAGGAGCAGTTCTTGCCATGCTCGAGGAACTTGACGATGTCGTCCACGTTGCCGGTCACGCTCGTGGGGCTGGGGAGCTTGCCCGCATCCCACTTGGTGGGCGGGTAATACAGCACGATGTCGGCGTCGATAGCGAGGACATCCTCCTCGTTGTCGCTCACGGTGACACCAGCGGTCGGGAGGCCGAGGACCTCGCCGGCGTCCTTGCCCACCTTGTCAGGGTTGACGTCAAATGCTCCGACAAGCGTCAGGCTCTTACGGGCGTTGATGATCTCGAGTGCCGACTTGCCCACGCTGCCAAGGCCCCAGATGATGACCCGGTACTCATCCTTCATGACGTGCCTCCTTCTCTGCGCTTTTGCGCGGTGCTTGGTTACATATCTAGTATTAGATACCGTGTAAACAAATATCACAGACTAGTATTCCTTGCAATGTGCATTGTGTGATGAATAACATACAGTGGATTTCGATGGTTTCGTCTTTGATTTATAAAATCGCTGGTAGATAAGTTGATTTCGACTTTGATTTGAATCGAATGTGTGTTAATTCGCGGAGTCGCCACCATACTGAAA
>JAUNJR010000023.1:2976-17756 GCA_030533135.1 Coriobacteriales bacterium
CGCCCTCCTTGAAGGCGAGGCGAACAATCGCTATGCCGTCATCGTCTTCGATACCCCGACGTCCGTCTATGCACGCTTCGCTGGAGACCCCGAGGCCATGAAGGACGATCCCACCGACATGATCTGTGTTGCCATTGACGGTGATTATCCCGAAGGCACCATCTCTGCCTGGGAGCCTTATGACGGCAAGACGATAACCATCGAAATCGATCCCATGCAGACCGTATGGCCTTCCGATGTGCGCTTCCCCATCGGCCGACCGCACACCTCAACAGCCGCCATCATCTCTGTCCAGTAAGCATGACGCGCACCGCCCCAGAGCAAATCACCTGTCGACTTGCCCTGGGGCGGAACTTTTATTCGTCCACCGGCTCAAACAGGCCAAGCGTCAGGCACGCGTTCCAGATACCGTCGGTGATGACATCCTCGGTCACCATATCCGCGAGCGCCTTGACCTCGTCACACGCATTGCCCATGGCCACCTTGTACCAACCGTCGACGAACATGCTGACGTCGTTCATGGCGTCACCGAAGACGATGACGTCGGAATAGTCGGCGCCTAGATGGTCCATGATCTTGCGGATGCCGAAAGCCTTGTCAGCGGGTTCCACGAAGATGTACTCCTTGTGGAAGCGGCACCAAGGCAGCTCCTTCAGCGTCTCGAGCTGCTGCTCATCCGGCGCGTAGCAGGCAACGTAGGCCTTATAAATCTCTGGATAGTCCTCAGGGTCAAGGCCCGGTACCACGCGGGCCTCCATGTACACGTCGTGCGTGAAGTCCATGAAGCGGTCATCGGGCACGAAGCGCGTGACGGAGTTCTCAACCTGAATGCCCCACGGGAAGCCCTTTTCCTCGCATTCGCGGACGAGGGCGATCATCTTGTCACGCGGCAGCGGCGTAATGCCCAAGAGCTCGCCATCAATCGTGACGCCATAACCACCGTCAGAGACCATGTTGTCAAAGCCCATGTCGCGCATCATGTCGATGGCCATGGCTTGCGAGCGTCCAGTGGAGATGGCGACAAAATGGCCCGCCTGGCGGACCTTTTCGAGCGCCATCCGCGTGGTCGTGGGGATAAACGTCTCGCCGTAGCCACCAGCAGCCAGCGTGCCGTCGATATCGAAGAACAGATAGCGCTTGCGACCCATAGTGATCTCCTTCGTTGTAATGCGAGATGGTTGCGTATACGTCAAATGCTATGCGATTCCGCGTAAATGTAGTGAGTGGAGAAGGCTGCCAATCTGCCAAGGTCACGTTTCGAACGAGGGATGGACCATCCGTACGTCCACCTGAAGCACGTTGCGCTTTGACCAGATGACTCACCGAAATAACACCTATCCATTCGAAATGTGGTGTAATCGAAGCCTGAGGCCAAAACGCAACTTGTGGAGACGGTGCAGCAAGGGTTGGAGCCAACAGTAAAATAAATTTGGACGGCATCGATAAGCACAAGTTCCCGCAGGTTGTAAATCAACAGGTTTCAGCCGACGGCGCGCGCAAGTACGTGCTGGAGCTGGAAGACGGGGCCCTGGTCGAGACGGTGGGAATCCCACATGGCGACCTAGCTGCCCCAGACAAGCTTACTGTTTGTTACTCGACCCAAGTGGGGTGTGCTATGGAGTGCGCCTTTTGCGCCACGGGTCGCCAAGGGCTGACGCGCAACCTCACAGCAACCGAAATGATCCAGCAAGTGTCTCTCGTCGCGCATGATTTCCAGCGACACGTTGACTCGGCAATCGCTATGGGCCAGGGAGAGCCTTTTGCCAACTACAACGCTCTCAGAGAAGCGCTTGAATTCATGGGTAGTCCCGAAGGGCTCGGTATCGACGCTCATGAACTCATCGTCTCAACTTGCGGCATCCCGAGCGGCATCCGAGCGCTTGCCGATGATGGCCTGCCTGTGGCACTCGCCGTTTCTCTTCATGCCGCCAAGCAGGAGCTTCGTAACGAGCTGATGCCCGGAGTCCGCTCCTTCCCGCTTAATCGCCTGCATACAGAGCTTGCCCGCTACAACGAGATTACAAGTAAGCCTGTGGTGGTGCAGTACCTCATGCTTGACGGCGTCAATGACCGCGATGAGGACCGAGAAGCACTCGAAGCATTCTGTAGCGGACTGGACGCCCGCGTTTCCCTCTTGCAGTACAACCGCACTGAGGGGATCCCCTTCTCGCCCAGCAGCTATGGACGCGCAGTGGTCTGGAGCCTCGAACTCAACGCCCACGGCATTCCAGCGAGCGTCAACAAGCCCCGCGGAGCAGATATCCACGCTGCGTGCGGGCAGCTCGTAGCACATGCTTAGCGCGGTCGCGTTCATCCGCTTACGGCACATACCGTTCGCCGCCAACCAAAGGTGCAGGTGAGACAGCAGGTATAACTGTGTGGTACCAATGAGCGACTGAGAACGAGGGGTGGCACATGAAGTTCAAGTACGTCCGCATCCAAGGCAGAGACCTCGCATCAAACACCAGACATCCCGCGGGCATCTTCGGCATGTGCGTACGACTTGTCCAGCAGGGAATTATGGACGAGGAAGACGCCGCGCTCTACCGCGAGATTGACTCGTGGTTTGTCGAATCTCTCCCCTTTCCGGAGCCGTGCCTGAGGCAGGAGAAGGTCGTTTGCTTCTTCAAGACGGAAAACGCAGACCTCATGCTTCGCATGCTCAACCCAGCAATGTGGTTGCTCAGCAAGTATGACGTACCCTTTTTCATGGTGTACACCAACACGCCAGGTGAGATTGTCTACGAGGACGAATACCAGATTGCCGTAAAGATTGACGAAGACATACCCGTGGTTGATTATCATCACGAGTGGGCAGGCTCAGGGGGCAAACTATGAAGAACACCATAACCCGGGATGGGGACATCCTGACCGTGAGCGTATGGGGTCCGCTTGACATCAATTCGTCTCCCGAGCTTGAGGAGGCGCTTGATGAGGAGCTCAACGGCGCAACCGAGCTCACGGTCGATCTCGCCCATGCGACCTATGTCTCTAGCATGGGGCTGAGACTCCTGCTTTCATGGCAGAAGCGCATGTTCAAGCAGGGATCGATGCGCGTCATCAACGTGCCGGAAGAGGTTATGAAGCTCTTTGTCGAGACCGGATTCACCGAGATTCTCGACATCCGCCCAGCGTGACATGCAGGCACGTTGCCTCTTGCGCATACACGGAAAGGGAGGGGTCCGATGGGCCCCTCCCTTGCTGTTGCACTAATTGCGCGTCAGAGCAATACGTTACTGGATGCTCTCGGCGATGAACTCCCAGGCCTTCAGGCCGTCGTCGTTGCATGCGCAATCGTTGTTGTCGAAGTAGATCCAGCTCCAGTGGCCCGCATAGGTGTAGGGGTTGCCCTCGGCGTCCTTGTACAGGCCAGAGGTGTCAACCACATGCTCGGTCGTGGAGACGTGCAGGTTGGAGGCGCCAGCAGCCTTCAGGCGCTCAACCGTCGGAATCTCGTGCGTGGTCGGGTCAACGGTGGTGTCGTCGTCAGACCAGACGAAGTACATCGGCAGATCCTTGATGCCCTCGATGAGCTCGTCAGAGATGGCACCGTCGGGGATGGCCTCGCAGATGGGGATGATGGCGGCGTACTTGTCGGGACGGTGCAGGCCCATCCACAGCGTCATGAAGCCGCCGTTGGAGCAGCCGGCTACGACGACCTTCTCGGCACCAACCTTCGCGACGTAGGCGTCAATGAACTCCTCGAGCGACTCGGTGTAGATGGTGGTGACTTCGGTGGCGTCCTCAGCGATATAGACGGGGTTACCGTCAGCGTCGGCACCCTGGTCCATCCACATGGTTGGGCTCTGCGGAGCGACCACATGAGCACCACCGACGGTCTGCTGGAAGCCCTCCTCGGAAAGGGCAACGACCTTGTTGGCAAGGATAGGAATAGTGGCGTCGGTGTTGTCGGTGTTGCCACCCTCACCAGCACCATGCAGCCAGATGACGAGGGTCTTCGACTCCTCCTCGGGATCCCATGCGGCGTACGGATAGACGGTGCCGTCGGCAGCGGTGTAGCTGTCGAGGGTCCAGGCGTCAGCCGAGGTGGTCTTGCTGGTCGCGTTCGGGTCGATCTCGAAGCTCGCTACCGCGGTGCCGCCAGAGGTGAGCTCGGCGCCCTCAGCCATCGCGATGTTGAGCTGGTACGGGTCGCACCAAGAATTGCGCTGCGTGGCCATGCTGTAGAGGAACGGGCTGCCGTTGTCTGGATCGCAGGCGAGCTCGAGCTCGAGCGTGGTGCCGTCGATGGTAGCGTTGGTTACCGTGCGCGGGAAGTCCGCCTCGATCACGGGGAATCCCTCGGCGGTCCAGTCGGTAGCCTGCTTGTGCTCGGTCACCGCAAAGTTCTCGGCGGCCACGGCGTCGAGCGGAGCGCTCAGCGTGACGGTGACCTTGTCGACGCCCACGCCCCAGTCATAGCCCTGTACGTGCATGGCGTAGGTACCGGTGATGGCGTCGCTTCCAGCTGCTGCGTCAGCTGCGGGTGCGCTGCTTCCGCCACCACCACAGGCGGCAAGCGCAAGGCCCGCAGTACCCATGGTCCCCAAGAATGCACGGCGAGTAAGTTTGGTCTTTCCCATTGTTTTCTCCCTTCTTGGCAGACGCCCTGTCCGCCCCCTAAACATACTGTACGGCGGCGTGCAGCGAACTGTTAGCCCAGAAACCACGTATCACCACCTACGATTCGGCGAAGGGGGAAGCACGAAGCCTGAACGGGGCATGATAAGAAATTGATGCGCTCGTCAATCCCAACCTCCGCGCGTGGCTGGAGACACAAGTCGACCTCAGGCTAATTGACTATCGCAACCTATAAGCATCTCAACCTCGTACCAAAAAACGCGATGATGTGAACAAAGGGGCCCCTGTTGAAGGGTTGATGACCATAAAACGCGATGCTATGAACGCAATTTGGCATTCCGAGCCCAAATTGCGTTCATAACATCGCGTTTTATGGTTAATTGGCCCTCAAGAAGGCCCTTTTTGTTCACATCATCGCGTTTTTTGGACAGACATCTTGCTTGACGCAGGTCTAGGCCAGACTATCACCATAGCGGACGGCTCCCCGACATCAAAATGCTTGGGCAGCAACTGGTCGACGCTACTTTACAAACCATTGCTGCCTATATTGCTTGCCCGCATCATCCAACAAGCTCGCCTTGCCAACCTCTGCGTTAGCACCGCTGACCTGGCAGACAATGGCTCAACTGATAGTTGAATGCCCAGCTCAGCAGCCTCGATTTAGGTCAACCAAAAACTCAACGGTAACGTTATGGCGCTTTGCGCAATCGTACGTCATCATGAAGGTCGAAGACGTCTTCACACTGACAATCCCATCGGATCGGAGGAAGACATGGTTACCAGAACACAGGAGTCACTCGGACGCAGGATTGCTCGTTTGCGCCTTCAGCATGCAATGACGCAGGAGCGGCTTGCTAACATCGCTAACGTCAGCGCCCAGGCTGTGAGCAAGTGGGAGAACGATCAGAGCTACCCTGACATCCTGCTCCTCCCCCTTCTTGCCAAGACCTTTGGTGTGACCATCGACGAGCTGCTGGGGGTTGAGAGCATTGTGCCAGCGCCGGTGCAGGTCATCGAGCCGGAGCCGCAGCCCGAGCCGGAGCCAGAACCAGCACCGGAGCCGCAGCCCGAGCCACAGTTCGACACCGACGGTCCCGCCGTGCGCATCCGCCTCCACGTCATTCGGAATGGACACGACGCAGTGAACATCGCCATTCCCCTTGCAGCGGCCCGGCTCGTTTCCAACGTGGCGAGCTACATCCCCGAACGCATCATCGAGAGAGTTGATCTTATCGGTTTTGCCCTGAGCGCCCAAAACGCTGGGAAGGGTACGCTCGTGGACGTCGATGACGGAACTGACCGCGTGATTATCACCCTCGAGTAAGAGCGCGCAACTCTTTCAAATGCGCTATAGCACAAGATTATTAAAGAGGGCTAAGCCGGACGGAGATTGACCTTCGTCCGGCCCTTTCATCTCTTTACACAAGGTGACTCCCCCTGCGGAGCTCAAAAGCCCAACAGGCAAGAAGCCCCCTTGAGCAAGAGTTCGCCCAAGCGCATACTTTTAAACAAGTTGAGGCATGGCTAAGGGGACCACGGTGAACGGCGACGTGCTCCCAGAGAGGATACCCCCATGAAGCGTGCATTTGTGAATGGCAACGTATTGGATGGCCTTCTGGACGAGGCGGGCCGCATGCCCGTACATGAAGGCTGGGCTGTGCTCGTGGACGATGATCGCATAACCGCAGTGGGCAACCTGAGCACTTCTGAACTCATGGGATATGAACTGATCGACCTTGCCGGTGCCTACATCCTGCCGGGCCTCGTAAACCTGCACGCACACCTCGCCGCAAGCGGCAAGCCCCCCAAGGCAAACGCCAAGCCCGTTGACTACAAGAAGCTCTTCGACACGCTGAGTGCGATGCCTCCGGTGCTCGCAGGATATCGCATGATGTGCGCCGGACTCGCCAAGGACGAGCTGCTTTCTGGCGTTACCACCCTACGCTGTGTGGGCGGCATCCTCGACTTTGACGGAAAGATTCGAGACATGATTAACGCCGGGAAGGCTCTCGGGCCACGCATGTTGGTGTGCAACACGGGCGTCAGCGTTCCTGGTGGTCATTTTGCTGGCTCACTTGCCACCGAGGCAACCAGCCCTGAGGAAGCGGCACAGCACGTGCGTGAGATTGCCGAAACCAACCCCGATTGGATCAAACTCATGATTACGGGCGGAGTCATGGATGCCACGGAGGAGGGCGAACCCGGAGCGCTGCGCATGCCACCCGAGTATGTTCGTGCCGCTTGCGACCAGGCGCATGAACTGGGATATCGCGTTGCGGCGCATGTCGAGAGTCCGGAAGGCGTACGCGTGGCCCTCGAAAACGGGGTTGACTCTATCGAGCACGGCGCCCAGCCGGACGAACACATCATCGAGCTGTTCAAAGAGCGTGGGGTGGTAGACATCTGCACCATCTCGCCGGCGGTTCCCTACACCCTCTTCCCCCTGGAGGAGAGTCATGCCGTGCCTGCAGCAAAGGTCAACGGCAAGGTGGTCATGGACGGAATCATCGCCTGCGCCAAGGCGTGCCTGGATGCAGGGATTCCTGTCGGCCTGGGCACCGACGCAGGCTGCCCCTTCATCACGCACTACGACATGTGGCGCGAGGTTGACTACTTCGCAAAGTATTGCGAGGTATCAGCAGACTTTGCCCTGCACACGGCCACATTGGTCAATGCGCGGCTTCTTGGATTGGGCGACGAGACGGGCTCCCTTGAAGCGGGGAAGAGCGCTGATCTTATCGTGTGCGAAGCCAACCCGCTTGAGGACTTTGCCGCCCTGCGTACCTTGACGTATGTGATGTGTCGCGGCAAGCTGACGAAGCACCCTCGGCCCAAGCGGATGCGAAAGGTCGAGCAGCAGCTGGACCGCTATCGATAAGAAATATCATCGCGCCCTGCATCGTTTGTGAAGAGGGCACGCGCCTTGAGCTTCTCTATTTACCTGCAAGCCTATGCCAGGCTGTGCTTGCCCACCCACTGCCAGAGGGTCACGGGGAAGCCGTTATAGCGCACGAGGCTACCATCAAGGTCAGTGTTTGGCTCGTCGTTGTAGGCCTGCACCCACACGAAGTGGCCGATGAGACGGTTGCCGTCCGCATCCTCGATATGGTCGTAGTACGTAGCGTGCAAGTCCTTGGCGCCGATGGCAATCAGACGCTCCCATGAAGGCTGGAAGTGCGTGTCAACCGGCACAATGGGATCGTCATCGGATTGGACCCACCACATGGGGGTCTTCGCCATGAGGGCAAACTCCTCGTCAGTGGCGAGATCGCCCACCCACGGCGCGCAGACGGGCACCGCGGCAGCAAAGAAGCCCGGATACTCTGCGAGAAGACGGCAGGTCATGAAGCCGCCGTTGGAAAGACCACCCACATAGATGCGGTTGGTGTCGATGGCGTCAGCATGCGCGGCGACGAATTTGTCCAAAAGCGCCTTGAGGGCTTCGGTGTAGAGACTCTGGTTATCATCCACCATATCGCCCCTGCCATCCGGATCCATCCAGAAGGTCGGACTTGAGGGAGCAAGCACCCAGGCCGCACCGCCCAGTTTGCCCTGGATGTCAGAGCCGCTGAGGGCTGTCACCTTGTTGCCGCATACGGTGCGGTACGGTTCCTGGCCCTCGCCCGCGCCGTGCAGCCACAACACGAGCGGCAGCTTCTTGGGCAGCGGGTCCTGATGGAAGAAGCCTGGCATGGCGCGGAAGGCGTTGATCGCATCCACGTTGGGCTCAAACCAGCCGTAGTTCATGTCGATGCCCGCGAAGGTGCCCCGACCATCAAGGCGCCAGCCATCGAGCGCCGGGCACAGGTCACCCGTGCACTCGTCAAAGACAAGTCCCACGACCGGAGGCTCACCAGGCGTCTCAGCCGGAATGGCCACAAGCTGTGTCACACGGTATTCCAGCCCACGGATGTAGCCACGCATCATGCCTCCGTCGATGCGCTTGGTCAGGCCACATTCAGGAAGCTCGAGCGCTACGTGGGTGCCAGTCTCGACGGCGTTGCCCCTTTCGTCGCATATGGAGGCAGCAAGCACGTTCACGTAGCCTCTCGAAGGCAGCTCTGGTCCACCGAGGTGTTCAGCCGCCATCGCGATGCCGCCCGTCTCCAAGTCTATGCGCTCAACGTACACGCTAAACGAATCACGGCCCACGTCGTTTGTACGCGCAAGACCAGGCAGCTCGAGGATGAGCTTGCTCACCCACGGACCCATATCGCCGCAGGTCGTAAAGGTCTTATAAGTTGCCATGTGTTCCCCCGTCCCTCATGTGCGTTAGAAGTACTCGGCTCTTAGGCATGTCTTGCTTCACTTGTATGCTTACCTGAGCGTAGCGGGTCATAGGACACTCGGCGACGTCCTTAACGGTAAGCGTGAGCACGAAGCGGCCACCCGCATCAAAGACGAGCGGCCCCACATGCCACCGTGGCTAAACGGAACACGCATAGACACTGTGAGTTGAGCAGTGGTGCTTATCCACCCTTGGTCGGTAATTTAGCCCTGCGATGGCTTAGGTGAAGACCTTCCTAGCTCGCTTCCATACAATGTGAAGTATGTGGCAAGGAACCTCGACTTCGATGCAAGGAGGAGCACCATGAAAATCGCAATGGCAAACGACCACGCCGGCACCCGTCTTAAGAACGAAATCAAAGCTTGGCTCGAGTCGGAAGGGCATGAGGTCGTTGACTTCGGCACCTATGACGAGGAAGGCTGCGACCTCTCTGACTTCATCTACCCCGCGTCAAAGGCAGTCGCCACGGGCGAGTGCGAGCGCGGCATCTTTGTTGACGGCGTGGGCTACGGCTCGGCCATGATTGCCAACAAGTTCCGCGGCGTCTTTGCCTGCGTGTGCCAGGACCCCGTGTGTGCTGAGCTCGCTCGCCAGCACAATGACGCCAACGTGCTCTGCATTGGTGGCAAGATCATCGGCCCCGTGCTTGCTATGGCCATTGCCAAGACGTGGATGGCAACCGAGCCCCTCACTGCCGAGCGCTACGCAAACCGCAGGCGCAAGGTGGCCGACATCGACAAGGAGCGCACCGTCGCCCTGTAAGCTGTCCAATAAGGCCCAGCTACGAAAGCACGTTGACGACTTCTCCCACAAAGACCGTATGAGCCTCACGCTCGTAGAGACCGCCCCGCATGTGGTCTCTCACTTCTGAAGGAACCTCAGCGAGGTCCATATGGTGGGTGTAGATTTTGCGGCACACGATGGTGGTCTTTGCCTCTTCGAACGTCATGCCATGCTCAATGGCTTTCGGCGTCAGAGAGGTAAGGGCCACCTTGTTTCCGTCGCGTCCGCTCTTGCTGCCCAAGATACCAAGGTCGCGTTTGTATTCACCGTCAAAAAGCTGCACGGTAAAGTACGCTTCACGCATGAGAAACTCATGCGTGAAGCGCTTGGGATGCACGTACACAGTAACCACCGGCGTGCTCCACAGCGTACCAGCGCTCCCCCACCCAATCGTCATGGTGTTCCAGCCCGTCGCCTCAGTACCGGCAGTTACCAAAGCCCAGTCTCCCGACACCCCGGCGACGAGGTCGAGTTGTGCAGAGAGCGCCTGTGCCGTAGCGCGTTCAAACATGAGTTGCCCTCCTGTATCGCAAAGAGTCGTGCGCATTGCGCAGTCGTCTCACTAAAACCCCAGCAAATATCTGCAGGCGGCGGTTTAGCCCATCAAGACGTCGCCCACCTGATCAGCCACCTCATCAAGTCCGGTGCGCTGTTCTCCGCCACGGGACAGAAACTCCTGGAAGATCTGGCGAAGCTTCAGGTGCCGACCGCCATCGCTAAAAATGTGCTCCTCTATCAGCGAGCGGCTGATGACCAGCTGTGACAGGTAATACAGCGCCATGTACACCATATGCACGTACGGCCACTCTTGGTGGAGGAAGTAGAACCCAAGCAGACAGTCAGACAGTATGAGCAGACAGGCTCCCAGCTCGCGGTTTCCGCCTTGCTGCAAGCTTGTCATCAGGAGCAAGAGGAGTACAGGCGCGTACACGGCAACCCCCACGCGCACCGACAGCTCGAAGTTATTGGTAAACAGCACAACTCCGATGACGAGCCCAATGGAAAGCAGCAGCCACCACGCCCACATACGCCGATTGAAAGGATGGGAGCGCTGGTAAAGCCAGATGAGAAAGACGTGGGCACAGCCAAAGAGCAACACGCCGGGTAAGAACCAGAAGTTAATAGCCAGATCACCGATGGCACAGAAAACGAGTGCCGCAAAGATGCCGACAAAATCCTTGCTACCTTTTTTGCGGCAAGAGAAGCAGTAAAGCAGGACCGACGCACTGGCAAGCGCCTTCCAGTAAAGCCGGTATTTGGGCGTCGCGGCAAAGAGCCAGTAGGCCGCCTCGCTCTCAACCAGCGCAATCATGGTGATGGAGCTCAGTATGAAGCGAATCTGCCAATTGTCATCGGTTCCCAGACGATTGATGGTGGCAACGATTGCCCGAAGCAGAATGAGGAGGAGGCACACACGGAAGATGCCCTGCATGATAGAGACGCGCCAACCATCTTTCACGTGGTCAAGCCCCAGGTTCCATGCTATGTCCGAAGCCGTGAAGAACACCTTTTCTTCAGGACAGACAACTATCTCGTTGCCATGAGCTTCGTACATGACGCCCGAATCACCCTTATGCACATCAAGCTCCATGGCGTTCGTATTGTAAGTGGGGGAAATAGCATACTGAACGGGCATAGTGATGGCGTCAAAGGTGCCATCGGCGAGAGCCTCCCACCTTACTCGATAACTGGCGTCATGAGGTAGCGCGATCAACAAGAGCGGCAGCTCACCCGTATCGTCGGGATACGACGTGATGAACAGTGAGCACCCTCTTTCAACTGAAGCCTTGAGCTCCTCAATCGAGCCGTCGGGAAATACCCTGAAGAGCCCCTCATCCGTGTCAGGGTCCTCTATGGTGATAACCGCATTGCCCAAGGCAAACAGGTACGTGAACGAGTCGTGATTCGAGAAGAGCTCCTCCGGAGTGAGGTCCGTCTGCATCCACATCAGATAGAGGTCTTCGATGTGCTCGTGGAACACGCGGGTTGCCACGCTCCCCGTGTTGTAATCGTCCTGGAACTCATCGCTATACGATATGTATCCAATCGCGAGCTTGCCAATGAACTCAAGAATGTCGTCCTTAAGCACCTTGGTCTCAGGGTCATCGTCCTTCATCTGGAGAGTCAACTGGCGAAGCACGCGCAACACGTTTTGCGGGGATCGGTCCTCGAGCACGCTCAGGACCATTGCCTGTGGCGTGGTGTCATAGTGGTCAGAATCAGGGATGAGCTCCTCGAGCATGCCAAACAGTAGCCGCAGAGAGAGATTCATCTTGGGGTTGTAGACGGTCCGCCCACCATAGAAGTCTTCAAATCCCTGCTGCACCTGGGCATATTTTGATTGGAAGTTGCTGTCGAACTCAGCACCCGGAAGCACCAAGTCGGTACCGTAGTGGCCGAATCCCCAGGCAGCGGGCGCCGCTTGCGGAATCAGGTCCATCGCACCAACAATGTTATAGATGTTCTCGTAACCTTCGGGGCCGCCCTTCAACGTTGCGCGCGGCGTCGCGAAGGTGTAGGCGTAGATGTTCTCTTTTCCAAATACCCCGCTATCCACCAAGTTGGCCGCCGTCAGGTTTGAGATGCCACCCGCCCTGCTGAAACCGGCTATCCAGATTTTGACGCGGCCTGTGATGTGATTGGTGCCGAGGTAGCCGAAGATGCGATCGGTCACCATGGTTGCCGCACTATTGAAGCCCTTGTGCCGGTCCCCAGAACCAAGGGTCACATTCGAAAGCCATTCCTTTTTGTAGTTACCACCACACACGCCCACGGCAACCAGCGTAAACGGCTCACCATCAGCATCGACGAGTTGCTTGCTTCCTATGGCAGTCGCCACGGTATAGAGCGAAGGGGTCTTGTCATAGTCATCTGTCCTGAGGTTGGTAAAGCCACAGTCCTTGAGATACTCAATGAGAAACTGATCAGGATCCACCACGACGTCGCTGGTATAGGGAATTGGACGATTCGCGCAAACGGCCATACAGAGGGACATCTGAGCCAGCTGATGGTTGTACTCCGTTGCCGACTGTAGAAACACGCCGTCACTATACATCGAGTAATACTGGAGGATCATTTGGGTCGAACGGAGGCTTATGCCTGAACGGGCGGTGATCATCTCTTCACGTTCCCGCTCAATCCTTGCAGCAATCTCAGGGTCCTTTTCTGTATCCTCGCCCTCACCCTGCTCGTCGTCATCACGTTCCCGAACGAGGACATCATCGGGCTCCACAATTGTGCTGGTGGAAGCCCCAGAGGAAGCCGTCGTCCCCGTATCAGGAGCACCTGGGAAGGCGCCCTCCAAGGCATACGCTCTCCGCGGAACGAATGATATTTCGCCAACACACAGGCAGAGAGCCAATAGCAGGCTCACAAGAAGGGGCAACCTGCCGTGGTAAGGGCGACGTAAATCATGCATGGAAGCATACCTCCGGCCATTTCTTTGTCTCGCATAGCTATGTTAACCATTTAGAGCGCCGGAAGGGATAATCGCCTAATTCATCTTGAGGTGAGACAGACTGCTGCCCATGAGAGTAAGAACATACGAAAGAGCACACACATTGCGATCAGAAACCCGTTATGCCGCCGTCATCTGAGGAGATACCTATGGAGCAGTTCAAAGAGCGTTTTCTACGTCCATGCCGCAAGCTCACCGACATGTTCCCCATTGCGATGCTTTTTACCTTTGCCCTGACCCTTATCGGGACGATTCTCGGAATGGGTTTGTGCAATAACGGGTTCTTTGGTTTCCTAGGGGATCCCAAACTGCCTGATGTCTCCTTCGCGCTCCAGTACCTCACATTCTTTGGTATCTGGCCCTTTTTCTTCCTAGCTTTCATCCTCCCGCCAGCAAACAGGCGTATGCTCCGGGACTTCATGCCCAACCACCGCGGTAATTCGTTGCTGGGCATTTTCTTGGGACTACTCGGCGGCTTTGGCCTCAACGCAGCCTGCGTTGGGCTCTCGGTCCTTCTTGGCGACATCGGACTTGAATTTACGTCGTTTAACGCAAAGTCTCTGATAATGCTCTTTATTGCCGTGCTGATCCAATCTGGCGCCGAGGAGATTAGCAGTCGACAGTTCCTCTATGAGAAGCTTCGTCGTCGTTACCGCTCGCCATGGGTTGCCATCATTCTCAACGCTCTGTTCTTTGGCGCGCTCCACATGGGTAACCCGGGTGCCAACATTATCGGCGTCGGTCAATGCGTCCTGGTTGGCCTGGTCTTCTCGCTCTTCGTCTACTACTTCGACGGGCTGTGGGTAGCCATCATGTTCCACACGGCCTGGAACTACACGCAGAGCATTATCTTTGGTTGCCCCAACAGCGGTGCTGTGTCAGGCTACTCGCTGTTCCGCCTGCTCGGCGCTTCATCCGGCCCGTTCTTCGATCCCGAGTTTGGCGTCGAGGGCAGTGTCGGCGCGGTGGTATTTCTCGCAGCCCTCTTTGTGGCCCTGATTGTTTATGCTCGGGTTAAGCATCTCCCGACTCAGGATCTGTGGGCAGACGCCAAAGAGGCGCAGCCTGACAAGGCGGAGCACAAGCCCGCTCACATGGCGTCATAGTTCAAGCACACGCGCACCTCAGGAGCAGCCCCTCTGGTCTTACACCAGAGGGGCTGCTTTTCAGTACGTTGGTTTGTACGAGGGGCTAGAAAATCGTCGACGCCACAGCAATGATGATGTACAAAATGCTAATCCCCTCGGTTCCAAAAGGCACAACTCCAGGACTCAGCATCGAGGCGAGGCGGAACAGCACGGCGGCAACGAGTGCGTCCGCAACGATGTGGATGGGGGACTTTCGTGCATCGAACATGACGGTTCCACCAAAGATCATGATGCTTTGCGGAATAGCCGAGAGCACGTTGCCTCCCACGATAAGGCTGCTCTGGACACTGATGTACATGCAGACGATGAGGTGAACGACTATCGCGGCAACGGCCAGCACCTTGGCCGCCACTCCGGCGCCGATCATGCCGTCATCGTTCATGTGCGACGACGGCCCCGGAACGAAGCCCACGTCAGGAGATCCGCCCAGCTCCAGTTCGAGGTTCTTGAGCTGCACGTCGTTGGGGTAATCCTCGCGCAGCTGCTTGCAGCGCCTCAGCGCGTCTTCCTTGACTTTCTTCTT
>JAUNJR010000023.1:17856-19687 GCA_030533135.1 Coriobacteriales bacterium
GCCATCTGCCAACGCGCCTCGAACGAGGGGTCACTCCAGATGATGTGCTGCTGACATGAGCTCGCCTCTTCGGCATGTTCGCTGGCCGCCTCAAAGTCATCGCGCTCGCGGTAGTAGCTCGAACGGATGCTGTGATAGGCCGCCTTCACGCGATAGAACTCGATGTCGTCGCCATCTACCTCACTGATGAGCTCGCCCGCGCGGTCCAGCTCCCCCGAGAAGTGATCCAGGCCCAGGTCGCGAATCTCTTGCTCGTCGCGATTCTCGACGCTTCCAAGGTGAAGGTGTGCCTCGGCCTCCCAAAGCTTGAGCCGCTTGAGAAATGCGTCACTTGCCTTACCGCTCGCCCGCAACTCGTCGGCATACCTGAGGAATGCGTTCATGTACGTGTCTGCATCGTAGTTAGACATACCGATGCTGGCATCAGGATCCTTGCCTTCGTTGAAGAGAATCCTCGCCAACCAAGCAATCTTCTCTTCGCTTGGCTCCCAACTCTGCACGATGTGGAACGCCTTCTGCTTGTACCTAATGGCGGTTGCCAGATCATCGGGCACCGAGATGCCGAAGCAATACATGTACGACAACTGCAGGGCTGCCTCGGGAACCTTCAGGTCGACGCACTCATCAAGGAGCTTCACCGCCTTGAAGGGATCTCTCTCCACGCGCACGCCGCTTAAAAACGCCATGCCGCGCAGATACTTGATGTAGGGATCTGCCTCAGGTTCGGCATCTCCGAGCTGACCGAAGGTTTCGTCGAGAGCAGCCTTGTCATCGATGGGGACGCACGGCGGAAACTCATCAAACTCCTTGTCCAGCTCTTTTCGATCGGTCGGAATTGCCTCGACGGGAATGATGGTCTTTCCCTGCTCAACTGCGTCGGGATACTCGTGAGCGCAGACGTAGTTCTTCTCACCCAGGTCGTTCAGCTCCGTCAGGCTGGGCGTCACGGCAAGCACGACGGCGTCGGACTCAGCCATGGCATCGTTGATGCCGTCCTCAAAGTCAGTGCCGGGGACGAGGAAGTCGTCAAACCAAAAAGCCGCGGAGGCCGCCCAACGCGTTCCCCGCACGGCATTCATAATCTTGCCGATCTCCGCCTTGTCCTTCTTGCGGTAGCTGATGAAGAGCTTGCGTGTGAAGGCGTCCTTGATGATCTCGTCATTGAGCTCAGCACTGATGAGCATGCGCGTTAGCTGCTTCTCAATCTCGTAGGCGGGGTTCTCCATACTGAGCGTAATTGCGTGCATAGCCTCAAAACGCTCGCTGTATCGAGGGATGAGGTCGCCGCTCTGCACGATAGGCAGAACCATGATGCCGCGCTTGGTCTGCAGGTTGTCGATATCGAAGTCAGTGGGGCACTCGTCTAGGAACTTCGACGTGATGAGCGGCATGTAAAGGTTCATACGCGCAAGCTGGTAGTCATCAAAATCCAGCGGGAAGCTCTCCCCTTCTGGATAGACAACCGCATATGAGTGGCCATTGTCACCCTTGAGAATCATGTCGATAACGGAATCACGCAACGAGGCATCACCGGGAAGGGCATGAAGAAAAATGAGTTGCTTACCGGAGACCGGTGCATCACCTTTTGTCTTGAAACGAAGGTTCATGAGTGCTCACTTTCTCGTTGGTTGGCCAACCGTCTCACAGTGTATGCGATTGCCTTGCCAAGCGGTACGAAACGTGGACAATCCGTCCTGAAAGGCACCTATGCGTTGAGATATCCGCCTAAGCTACTTCTGTATGCTGGCCGGATCATAGCGGTACGTTACAGCTACATCCTGCATGGCAAGCGGTCCCATGTCTGGCCTCTGGGCAAGTTCCTTCGTCAGCT
>JAUNJR010000093.1 GCA_030533135.1 Coriobacteriales bacterium
ACCAAGGAGGGCCGCAACATCAACCGCCACTACTACTCGAAGGACGAGATCGCCCGCGAGGTGGGGCGCCCGGTGGTCAAGGAGCTGCTGCGCCTGATGGAGCTGCGCAACAGCCATCCGGCCTTCGACGTCGAGGGCGACCTTGAGGTCACCTGCGGCGAGGGCGGCGCCTTCTGCATCCGCCGCACCGCCGGCGACGCGTGGGCGCAGCTCGACGCCAACCTGAAGGACCACACCTACGAGATCACCCACTCGTAGAAAACCACGTAAAAGCGTAAACAGGACCCGTCCCACGTGCTGAGAGCATAAGCAAGTGGGGCGGGCCTTCTGTCCTCTTACAGGGAGTACAGGTACGTGATAAAGGAAACCACCGCATCCAGCCTTGGTGAATTGCCAATAATGCCAAGGTAAACGGTGCCTGTGAGGTCGTTTTCGCTGGTGAGGACCTCAGTCACATCTAAGGCGTTGAAAGCATCCTCCGTCACGGCTTCATACGTGTCTGCTTCGTTGAGCTCGACCTCAACACGGTTATCCTCAAGTACGACGACGTTCTGCACGAGATCGGCTCGCACGGGCAACAGGCTCGGATTGTCCGAGATAACCTTCTCAAGGTCCATCAAGTATCCGCTGTTTGAGAGTAGGTCATAGGCTGCCTTGCTCATGAGGACGATGTCGAGCTCCTCAGCATCAATGGCAGCAAGCGTCTTGATTCTTGAAGCGTATGAGTATTGATGGTCAACCGTGTCGTCAACCTCAACAAGATAGAGGTCCCGATAGCGGTAAACTTCGTTCTTGCGCTGATTGACGCCGATGGAATCCAAGAACCCATCGAAGAGATCGCTGTCCTGCTCATCAGTGAGCGTCACGTTGGCATAGGCGGCATAGAGCACGGCGTTCTTATACGTGAGGAAGTACTTGGCAACTGAACCTAAAGCAACAATCGCTATAAGCAGAAGAACGAGCGGGAGCTTGTAGTATGCAAAGATGTATTCTGCCTTCTGCGGAATGCTCATGGCGCGGAAAGCTTCGCGATGAGCCGCGCGCTCGTGCTCGGGAAGCTTCATGAGGTGAAGTGAATATCGTCAGGCGTTTCGTTCGACTCCAGCTCGGGATCAATCGAACAAGCACGGATGACAGGGGAGAGCAGATACGAACTAGCCACGGCGCATAACCCCTCGCCCAAGACGAGAATCGGCGTAAAGAACCTGATGGCGACAACGGCCATCGCGAAGTGAATGGCAAAGACAACTATCGTGCAGTTGAGGTAATGCGTTCCAATGAGCAGGGCATTTATCATCATTGCGCGAGTTGTGTTGTCAACGCGCGCAAGGAGTGGGAAGACAAAGATAAGCTCTACCGTATATGCGACGCATGCAGCAATCACCACTGCAAGGATGAGCGTCCAAAAGACTGCGGGAAAACCAGACGCTGCCGCGCGTAGATGGACGAGCACGTATATATCGGTACCAAGGAAGATTCCGATTGCAAGCAGGATGAGCCAGATGACAGTGGCCTGTTTGAAATTCTGTTTGAACGAGCGGAAGAACTGTTGAGTAAGATCACCCTCGCGGTCCTCCGCAATCTTCAAGGTGACGTAATAGAGCGCCGTCGTCGATGCGCCGATAGTGATGATGGGCAACGAGCAGATTATCCAGAGTAAGTTGAGATAGCATCCCCATGCGATGCGCATGGCGACTTTGCTGAACTTACTCTCATAAGAAAAGATAGCCATAATGGTATTATTTTAGCGCAGTGTCGAGGTTGAAGCCCTCCAAATGAGCTCTGTTTCAGTGTAGACACGGCGAAAGTTGAGAGAAGGCTCTTCCATACGAGAACGCAAGAGGCGGACCGCTTCGTAGGCCATTATTTGCGTATGAATGTGAACCGTGGTGAGTGGCGGTATGCAACGCCTTGAACCGGAAGAGTCGTCAAACCCCGCAAGCGCAATATCATTGGGGACGTTTAACCCAAGCGCATAGAGCGATCGCATGACATCAAGGGCGATGAAGTCATTAGCGCAAATGAAAAGCTCTGGGAGGTTGTTCTCTCGAGCCAGACGAGAGAGTGGCGGATGAATCTCTTCCATGTTGTTGCCAGGGATGAGCCAATTCTCGTTGACGGGGGCATTGTTGAGCGTCATGGCAAGGCGGAAGGCACAATAGCGCTCATAGAAGGATTGGCAGTGCTCCCAGTTGCCAATAAAGCCAATCTGACTATGATGCCGACTCAGCACCTCACTCACAAGTTTCACGACCTGCGAGGTGTTCTCCATGATGAGCTGATCACACGGAAGCGTTTCTCCGTTCAGATCGGGGGGAGCATCCACAAAGAGGGTTGGCACTCCAAGAGCACAAACCATTTGGTCATATGACCTATCAAACATCTCAATGCAAATGATTGCTGCCACACGATTGATGTCAAAGGTGATAGGCAACGTATGGCTTTCTAGGTTTACAGGAGTGACACGATGCGTGTTTAACGTCAAGCCCAGTAGTGCCAAATTGTTCTGGAACGCGTCGAGCATGAGTGATGAGAAGTGAGGAGCTGCCAAATAGGTCGTCGAGAAAAGGGCAACCTCTCTCCGCTCTGGGTTTTCACGCAGGTAATTAGGTATAAAAGCGTTTTCGCGCTGCTGTGCGGGCATCAGATTTATGAGCGCAAACTGCTTATAGCCCATCTCCGCGGCCTTCTGGATGATTCGTTGCCTGGTGGCTTCCGCGAGGCCTTCAGAGTTGTTGAGGGCTTTTGAAACAGTGTTTCGCGACAGACCAAGTTCGTCAGCGATATCTTGGATGGTGACCCGTTTGGCCATGCGTCTGCACCCTCTCGTTTAGCATTTTTGTAACAATACCATACCGTACTTTGTTACAGAACATGCTTCCTATTGCCAAGTTTACATTTAGCACAATATAGACCTTTCCCTGCGATTTCTGTTCGCCACACATTGCAAAAGACAATCCAGGACCGCACTCGTAACCATACGGCTACGCAGTGCGGCTATACTGTGGCACGTTGCACCCAATCCAAAGGAGTCACTATGTCCAGCATTGACACCATTGCCGTTCACGCCGGCTATCAACCAGAGAACTCCCAGCCGCGTGCGCTGCCCATTTACCAGTCCACCACCTTCCACTACAGCTCGGTTGACGAGGTCGCGGGTCTCTTCGACCTCTCCGTTCCTGGCTACATGTACAGCCGTATCCATAACCCGACCTGCTCGTATGTCGAGAAGAAGATTGCGGCCATGGAAGGCGGCGTTGGTGCGCTGCTGACCACCTCCGGCCAGGCTGCAACGCTTGTGTCGGTGATGAACCTCTGCTCTGCCGGTGACCATCTGGTCAGTAGTGCGACCATCTATGGTGGCACCGTCAACCTGCTGGCTGTCACCCTCAAGCGCTTTGGCATTGAGACTACCTTCGTGAGCCCGCGTGCCACGGTGGACGAGATTCGTGCCGCTGTGCGTCCAAACACCAAGCTCATCTTTGGCGAGACGGTTGCCAACCCGGCTCTTGCCGTGCTCGACATCGAAACCTTTGCTACGGCTGCACACGCCGAGGGTCTGCCGCTAGTCATCGACAACACCTTCCCAACTCCGGTTCTGTGCCGTCCCATCGAGTGGGGCGCCGACGTCGTGGTGCACTCCACCACCAAGTACATGGATGGCCATGCTACGTTTGTGGGTGGCGTTGTAGTTGATTCCGGAAACTTTGACTGGGAAGCCCATGCTGACAAGTTCCCTGGCCTCACTGAGCCAGACGAGAGCTATCACGGCGTTACGTACACACGTGACTTTGGCAAGGCGGCCTTCATCACCAAGGCGCAGGTGCAGCTAACGCGTGACCTGGGCATCTATCCGCCTGCCATTGCCGCGTTTGCGCTGAACCAGTCGCTCGAGAGCTTGCCGGTGCGCATCCGTCGCCACACGCAGAATGCCCAGCGCGTGGCTGAGTGGCTTGAGGCTCACCCCAAGATCGCGAGTGTGAACTTCCCGGGCCTTGCTTCCAGTCCCGATCACGATTTGGCACAGAAGTACCTGCCCGAGGGCGTGTGTGGCGTCATCAGCTTCGTGGTTGACGGCGGGCGTGACCGTGCGGCCAAGCTGCTTGACTCCCTCAAGCTTGCTGCCATCGAGGTGCACGTTGCCGACAGCCGTACCTGCGTGCTACACCCGGCAAGCTCCACCCATCGCCAGCTGACCGACGAACAGCTGGTTGCCTGTGGTGTCGAGCCTGGAATGATTCGCTTCTCGTGCGGCCTTGAGGACCCGGAGGACATCATTGCCGACCTCGAGCAGGCCCTCGCACAGATCTAAGTAGTTCACCCTGGTGGGACATTCGGGACAGAAGCCTCCGTCCCGAATGTCCCACAGGTATGGGTTAAATGTCCCGTGCGAGCGTAATGACCGGATAATGCCCCGAGTCATCGCGCTTGCCGGTGGGCGAGAAGCCCTGGGCATTCCAGAATGCCAAGGCTTCTTCGGCAGCTTCGGGTATCTCCAGTTCAAGATGCTGATAACCCTGCGCGGCAAGCGCTGCGCGGACATCAGCAAAGAGTGCGGATCCTACACCCTGACGCTGCTTATCGGCTGCAACCATGAACCAGCGGATGAGCGCCCTTGTGTCGTCGGGCGTACCGCACACGAGGTCCATGACGGCAACAAGGCCATACTCGTCATCGTAGAACCCAACGAGGTGCGCCTTCTCGGCGCCTTCAGGTAGGGTCGAAATCATGTTGGTGAGCTGCGCCTTGTTTGGCCTTTCGTTCAGGCGTCGGTAGTATTGGCGGTTTGAGCGCATGAGCATCAAGACATCGGTGAGATTACCGCCTTCGAGCTCGCGTGCCTGAAGCTCAGTGGAGAGCGCTTCGATGTCAAGGTCGTGGCGACCTTCGCTGCGCTCATGATCAATTACCTGTCTGAACTGCGTCTCGTATAGCTCGCGGTATACACCATCTGCCGCGAGAAGCTCCTCATGCGTGCCCATTTCGGCAATGATGCCGCCCTTGACCACCATGATTTTGTCTGCCTTCAAGATGGTCGACAGGCGATGGGCAATGACAATGCTCGTCCGCCCTACCATGAGCTGCTCAAGGGCGTCCTGAATGGCACTTTCGCTGATTGAGTCGAGCGCGCTGGTTGCCTCATCCAGAATGAGAATCTTGGGGTCCTTCAGCACGACGCGTGCCAGCGACAGACGTTGCTTCTCGCCGCCGGACAGCTTGAGGCCACGGTTGCCCACTTCGGTCTGATACCCATCGGGCTGGTTCACGATGAAGTCGTGGATGGACGCCACGCGGCAGGCCTCTTCAATCTCTTCCATGGTTGCATCGGGCTTGGCATAGAGCAGGTTATCCAGGATGGTTCCGTTGAAGAGGTATGCCTCCTGCGTGACCATGCCTACGCATTCGCGCAGGTAGGTAAGGTCGAAGTCGCGTACGTCCACGCCCGCTACGCTCACCGAGCCAGCGTTGACGTCATACAGTCGCGGGATGAGGTTGACCACGGTGGACTTGCCCGAACCCGATGGTCCAACGATGGCGTACATCTTGCCGCCAGGAACGGTGAAATTGACGTCAGTCAGCACCAGGTCAGAGCCCTGCTCGTACCCAAAGGCTACGTGCTCGTAGCGAATCTCAGCCATCTCGCAGTCGGGCTTGGCACCGTTTTCGGGATTGACGATAGTTGATTTGCGATCGAGGTAGTCAAAGATGCGCGTAAACATTGCCAGCGAGCGCGTAAAGCTGACCTGCAGGTTGAGCAGGCTTTCCACGGGGCGATACAGACGGTTGACGAGCGTTACCGTGGCGGTAACGGTACCAACGGATAACGTAGGATCAAGCTGACGGATGATAAGAAAGCCTCCAGCAAAGTAGATCAGAAGTGGTCCGAGCTGCGTGAACATGCCCATGACCACGCGGAACCACGAACCCGAGCGCTGCTCCTTGAGCGAGAGGTCGGTGACTTCCTCGTTAACGCCTACAAAACGACGGTACTCACGCTCCTCGGCGGTGAACATCTTCATGAGGAGTGACCCCGAAACCGACAGCGTCTCGTTGATGAGCTGGTTCATCTCGTCGTTCTTTGCCTGGCTTTCCTGCACCAGTTTGAGACGCACCTTGCCGGCGCTGCGCGTGGGGAAAATGAGCAGCGGTAGCACGAGAAGTCCCACTACGGCCAATTTGGGACTCATAGAAAAGAGCGCAACAAGTGTGGTGACCACGGTGGCGACATTGCTGACGATCTGCGTGAGCGTGCCTGAGATGACCGAGCTGACACCTGAGATATCGGTGTTCATGCGTGTGACGATGTCACCCTGCTTTTCAGTGGTGAAGAACGCATGCGGCATGTGCTGCAAGTGGTCGTACATCTCGTTCTTCATGTCGTAGATAATGCGCATGGAGATCCACGAGTTGATGTAGTTCTCCAAAACGCCTACGAGCTGGCTAGCGAGCATCGCGGCGAGTGCCGTAAAGAGCAAACGAATGAGCAGGGCTAGATCATTGCCAACCAACGCCGTGTCCACGATGCGTCCAGTGATGATGGAGGGGAGCAGCCCTACGACCGAGCTGACAAGGATGGCGATGAAGACAAACAGAAACTGCAGCCAGTAGGGCTTGAGGTAACTGAGAATGCGAAGCAGTAGCTCCTTCGTTACCTTTGGTGCGTTAGCCTTCTCTTCCTCAGTAAGGAAGCTACGAGCAGCGTAACCTGCTCCATTTCCGCGTCCACCTGGTGCTGCCATGGCGTCTCCTTTTCGCTGTCATGCGACATCATAATAACGCTGGCAGTCCATTGAGCATGTTGGTGTTGTTAAGAGGCGTCGATATGTTCGGACGAGTGCTTCCAGAGCATGGGAACGTTCTTCAGAGCTCCAGATGCGAAGTGCCATGTCTCATTCATCGAGCACCACTTGTCAGCAGCCGAGACAACCCAGCCAAGAGCGCTGTGGGGAGGAGTGAGGCAAATAGGCCACATGTGATGCAGGATAGCCTCTGCCTCGATTTCATCCAGGCCGAACTCCTCCCGGGCAATTCGGGCGCCTTCTCGCGGATGAGAGTAGGCCTTCTTGCGAGAGGGGCTGTGGAAGACATCGTCCTCCGTCATGCCTACGTCATGAAGCAAGCTTGTCCGGACGACGTCCCGCTCGTTCACCAGTATGCCGTGTCGACGCAGCCATCTTGTCAGCGCAAGCGCATAGCCTGCGGTCTCAAGGCTGTGGTCGGCTATATTGCCGTTCTTGTTATGGTGCGGGACGCGCTTCGCCTTAGCAAAGCGCTCGGAGGCGACAATGTCTCCTCCGAGCT
>JAUNJR010000212.1 GCA_030533135.1 Coriobacteriales bacterium
GTCTGGCAGCACGTCGGGCCATCGTTCATGCGTGCTCGGGCCGCAGCTGGCTCGCTCGCTGGTAAGGGATTTCACGCGGACGATTACCTCTGCAAACTGGATGCAGTACCCCTTTACGTGGCAAGGGGTGCTTTTGGTAACCGTATGGGTTGCGTTGCTGCCAGCTGTTGCGGCCTAGTAGCCCAATGTGCGGTCTACGGCATGCACGGGCGGCTCGCCTTCAAGGACGCGTGAGAGGTTCTCGATGATGAGGTCAACCACGCGCCCATAGTTGACGCCGGCGCGGAAACCGCCCGAGATGTGTGGGGTGAGGTAAACCCGTGGGCATGTCCAGAGCGGATGATTCGCAGGCAGTGGCTCCGGGTCCATGACATCGAGGCAGGCCGCACGCAGATGTCCGTCACGCATGACGCTCACGAGGTCATCGGTCACCACCGAGTTGCCGCGGCCCACGTTGACGAGGATTGCGGTCTCCTTCATCAGGCGCAGTCGACGCTCGTCATACATGCCCGCCACCGACTTGGTGCCCGGTAGGCTCAACGCTACCACGTCCATCTGGGGGAGAAGCGCGTCCATCTCGTCGGGCGTCACAAGCGTGTGCACGAAGTCGGGCTTGTCGTGGATGGTCCTGCGCACGCCGTAGCAGGTCGCGCCAAGCGCAGCCGCCTTCCTGAGATATGACGTGCCGATGGCCCCCATGCCAACGGAGATAATCTTGGACCCCTCGAAGCGCTGGATGTCGGTGAGCAACTCCCATCCCTGGCGGCCTTGCATGTCCAGGTACTCAGGCATGCGCTTCATGGCCATGAGCGTGGTCGTGAGCATGTGCTCGGCGATCGAGTCGCCGTATGCCCCGTAGGCGTTGGCGAGGGTGATGTGCTCGGGCAGCCACGTGTGGCTACCGGCTCCGGCGCTATAGAGCTGCACAAACCGCAGCTTTGGCATCTGGGCGACCAGCTCGGGCGTGACGCCTCCCACAAACAGCTCGACATCCGCAAGGGTCTCGGGGCTGATGTCCGCGGCTCGCTCTGCAAAGATGATGCTGCTGTTGGGGAGGCTCATGAA
Source organism: Coriobacteriales bacterium (assembly GCA_030533135.1). Classification (GTDB taxonomy): domain Bacteria; phylum Actinomycetota; class Coriobacteriia; order Coriobacteriales; family Atopobiaceae; genus UBA1367. The sequence goes on from JAUNJR010000212.1 coordinate 1,066, forward strand.
GCGCTGGATGCTTTCATCGGTATGGGGTCCGACAACGGCGATCTTGGTTGTCATGCTGACCTCTCTCGCCCGGTGCGAAACACCCGGGCGCCTGCTCCCTTAGAGCTCCTCTGGATAGTAGAAGTTCCAGTCGCGACGGAAGTCAGTCATCATGCGCATGACGTCGATGGTCACGTCCATCTGCGCGAGGGCTTCCTGATCGCCGGCAACGGCTGCCTCGAGGTCGGCGAGCACGTAGCAGAGGGCGAGAGGACGGCTTCCGCAGGTCACGACCTCCGACTCGCCGCTCTCGGTCCACACAATGGTGGCCTCGTCCGCGCGGGGGTACTCCATAATCTCGATGTAGGCCTTGTCGGCGCTGATGACGGCACGCTTGGGCTGCTTGGAGTGCATCGTGAGCGAGATGACGCCCATCTGGCCCTCGGCGTTACGCAGCAACAAACCGCTGGTCATGTCCACGCCGGTGGGGGCGGGGTTCATGAGGGAGAGGTGCTCGTTAGGCGTGCTCTCCATGAACAAGCGCATGAGGGTGAGCGAGTAGATGCCGATGTCGAGCATGGCGCCCCCGGCGAGGTTGGGGTTGAAGAAGCGGTTCCGCTCGTCGTATTCCTTGTAGCTGCCGAAGTTCTCCTGGATGAGGTTGATGGTGCCGAACTCCCCTGCCCTGGCGCGGCGCGTGAGCTCCTTGTAGAGCGGCATGTGGAGCTCCGTGCAGGCGTCCATGAGCACCACGTTGTGCTCCTGCGCAATGGCGAGGGCCTCGTCAAGCTCGTCGCTGTTGAGCGTGATGGCCTTCTCGCACATGACGTGCTTGCCCGCGGCAAGGGCCTTGCGCAGGAAGCCGATGTGGGTGTTGTGCGGCGTCGTGATGTAGATGGCGTCGATGTCCGGGTCAGCAAAGAGGTCATCAATCTGCTCGTACACCTTGGGGATGCCGTACTTCTCGGCATAGGCGAGGGCCTTCGTATACGTGCGGTTGGCGACGGCGTCAATCGTGCGGCCTTGCAGCTGAAGTGCCTGCGCCATCTCATTGGCGATGATGCCACAACCCAAAACGCCCCAACGAAGCTGCGGTGCGGTTCCGACGACAATCTTCTCTGACATAGCCCGGCTCCTAACGTCTTCAAGAGTAGAATTTGAAATAAACTAACAGCTGAGATTGGCTCGTTGATGAGGGAAAACATCCTAACTCATCCTATTTTGGATGAAGGGTAGTAGCCATCACAGGGAATGACAAGTGCGAGCAAGATAATTGGCGGTATA
>JAUNJR010000094.1 GCA_030533135.1 Coriobacteriales bacterium
AACAACTGCACGGCGAGCCTCGCCGAGCGCGACGTGCGCCAGGTGGTGCTGATCAAGGGGCTAGGCTCGGGCGCTGGATCGCTCGTGGTATCAGCCATCGCAGGGGAGGGCGCCGCTTCAACAGGCGACTGCCTTGCCGTCATGGTGCTTGGCTTCTTCTCGGTGGGGCTCAGCGTGTGGTGCTACGTGAAGGCGCAGGCGCAGCTCGGCGCCGCTCGCACCAGCGCGTTCTACGCCACCTCGCCCTTCATCGGCGCCATCCTCGGCATGGTGATGACGCGCGAGCTGCCCGGTCTCCGCTTCTGGGCCGCCTTTGCCCTCATGGCGCTCGGTGTGTGGCTCTCGGTACGCGATGCGACAGAGAGCGCGTAGCTAGTGCTCGTCACATCAGATGAGTAGCGTACGTGATGTATAATGCTCGCTTGATATGCGTACGATACTCAGCTGAATGGTGACGCGATGATACATGAGAACATTACAGACGCGGCGGCTTTCGGCTGCGCCGTGAGATTGGCCCGCAAAGAGCGCGGGCTGTCTCAGCGCGCTCTCGCGGAGCGATGCGGGTGCTCCCAACGCTTCATCTCGGAGCTCGAGCGTGGCAAGCAGACTGCTGAGTTGGGCAAGGCAATTCAGGTGCTCGCCGTTCTGGGGATGCGACTACACGTAGAAACCTCAGACGTGCGCGGCAACGCGCGTGTGGCAGTTGATGGGGTGACGAAGCGCGTTGCTGCAAACCTCTCAAAGACAACGCCTCGGGTAACCCTGTCTGACTATCTGTGAGGTGTCGCATGAGCAACGAAGCCCAGGTCATCGATGCTGCATATCAGAGCGTTGTCGCAGAGTGGATGGATAAGGGCATCGCGGACAGAGATCAGCTTGCCGCTGCGCTCACAGACTATCGCGTCCGCTTCGCCTACCATTCTGGGACCATCGAGAACCCCGCAATCACCTATCACGACACGCGGGATGTCTTTGAAGACGGGCGCGTGGTCGGCTTCACGGGTGATCCGCGCACGCTCTTTGAGATCCAGAACCTGAAGGAATGTCACGAGGTCATTCTGGACGCCTTCGCTAGCAACCGGAAGCTTGACGAGCAACTTGTGCTAGAGGTACATCGTACGCTGACGCAGGGTACCTACGACGAGCGAAGATGGGCTGCGGGAGAGCGCCCTGGTGCGTATAAAGTGGGCGACTACATGGTCGGTGCGGGAGATGTTGGTGCGACGCCAGCCGAGGTGCGCGCGGAGATAGCTGCGCTGCTTGCGGAAGTATCGCAGGCTCCGCTGGACAAGGCTCTGACCGTCGCGGCGTACTTCCATGCGGTGTTCGAGAACATCCACCCCTTCTCTGATGGCAACGGGCGCTGCGGCAGGGAGCTCATGAACTACCTGCTCATCTCGCGTCGTCATCCTCCCATTGTGGTCTTCGAAGACGATCGGATGGCGTATTTTGGCTCTTTGGAGGCTTGGGACGCCGAGCGCGACCTCGAGCCTTTGATGGTCTTCCTTAAGGCTGAGGCGGTCCGCACGTGGAGGCTTGGGTGACTATCACTTCACGCAGGCAAAGCAGGCGATGGAGTTGAAGCACTGCACGCGTGCGCTCGCGTAGAGTGCCGAGAGGCGCCGCTGCAGGCTCGTGCTCGTCTCGAACGGTGGGGTGAAGAAGCCCTTGGGTACGTAGAGATGCTTGATGAGCCAGTCGGTGCGGGCCTTCTCGCCCTCGACGTAGAAGCAGCCGCAGAAGGTGCCGCCCGGCTTGAGCACGCGGTACGTCTCGGCGTAGGCCGCCTCCTTGTCGGGGAAGGCGTGGAAGCCGTTCATGGAGAGCACGATGTCAAAGCTGTCGTCCGCAAAGGGGAGGGCGCCCACGTCGCCTTGCGTAAACGTGACGTTGGCAACGCCAAGCGCCTCGGCTTTCTGCTGCGCGCTCTCCATCATGCCCGCCGAGTAGTCAAGGCAAGTCACGTGGGCTTGCGGCAGCGTCTGGTAAAGCGGCATGGTGAGCACGCCGGTACCTACGGGCACCTCAAGAAGCGAGCCCGTGAAGCTGTCAGGAATGGCGTCGAACACGCAGTTGATATAGGCCGCGTTGAGTTCTGGCCCGATGCCCCACACGGCGCGGCTGATGGCGGTGCCGAGCGTGGTGGTGCACGTCATCATGCCGTCGTATATTGAGGCGCCATGTCCGAGTTGCTGGTATGCGGCACTGATTTGATCCCTGCGCGACATGGGGTCACTCTCCTAGTTCGGGGTTCTTACCGTCCGTGGCTCATGCCCAGCCAGCCACGGACGATGCAGGTACGCAGGTCCCAGTTGCTGCGGTCGGCGAGCGCATGGTAGAACGCACGGAGCTCGTCCTTGTTCGGTTCACCCTTGCGCGGGTTGTGGTTGCCGAGGCACCATTCGCCAACCAGCGCCTGATGGAATTGCATCGATTGTACGGCAGTCGCGCGGCGGGACTCAACGTGGATTGTCGAGCTTCCAGAGGTCGTGGGCCGCTTCGGCGCTCACGGACTTGTCGGTCAAGGCGCGGTGAAGCGCGGCCGCGTTGGCCTCGTCGGACATCCACGTGGGTGTGCGACCCTTACGCTGGGCATCGGCGAGCTCTTGCAAGGCCTTGGCGCACGAGTCCTCGAAGCACGGGCCGATGTGCCAGCGGGCAACCTCGCGCAGTGGGACGATGGCGTTGGCCATGGCAACCGCGCTTTGGGGAAATGCCTGCGCAAGAGGCAGGTCGTTCTCAGAGTCACCAAAAACGAGCAGCTCATCGGGGGTAAGGCCAAAGTAGTCGAGCAGCTCTTGGGCACCGCGTGCCTTGCTCCAGCCGCGCGGCATCATGTCCGCCACGTGCTTGTCGAGGATGCAGAAGTCGATGCTTGGACAGAGTGGCTGCAGCATCGCCACCACTTCGTGTGCGTCTGCGACACCAACCTCAAACGTGATGTTCACTTTGACGAGGTCGCCGGCAGGAAAGGTGTCCAAAAAGGCGAACGTGATGCCCTTTGAGGCGCTGAACCGCCGAAGGACCTCCTCACGGGTGCCACCGACAATACCGCGAACTCCGTTCATGTCTGCCGTGAAGAAGCAGCCGGGAAGTGGTCCCACAACCTCGAGAGCCGCCTCGAGCTCCTCGCGGGGGAGCGGGTTGTGACAGATGAGCTTTCCATCGGCCATGACCTCGCATCCGTTTGACGCGACGGCGGTGCGCACGCAGTCCTCGTCGCCAGCAAACTGTACGCGCAGGTCAGGAATGCCCCGACCGCTTGCGGCACCTACGTAGACGCCCTGGTCAAGCAGGTCGTGGATGGCGGCGAGACCCAAAGGGGTTACAGTTTGATGCGGGCGGGGGACCAGCGTGAGGTCCATGTCACAAAGGACGAGCTTAATCATGTGAGCTTCTCCAGATACGTGGGGTTGCATGCCATGGTAGCAGAGCCGCTGTCGTGCCTTTGTATCGCAGATACGCTACGCGCTACCACACAGATGATACGAAGCACAATGCGAGGATGGGGAAGGCGCTGTCTTCCGTGAAGGTCAAGAACGTAGTGTTTGACATGGTGGTAACGTCTGCGCTTAGCGCGAAGCTCTCCTGTAGAACGCCGAGGCGGGGCCTAGCCCTCGCCACGGAGCTCGCGACGCAGGCGCACGAGCATGATCGCGGCGACCACCGCGCTTGCGAGCGTCGAGGCGGGAAGGTTGAGCCAAAGGCCGTTGAGCCCCAGTGGCTGCAGCGCTACCAGCGCCACGAGGGGCGCAACCAACACGGAGAAGACTGAGAGCAGCGACGCGGCCTTCGAGCGCTCGATGGCGGTGTAGAAAGCCTGCGTGCACATGGGCAACCAACGCAGGAAGTATGCGACGGAGAAAAGCCTGAATGCGGGCCCTACCATCGCGAGGATGGACTCAGAAGCGCTGGACATAAAAAGCAACGTTAGCTCGCGCGGGAAGACAAGCATGGCGAGGGCGAGGGATACCGAAATCGCTGCGCACGCCGCAAAGATGCGCTTCTCGATCTTGATGACTCGATCTACGCGCCGTGCGCCGAGGTTGTAGCCAACGGCGGGCTGCAGGGCGTCGCAGGTGCCGTAGAGAAGCGGGAACACCACGCCGCTTGCGTACATGAGCGCGCCGTAGACGGCAACCGCATCCTCGCCTCCCTGTGCGAGGAGCGCCGCATTGAGCAGTACCGAGGTCACTCGGCCTGCGACGTTGTTCAAGAATGCCGGCATGCCTGCGTTGGCAATCTGCTTCACAAGCTGGCTAGAGAGATGTGGGCGCACGAAACGGAGCTGGTAACGGCCCAAGAAGAAGGGCAGCATGCCGAGCAGCGCGCTGATGCCGACGCCAGCATGGAGACCGCACCAGGGGCGGCGGCCAAGAAGAACAGACGCGTAGGCGCCGTCAACAGGTACAGCCTGCGCAGCTCTTCCTCATGTGACTGGTCGACCTCGGCCATGGGCGCGATACCTTTCAAAAGAAAAGGCCGAAGAGACAGGTGCCGTGCGGCGCGTCTTCTCCGGTCTGTAGACCCTCCGACTATGTTGCCATTCGACATGCGGATGGACGTTTTCGCAAATAGTGTGGCAGATGCACGTGCTCTCGTCAACGAGCTCGCGCTGTCGAAAGGCCGTTTGTGTTTGCCCCGTCCTTCTCGCGGGAGAAGCGCTGACAGGCGTATCATGGGGTCGTTCGACTCTTGACGGGAGGCTCCATGGGCAAGGTGGCACGTTTGGCAAAGGTTACCGTGGTGGCGGCAGGTGCTGCCGCTGGCCTCGTGGCCGGGGCCTGTGCGCTCGTCGCGCCGCGGCGCCGGGATGAGGGCGTTGCTGGAACGTGGGAGGAGCTCTCAACCTATCGCTATGCGCACCGCGGTCTGCACGACAACCAGACACCCGCGCCTGAGAACTCTCTTGCGGCGTTTCGCCTGGCACGTGAGTGGGGCTACGGCTCTGAGCTCGACGTACACCTGACCGCAGACGGACAGCTGGTGGTCATCCATGACTCACGTCTACAGCGCGCGTGCGGTGTTGAGGGCGTGGTTGAGGAGAAGGCCCTGCCTGAGCTTGCTGACCTGCGGCTTTTTGGAACACGAGAGGGTATTCCCACATTTGCCCAGGTACTTGACGTGTATGAAGGTGGCAAGGGCCCCTGTCCGCCGCTTGTGGTCGAGCTGAAGACGCATGGCGCAAACTATGCCCAGTTGACCGAGCGTGCGATGGCGGAGCTCGATTCGCATCACGTTCCCTATTGCGTGGAGAGCTTTGACCCGCGCGTGCTGTGGTGGCTTCGTCACAACCGCCCCGAGGTGGTGCGTGGCCAACTGTCCGAGAACTTCGTTTTGGACAAGGATTCTGACCTGGGCTTTGTTCGTGGAGTGACTCACGGGGCATTGATGTACAACGTTTTCGCGCGGCCGGACTTCGTGGCGTATCGGCATGACCACCGCCGTCGTGTGGCAGTGTGGCTTGCGTGCAAACTTCTGGGGGCGCGTCTTGTCACGTGGACCATCAAGAGTCCGCAGGAGCTCGCCGAGGTTGAGGCCGCAGGTGGCGTGGGCATCTTCGAGGGCTTCGAGCCCCGTCCACGCAAGCAGGAGGTCTAGGCCCGCTTTCCGTGCGGTATCTGAGCAAGACGCCTGAGTACGCGTGCGATGGCGCCCCAGACGAGCGGATCGGTCCCGCGGTAGTCCTCGGGGCAGCGCGGCTCGTATCCCACTTGGTAGACGTCGGGCTGAGGGTCTCGGCGAGAAGCGAAAGACACGGGGCTTGCGAATTGCGCTACGCTTATGACGTGTGAAAGGAGACATCCATGACTACTGATGTGCTTATCATCGGTGCCGGTCCCGCTGGCATCTTCTGTGCCCTCGGCCTTCTGGGCAAGGGCGATACGCGTCACATTACCATGGTCGATCGTGGCCTCCCCATTGAAAAGCGCAGCTGTCCCAAGGAGCGCGTGGGCCACTGCGTGGGGTGCCGGCCGTGTCGCATCACCACGGGCTTTAGCGGTGCCGGTGCGTTCTCAGATGGCAAGCTCTCGCTGAGCTGCGATGTGGGTGGTGACCTCCCCGAACTCATCGGCGCGGACCTCGCGCAGGAGACCATTGCCCGCTGTGACAACATCTACCTGAGCTTTGGTGCCGACCCACACGTAGAGGGCGTGGAGGACCCTGACGGCATTGCGCAGATTCGCCGCCGTGCCATTCGCGCGGGCCTCAAGCTCGTCGATTGTCCCATCCGTCATCTGGGAACCGAACGCTCGCAGCAAATCTATGGCGGCATCCAGCAGCACCTCATCGATGCGGGCGTCACTATCCTCTTTGAGCACAAGTGCATGGACGTGCTGGTGGAAGAAGGCCCAGCGGGCAAGGTATGTGTGGGCGCCGTGGTGGCAGACCATTCCCCAGGCGCTACGAGCGATCCCTTCGAGATTCACGCCGCGCATACCATTATCGCCACAGGCCGTCGCGGCGCGGCGTGGCTGGACAACCTGTGCCAACGCTACGGCATCGACCACGAGAGCGGCCCCATGGACATGGGCGTGCGCGTCGAGGTGCGCAACGAGATCATGGACGACGTGAACAACGTCCTCTACGAGAGCAAGCTCGTGGGCTATCCCAACCCCTTCCGCGACAAGGTGCGCACGTTCTGCCAGAATCCGGGCGGGTTTGTCAGCCAGGAGAACTATGACCACGGCCTCGCCGTAGTCAACGGGCATAGCTACAAGGACCGCAAGAGCGCCAACACCAACCTTGCGGTGCTCGCCACGCAGCATTTCCGCGAGCCATTTGACCGGCCCATCGCGTACTCGACCCAGGTGGGGCAGCTTGTCAACATGCTGGGTGACGGGCATATACTCGTCCAGCGCTTCGGTGACATCTTGGATGGCAAGCGCACGTGGCGGGAGGAGCTCAGCCGTTCCAACGTGGTTCCTACGCTGCCCGATGCCGAGCCTGGTGACATCACGAGCGCCATGCCGTACCGCGCCATGACCGACATCGTGGAGTTCATCAAGCTGGTGGATCAGGTGGTTCCTGGCTTCGCCGCAGAGGAGACCCTGCTGTACGCGCCGGAGCTGAAGTTCTACAGCAACCGGGTGCGCATGAATAGACATCTCGACACCAACGTGGCGCGCTTGCACTGTCTTGGCGACAGCTCCGGCTGGACGCGTGGTCTCATGATGTCCAGCGTCATGGGTCTGCTCATGGGAGAGGAACTAGCTGCGCGCTAGCCCGAGGT
>JAUNJR010000213.1 GCA_030533135.1 Coriobacteriales bacterium
CTTCTGGGCATCGAGCTCGACGAGCTCTTTGCGAGCGTGCTTGAGGCCATGAAGGCCATCGCGCCGGTGGGCGATATTTACGCACAGCCCGCAGCCGAGGAAGCTGCTGACGCCGCCGAGTCTGCAGCGCCGCAGATTCCGACCGAGGGCATCTACATCGAGCCGCTCTTTGCCGACGAGGTCGACTTTGGCACCTTCAGCAAGTCCGACTTCCGCGTTGTGAAGGTTAAGGAGTGCGAAGCCGTGCCCAAGAGCAAGAAGCTGCTCAAGTTTGTACTGGACGACGGTACGGGCACCGACCGCATCATCCTTTCGGGCATCAAGGAGTACTACGACCCCAAGCAGCTCGTCGGCAAGACGCTGGTGGCCATCACCAACCTGCCGCCGCGTGCGATGATGGGCATCGACAGCTGCGGCATGCTGCTCTCGGCTATTCACAAGCAGGATGGCAAGGAGGCGCTTAACCTGCTCATGCTGAATGATTCCATTCCTGCCGGAGCCAAGCTGTACTAAATAACCATGCCGGGCAATCCTGGACACTGACCGGGTGACGGGCCGTTTTCCCCAACGATGGCGCTGTGGGAAACGGCCCGTCACCCTGTCAAACGACTTATATGTGTGCAATTGAAAAAATCTAATGTGAAGAGACTTAGATTATGTATAGAATCGAAACGCATGGGAACATACTGTCTCGTACAACCAACTCTCCGACTTTTGGAGTAACCGAAAGGATGTAACAATGGGAAAGATTATCGGAATCGACCTGGGCACCACCAACTCCGCGATGGCGATCTTCGAGGGTGGAGAGCCCACGATTATTGTCAACGCTGAGGGTGATCGCACCACTCCGTCTGTCGTCGGATTCCGTGCCGATGGCGACCGCATCGTCGGCAAGGCAGCCAAGAACCAGGCCGTCACCAACCCGACCAACACCGTTTTCTCCATCAAGCGTTTCATGGGCCGTCGTTACGACGAGGTTGGCTCTGAGCTGAAGACCGTCCCCTACAAGGTCAAGCCCGGTGTGGGTGGCCGTGCTGTCGTCGAGATTGACGGCGAGGACTTCACCCCCGAGCAGATCAGCGCCATGATTCTGGCCAAGATGAAGGCTGATGCCGAGAAGTACCTTGGCGAGACCATCACCGACGCGGTCATCACCGTCCCGGCATACTTCAACGACGCACAGCGTCAGGCCACCAAGGACGCAGGCAAGATTGCTGGCCTCAACGTTCAGCGTATCGTCAACGAGCCGACGGCTGCGGCCCTGGCTTATGGTCTTGACAAGCGCGACATCGACCAGAAGGTCCTCGTCTTCGACTTGGGCGGCGGCACCTTTGACGTCTCCCTGCTCGACCTCGCTGACGGCGTCGTAGAGGTTCTCGCCACCAACGGCGACAACCACCTTGGCGGCGACGACTGGGACCAGAAGGTCATCGACTGGCTGGCCAACAAGTTCCTGGCTGACAACGGCATCGATCTGCGCAAGGACCCGATGGCCCTCCAGCGTCTGAAGGAGGCCGCGGAGAACGCCAAGAAGGAGCTCTCCAGCGCTCAGCAGGCTCAGATCAACCTGCCCTTCATCACCGCTGATGCCACTGGCCCCAAGCACCTTGACTACACGCTGACCCGCGCCGAGTTCGAGCGCATCACCCGTGACCTGCTCGACCGCTGCAAGGCCCCCGTTACCAAGGCACTGCGCGACGCCAACCTGCAGATCTCTCAGGTTGACGAGGTCATCCTCGTGGGTGGCTCCACGCGTATGCCGGCTGTCCAGGAGCTCGTGAAGACCATGACGGGCAAGAAGCCCAACATGTCCGTGAACCCTGACGAGGTCGTTGCTGACGGCGCTGCCGTCCAGGGTGGCGTTCTTAGCAACGCCGAGGGCGCCTCTGGCATCCTGCTTCTTGACGTGACCCCGCTGTCGCTGGGCGTCGAGACCATGGGTGGCGTCATGACCCGCATGATCGACCGCAACACCACCATCCCGACCTCCAAGACCGAGATCTACTCCACCGCTGCTGACAACCAGACCAGCGTCGAGATCAACGTCCTGCAGGGCGAGCGCGAGATGGCTCGCGACAACAAGAGCCTGGGCAAGTTCAACCTGACCGGCATCCCCGCGGCTCGTCGTGGCGTTCCTCAGATTGAGGTTACCTTCGACATCGACGCCAACGGCATCGTGAAGGTTACGGCTAAGGACAAGGGCACCGGCAAGTCCCAGCAGATTACTATCTCTGGCTCCACCGCTCTGTCCGATGACGAAGTCGACCGCATGGTTAAGGACGCCGAGGCTCACGCCGAGGAGGACAAGGCCAAGAAGGACGAGAT
>JAUNJR010000024.1 GCA_030533135.1 Coriobacteriales bacterium
GTGGGGTGGTTGTACTCGCTCATGCCGTTGATGACGGGTGCGGCAGAGCCGGCGGCCAAGCCGACGACGTCCTTGTGCCGGTCAACACGGGCCATCATGATGTCCAGGAGGCTCCCCATGACGCGGGAGGAGTCCTCGAGGGACTCATGTCCACCCAGCTGGATGGTGCCAGGGCCGTAGAACTGCGCATGGCCACCGAGGTCAAACATGGCAGTCTCGAAGGAGATGCGGGTGCGGGTGGAGACCTGCTGGAAGATCATGCCCAGGCTCTGGTTGCGGAGGAGGTGGGGATAGTAACCGTCCTCCTTGATGGCTGCCTTCATGGCCATGGCCAACTCCTCGATGGCCAAGATCTGTTCCTTTGTGAAGTCATTGGTATCGATGAAATCCTTGGGCATGCTCATGACGAACTCCTTCCACCGGTCCATCCGGCAAAATTGGAACGCTTCCCGTTTCTTCCATTCTACGTATCTCGAACAACGCCATTAGTAGTGGATACAGGTCCCCGCCTCCCCTCGCACCACTGCCGCAGCATTCCTGACGTTGCCAATCCGCACCACGCGGTCTGGCCGCTGCTCAAGGAAGCGCAGCGCGGCACGCACCTTGGGCTCCATGGTGCCCGAACCGAACTCGCCAGCCTTCATGTAGGCATGAATCTCGGGAACGGTGATGTCCCCAAGGAAGCGCTGGCCTTCCTTGCCCCAATTGACGGCCGCGCCATCAACGTCGGTCAGGAAGATGAACTCGTCGGCATCGCAATCGTCGCCTAACAACCCAGCGGCAGCGTCCTTCTCGATAACGGCCGGCACGCCCACGTAGCAACCCAAATCATCCGAGTCACGCACGACGGGGATGCCACCGCCACCACAGGCAATGACCACGAAGTCGTTGTCAAGCAGGTTCAGGATGCTCTCGCTCTCGACGATCCTGCGCGGACGTGGGGAGGCCACGACGCGCCGATATCCCTCGCCATCCTTGACAAACTTGAAGCTAGCGTCCTGCTCCATGAGCGAATCTGCTTGGCGCTTGGTGAGGCGCGGTCCTATGGCCTTGGTCGGGTTGCCGAACGAGGGATCATCCGCATCGACCTCGATCTGGGTGATGACTGTGGCCACATGCCAGTGCTTGCCAGCCTTGTGCATCTCGGCGGCAAGGGTTTGTTGCAGGTGATAACCAATGTAGCCCTGCGTCATGGCTCCGCATTCAGGCAGGTCGATGGGGGGAACCGTGGGATCTTCGGTCGACGCGACCGCGAAGGCACGCTGAGCCATGTGGATCTGCGGGCCATTGCCATGCGTGAGGATGACCTCCGCATTCACGTCGATGGCATGCAGCAGCTCCGGCGCAACGGCATGGATGAGCTCAAGCTGATGACTCAGCATGCTTGATGAGGTGAGGCCTCCCAAGGAGATGACGATACGGCGTGGCTTGTCAGCGCCTCTCTTGGTGACAGGCATGAGTCGTCCCTCCCCTTCCTAATAATGGATTCGGGTGCCCGAGAGACTACGAACGGCCTCCGGCGCCTTGTCAAGCGAGCCGATGATGGCCACGCGGTCAGGCCGCGCCTCACAGAAGCGAATGGCAGCACGCACCTTGGGTTCCATGGAGCCCTTGCCAAACTCGCCCTGGTCAGCGTAGCGACGAGCCTCGGCCACGGTGATGTCAGTCAGGTTGGTCTGGTTTGGCTTGCCCCAATTGATGGCCACATATTCCACAGCCGTGAGCAGGACAAGCACGTCTGCGTCGCAGTCCTCGCCGAGGAGTGCGCCGGCCATGTCCTTGTCGATGACAGCTGGCACGCCCTTGTAGCAGCCGTAGTTGTCAGTATCACGGATAACGGGAATGCCACCACCACCGCACGCCACGACGATGAACTCGTTGTCCAGGAGATTCAGGATGCTCTCGCTCTCGACGATCTTGCGCGGGCGCGGCGAGGCCACCACGCGACGAAACCCACGGCCCGAATCCTCGACAAACTTGAAGCTTGGGTCCTGCGCAGCCTGGCTCTCGGCCTGCTCCTTGGTCAGGAAGGGACCGATGGGCTTGGTCGGGTTCTGGAACGACGGGTCGTCCGCATCAACCTCGATCTGCGTGACCACCGTCGCGACGTGCCAACGCTTGCCGGTGCGGTGCATCTCGGCGCCGATACCCTGCTGCAGGTGATAGCCAATGTAGCCCTGGCTCATGGCACCACACTCAGGCAGGTCCATGACGGGCACCTTCTCGTCAATTGTCGACGAGATGGCAAAGGCTTTCTGGATCATGCCGACCTGCGGGCCGTTGCCGTGCGTGATGATGATCTCGTTGTTGTCCTCGATGACGCCAAGGAGGGCAGGGGCGGCGTTACGGACACGCTCGATCTGCTCGGCAGGCGTGTCTCCCAAGGCATTGCCCCCAAGTGCGATGACGACGCGCTTGGGCTTGGTCGGGTCTTTGCGAAACGTAGACGTCATGGCAGTCCCCCTTTCTCGGGCCATGGATCCAAACCGTCTAAGCCCATCATCTACGAGAAGCGCCTAGAAGCAACGCTCTATTTGGCTTATGTTCCGCAAAGGTCGGTCAAGTTAAGCGTGCGGTAATCCTTACAGCAGCTGCATGAGTCGTTCAACAATTGATGAGCTGTGATGCGCCGCCTGCTTCATGAAGCTTGGATAGTCCATCTCGGCTGAGCCGTCCGCCTTGTCGGAGATGGCGCGGACCACTACGAAGGGAATGCCGTTCAGCCACGCAACCTGCGCCACCGAGGCGCCTTCCATCTCACAGCAGAGCGCCCCAAATTGGCGTACAATCCGCTCCTTGGCCATTGCATCACTCACGAACTGGTCTCCCGAAGCAATGCGGCCTTCGAAGACCTTAATCTCAGGCGCTGCCTCGTGCACGGCGCGTACCACAGTAGAACGCAACATGTCATCGGCCGTAAAGAACGATACCTCCTGATACGGGATAACGCCTGGCGCATAGCCCAAGCCGCTTGCGTCCATGTCATGCTGTACGCAGTCGGTCGAGACCACGATGTCACAAATATCGATCTCGGCGTTCAGTGAACCCGCCACGCCCGTGAAGACAAGGTGCGTCACCTCAAAGCAGTCCACCAACACCTGGGCACACACCGCTGCGTTGACCTTACCGACACCGCAAACAACCAGCACGACATCATGACCATTCAGCGTGCCGATCGTATAGGTGGTGCCACAGCGCTCAACGGACTCGGTCACGTTCGTATGTTGCTTCAGAAGTGCGACCTCATCGGCCATCGCACCAATGATGCCAAGCTTCATGTCTCCACCTTTCTCACCAGTCCCCATGGAGGACAGGCCCCAACGGGAAATCATCCCTCAATCTTAACGATGGGGGCGAAGCCCTTCATCAGCTTCTTGGTCTTGCCCGTCCTCGTGAAACGCACTTCGAGCGTGTCCCCTTGCACCGAAAGCACCTTTCCTGGACCAAACGTCTTGTGGGAAATCTGGTCTCCTGGTGCAAAAGTATCGGCTGTCTTGGGAGCTGCCGCGGCTGTCGTCGCGCGACTCGTCTCGCGGGAGCCACCCGTGGAGCGCGTCCGCGAGCCAAACACGTTGCCCCCGTATACGTCAGCTCCGCGACCAGACCCGTACGTCCCGTGGCGGTCTCCGCGCTTAGCCCATCCTGTCCCCGAGAAGCCCGATGACCCGACACCGATGCTCTGTACATGCTCTTCAGGAATCTCGTTCAAGAAGCGACTCCGTGGATAAGCGTCGACACCACCGTACATGCGCCTGGTCGTCGCATAGGTGAGGTAGAGCTTGCGCTCGGCGCGTGTGATGGCCACATATGCCAAGCGGCGCTCCTCTTCAAGCGTGTCACCCTCCCCGCTGTGCGCGCGATGGGGGAAGATGCCCTCCTCCATGCCTGCGACAAAGACGACGGGAAACTCCAAACCCTTTGCGGAATGCACGGTCATCATGGTGATGGCGCTCGTCTGTCCCGCAAGCGCATCAAGGTCAGAGCGAAGGGCGAGCCACTCCATGAGTGCTGGCAGCTTCTCCGCAGCAACCTGCGTATCCTGTGTGCGCTCGGCCTCGAGCGCCGCCGCATCTGCCTCGACTTCTGCAGCAAGAGCCTCGGGCACCTCTCCCCCACCAAGTGCACCGGCTGCCCGTAGCTGACGCAGGCTTTCTAGAGTTTCGGCCACGTCGTCATGAGTTTCGTCAAACTCAGCCGCCACGCCAAAGAATTCTTGGATGTTCTCGATGCGTCCGTCAGCTTCGATGGTGTTCTCGGTGCGCAGGGCCTGAATGAGCCCCGAGCGATCCACGATGGCTTCGACCACGTCACGCAGGTCTCCCGTCATGTGGCGACCAGCTTCAATGACGCCGCAGAACTCACCCAAAGCCCTGCGTACCTTAGCAGAGAACAGCCCTGTCTCAGCCACACACAACTGCGCCGCAGCAAAGAACGACAGGCCGTGCTCGGACGCATAGGCGGAAACCTTGCGCACCGACGTGGTGCCAATGCCGCGACGCGGCGTGTTGATGACACGCATGGCGCTCACATCGTCATCTGGGTTAACCACCAGCTTGAGGTAAGCCATGACATCACGTATCTCCGCACGGTCGAAGAAGCGCGTGCCGCCCACAATCTTGTACGGCACGCCCGCACGCAGAAACATGTCTTCCAAGATGCGGGACTGCGCATTGGTACGGTAGAACACGGCAATGTCGTCGTAGCTCATACCGCCATCGTGCAACTTCTCAATCTCAGAACCAATCCAGCGACCCTCATCGCGCTCGTCCGCCGCCTGGAACACGCGAATACGTTCGCCGTCGCCAGCAGCTGTGAACAGGTGCTTCTCCTTACGGCGCGAGTTGTGCGCCACCACGGCGTTTGCCGCGGCCAAGATATGGCCGGTAGAACGGTAATTCTGTTCCAAGCGGACGACCTTTGCCTCTGGGTAGTCCTTCTCGAAGTCAAGGATGTTCTGGATGTCGGCGCCTCGCCAGCTATAGATGGATTGGTCGTCGTCACCCACGACCATGAGGTTGCGGTACTTGGCAGCCAGCAGGTTGGTAATGGCGTACTGGGCCTTGTTGGTGTCCTGGTACTCGTCCACGCTGATCTGACGGAAGCGCTCCTGATAGCGATCGAGCACCTCTGGGTGCTTGGAAAGAAGCTCAAACGCCTTGGTCAGAAGGTCGTCAAAGTCCATGGCGTTGGCGCGCTCAAGACGACGCTGGAGCTCTCGATAGATGCGTGCGGCCTTCTGATAGGCGGGACTATCTGCCTGGCCCTCCATCTCCTCGGGCGTCACGAGCGCATTCTTCGCGTTGCTGATGATGGCGCGCATAGAGTTCAGCGGATACTGCTTGGGATCAATGTCTAGGTCAGCCATGATGTCGCGCACGAGTCGGCGCGAATCATCGTCGTCATAGATGGTGAAGTTGGGGCGATATCCCAGCAGCTCCGCGTCCTCACGCAGGATGCGCACGCACATGGCGTGGAAGGTGCAGATCCACATGCCCCGCGTGCTGGGGACCAACTTTGTCAGACGTTCGCGCATCTCGGCTGCCGCCTTGTTGGTGAAGGTAATGGCAAGCACCTGCCAAGGACGAACACCCTCGTCAGCAAGCATGTGCGCAATACGGTAGGTCAGCACGCGGGTCTTGCCCGATCCCGCTCCTGCAAGTACCAAGAGCGGACCCTTTGTGCACTCCGCCGCTTCGCGCTGCGCGGGATTAAGCGAGTCAAGGTCGACCGCCGGGGCGGAAGGCACCCAAGGAGCATCTTCATCGTAAGGGGCAAAGAGTGACGGCTGCGAATACTGTGACATACATCCTCCGGTTGTATCTATCGATTGCGCCCTTACGAGTGTAGCGGGCGCACCCGACAGATTTGGTTAAGCCTTGTGGAATGGAGAAAACGTGGTCCCAAGTTAGGCATGCTAAGTCAGAGTTAGCAATTCTGTATCAGGATTGAGTCAGACGCAAACACCATGTCTTTTATTTGTTATTACTATATAACGTTGTATTACGTTATAGATTATGGGCATGGATACCTCATTTGACACTCAACATCGGAAGCGGCTATCGCTTTCTTATGATCGCTTAATTGGTTATGTCCTCGCCAAGGCACGCGAAAACGCCGGCCGAAGCCAGTGCGCTGTGGCACGTCTCTTTGGATGCAAGCAGTCGCTCGTCAGCAAGATGGAACTCGGCCAGCGCTCCATCAAGGTATCGGAGCTTCCCCTCCTTGCCTTGGCGTTAGACATACCAGAGCAGGAGCTTCGGTCACTGCTGCTTGCCGTACTTGATCTAACAGAAGACAAGCTGCTATCCCTCTTGGCCGCCCTCGAGGCAGATGACATCGCGCTTTGACAAGGGGAAGCGAGACCTAAACCGATACCTCCCCATGCTGCGTGCCATGGTGTCGACCGCGGTCCACGTACCGGATGCCTCGTCCCACTCTTCGAGGTTTGCCAGACGCAGGCGACGCACATCCTCACCTGGCGAGAGCACCTTAACCTCCGCATCCCGATGGGCGCGGTTTCGGCACGTCACCTCAACCACGGACGCGCCAAAGGAATCGACCGAGCAGCTTTCGACCAAGGCAAGCATCATGCGTTCACGTGCGTATTCAACACGCCCGGGATTCTGTGTCGCAGCCCCAAAGTAGAAACCAGTGGAATAGGGCCGGTGGCTGACCGCGTCAAGCTCAGCACGCCACGGTGCGACGGGGGACCCATCCAGCACGTGACGGTAGGCGTTGGTCACGCAGGCGGTGTAATAGCTTCCTTTGGCACGCCCTTCCACCTTAATGGCATCCACTCCCACCTCGGCAAGCGCATCAAGGTGCTCGATCATGCAGAGATCATTGGAAGAGAGCAGATAGCTTCCGCGCTCGTCCTGCTCGAGGGGCACCTCAGCACCACTTTTCTCTTCGACCAGACGCCACGCCCAGCGACACGGTTGCGCACAGGCACCCTTGCTTGGTGAACGATTTGCCCCCATGAGCTCGGCCGAAAGCAGACACCGTCCCGAATATGCCATGCACAACGATCCATGCGCAAAAGCCTCAAGCTCGAGCTCTTTCGAGCAACGACGCCGCAGTTCGGCAATCTGGTCAAGTGACAGCTCACGGGCCAGCACGATGCGGCGCACACCCAAGCGCGCCCAGGCATCAGCTGTTGTCGCGCTCATCACGCTTGCCTGCGTGGAGAGATGCGCCTCAACATGCGGTGCATACCGCTGCATAAGGTCAAGGACCCCCAGGTCTGCCACGATGGCCGCGTCCGCGCCAATCTCATCAAGAAAGCGCAGGTATGCAGGCAAGGCATCCATGTCCTCGTCCGTCATGACCACGTTCAACGTCACGTGAACCGACACACCACGACCATGCGCCCATGTGACCGCACGGGCTAGCTCGTCATCAGTAAAATTGTCGCTCCGCGCGCGCATGCCCCAGCGCTTGCCAGCCAGGTAAACGGCATCCGCTCCAAAGTGTGTGGCCAGACGCAGCTGCTCAGGGCCTCCTGCGGGCGCGAGAAGCTCCATTAGGGACGCTCCGGTGCGCCTACCTCACGCAGCATCTCGTTGAGCAGGTCCTTTTGGCCATGCTGTGCCGGAACCTGCGTCACATCCCAACCGGGCCCACGATTGGCCTCGATCAGGAGCGGGCCGTCCTGTGCCAGCGCAACGTCCCAGCCAATGAGCTTCACGCCCTGGTTAATCAAGGCGGCCTCGCAGACCATCTTGACCACTTCGTCCCAGTACGGGATGGGGTAACCATCAAAGACGATGCCGGTGGGACTCACGGGGCTCTCGTTGACCTTCTTGTCAAAGCCGTTGCCGACCAGACATCCGCGCTCCGTGTCAATGAGCACGCCCATGCCGCCCTGGTGGAAGTTGTCCATGATGGTGGCACCGCTGCCCACTCGTGCGACGGCCAGCACCAAGCGTGACTGGTCATTGTTTGCAAAGGTCATGACGCGCAGGGTGTTGGTGCTCGGAGACAGTGCGCTCCAGCGCTCGTCCTGCACGACCAGCTCCTCGACGAACTCGCCATTCTCGCGCATCTCGTCAAGAAATGCCTGCTTGTCGGCAATGTCTGCCGCGTCGACCTTCACGACGCCGCCGCCTCCCAAGCCAAAGCGGGGCTTCTTCACAAACGACGGATGGCGCTCGCAGAACCCCTCGAAGGCCTCGAGGCCGTCATCAGGCGAGCAGTACTCGCGACGGGCGTACTTCGCAAAGTTCTTGTGGAAGTTCACCTTGTCAGAGAAGAACTCTGCGTACTCAAGTGGGCAAAGCACCTGATAGGCGTAGTACTCGTCACCTGTCGTGACATAGGTTTTCCGCTCAGCCGCGCTCTTCTCGTAGAACTTGAAGTTCAGGTAGTCCTGCAAGCCGGAGCGGTACTTGATGAAGCAGATGCCTGCGTCGATGAACATCAGCCACGCCGGCTTGTGCACACGCTTGGAGATCTCTTTGAGGTCACCATAGAAACGCTTGTAGTTTGCGCTGCGCGCATAGTCAAGAAGTCCCATGAGAGGGCTCCTCTCCCTATCGTTTTCCCTGCAACCTACTCTATCACTTGCTCGACGCCTACACGGCACCGCCTTCTATTGCGTCAAGCAAGGTCTCGCAACCCTCCCACACGTCTGTGAAGGTAGTGTCGAAGTCGTGCGTGTACCAAGGGTCGGCAATATCACGAGGCCGCTTTGACCAATCCAGCAGCTTATGAACCTTGTGATCCGGGTCAGCCTTGCGCTTCTCCGCCTCAGAGAGGCTACCCCATCCCCACGGAGACTTGCCCGCCAGCAGGCGCATCATGCTCACCGTGTTCTCGGAATCCATGCCAATTAGCAGGTCATACACGCCATAGTCGCTGCGCTTCATCTGGCGCGCACGATGGTTGCCGCAGGGGACGCCATGCCGCGCAAGCACCCGTTGGGTTCCCGGATGAACGGGATTACCCTGCTCCTCGGTACTGGTGCCAGCCGAATCGCAGATGATCTGGTCCTGCAGGCCGCGTTCGGAAACCATATGCCGCATGACGTACTCCGCCATGGTGGAGCGGCAGATGTTACCCAGGCACACGAACAGTATCTTGGTCATGGGTCGTTCCGTCCTACTCGCCAATCATTGCCCCTACCCGATGTGCACGCCAAGCAGCTGCAGGCCAAAGTACACCAGAACCACGATACCCAGAACGATGCGGTACCACCCAAAGGGTTTGAAGTTGTGCTTGCGCACGAAGCCCATCAGGAAGTTGATAGCCAGCAGTGACACCACGAAGGCCACGCCGGATCCCACACCCAGCAGGAGGAATTCGCTTGCCACAAAGCTATTGCCCTTGAGGAAGTACTTCACCAGACGCAGGGCGCTCGCGCCAAACATCACGGGAATGGCAAGGTAGAACGTAAACTCAGCGGCAACCGTACGTGCGCAGCCCAGCAGGAGTCCGCCGATGATGGTCGAGCCAGAGCGCGACGTTCCCGGTACAAGCGAAAGCACCTGGAAGAGACCAATGCCGATGGCCGTGCCCCAGTCCAGCTCCTCGATGGTGCGCACGCGTGCGCTTGGGTCGGACGACCCTTCGCCGTCAGTCGCAGAGCCAGTCTTGAAGTGCTTACCCCTCGCCTGCTGAGCCGAAAGCTGTGCAGACCGGGCCTCCCGCGCGTTTTCGATCACGATAAAGGCCACGCCATACACAATGAGCGCCACGGCAATGACGAAGGGGCTGCCCAGATGTTCCTCCATCCAGTCATCCAGCGGAATGCCCACCAAAGCCGCAGGTAGACAGGCCACAATGATCTTACCCCAGAGCGTCCAGGTCTGGCGGCGCTCATACGAGTTCTTGCTTGGCGAGAAGGGGTTGAGCTGCCGGAAGAACAAGACGCAGACCGCGAGGATGGCACCAAGCTGGATAACGACCAGGAACATGTCCCAAAAGTCAGCGGACACATCCAATTTCACAAACTGGTCAAGCAGCAAAAGATGGCCCGTCGAGGAGATCGGAAGCCACTCCGTGATGCCCTCGACCAATCCATAAAGCGCCGCTTTAATCAGTTCTTCAACATTCGTTAGTCCGTTCACACCCACAAATACCCCCGTTCGCCTTTATCGTCACGCCTAAACATCATACTCGCGTCGTGAATTAACGATGGGCGAGAGGAAGCTAGGGTACCATGAATAAGTCTAAAAACGCCCAGTGTGCGTTTTTATGTGTCGTTGTGTCGGCCGTCGGAGGGATACATATGCAAAGGCCTGCTCGAAAGTTGCTCGCCCTAGGACTTGTAGCCTCCCTGGCTCTCGGCACCACCTTTATGGCTCCGAGTAGGGCTCTTGCCGTTACCGATGCGGAGCTGTCCGCCGAGATTGAGCGTTGCTCGCTGGAATATCAGGCCGCTCAAGCTAAGGTTGATGACCTTCTCGTGCAGATCGCGGACAACGAGACCCGCCTTGCCGACATCGAGGCCGTCCTTCCCGAGCAGCGTTTGAGGGCAGCCAACTCCGTCCGCCACCTCTACAAGTTCCACCAGTCCGGCAACGGCCTGCTTGACCTTGTGCTCTCCGCGGATGACTTCAATCAGTTCATCACCATGGTCGAGTATCTGGACATCATCCAGGACCGTAACTATGGCGAGATTGACCGCCTCGTTCAGCTTGAGGACGAGCTGACCATCGTGAGCGCGACGCTCGACGCGCAGCGCCAGGAGGCCGAGAGCGAGCGCGACCGCGCAGCTGAGGCACTGGCTGAGGCTGAGGCCGCCCGTGAGCAGGCGCGCCAAGCAGCTCTGGCACGCGCCTTTGAAGAAGCCCAAGCTCGCCAGGCCGCCATCGAAGAGGCAAACGCCCATGCAGGCGAGACCTTCGAGCTCAATGGTCGCGAGGTCGAGATTACCGAGAACACCAACACCGACACCACCAATGGTCTCGAGCAGAAGGATGAGGAGCCTGATCCGCAGCCAGATCCTGATCCTGACCCCGAGCCGGATCCCGAGCCGCAGGCTGACCCCGAGCCAGCAATGGATTCACGCGAACAGTTCATCTCCGTCTGGGCTGAGCGCATCGACGCCTTCAATGCTGGTTACCCGCTCGGCGGCTATGGCTACGCCTTTGCGGCTGCCGCCTACGATTACGGCGTTGACCCTCGCTGGTCGCCCGCTATCGCACGCATGGAGAGTAGCTCGGGCCTGTACTGCTTCGAGTATCACAACGCCTGGGGCTGGGGCGACGCCTCCTGGCCTGACTGGGAATCCGCCATCTATGGCCATGTGAGCGGCCTCGCCGCTGGTTATGGTTACACGCTCACTTGGGATGCCGCACAGACCTACTGCCCACCCAACGCATCGTACTGGTACAGCATGGTCTCTTCGTGCATGTACGAAATCTGGGGAAGCGACAGCCTGTAAGCCCAGTCCGCGTTTCTCTTCACCGCATTATCACGACACGCCCGACGCCGCAGGACGTCGGGCGTGTCGCATGTTACAGTCCTTACGGAACAATATGATGACGCTACGTTATTAAGGAGCCTGTATGCCCGAGACTGCACTTGCCATCGGCACGACCCACCACAGCTTTACCGTTACTTCCATCGAGCCGCTCGCAGAGCTGTCTGCGACGGGATACGTGCTGCGTCACGATCCGACCGGCGCTCGCCTGCTGTGGATTGCCAACGATGATGCCAATCGCTCCTTCTCCATTGCCTTCAAGACGCCTCCTGAAGATGACACGGGCGTCTTCCACATCCTTGAGCACTCCGTACTGTGCGGCTCGGATCGCTATCCAGTCAAGGAGCCGTTCGTCAACCTGCTAAAGACCTCCATGCAGACGTTCCTGAACGCGCTGACCTTCCCTGACAAGACCATGTATCCGGTCAGCTCAACCAACGTCCAAGACTTCGAGAACCTCATGGACGTCTATCTGGACGCCGTGCTGCACCCCGCTATCTACCACCGTCCGCGCATCTTCGAGCAGGAGGGCTGGCACTACGAGCTTGACGAGCTGGATGGCCCGCTGACCTACAACGGCGTGGTCTTCAACGAGATGAAGGGTGCCCTCTCGGACCCCGACGACGTGCTGTACCTTGCTATTTGCCGCTCGCTCTTCCCCGACACGCCCTATCGATTCGAGTCTGGCGGAGACCCGCGCGCCATCCCCACCCTCACCTACGAGAAGTTCCTGGACACCCACGCGCGCCACTACAACCTTGCAAACAGCTACACGGTGCTCTACGGCGATCTTGACATCGAGCGTGAGCTCGAGCGCCTTGAAGAGCGCTTTGCCGAGGCCGACGACCGTGGTGCGGGCGCTCCCAACCCCCTGCCGCTGCAGGCACCGGTCGCAGCCGACCTCAAGCGCGTCGAGATGGCCACGGCTCCCGAGAACGCAGCCGTCGGCCTTGCCTACGTCATCGGAACGGCTACCGACCGTGAGCGCATGCTGGCAACGGACATCCTTATGGACGCGCTTGCTGGCTCAAATGAGGCCCCACTCAAGCGTGCCGTCCTGGACGCAGGCCTGGCGGACGATTTCCAGGTATCCATGCTCGACTCCATGATGCAGCCGCAGTTGTTCTTCCAGTTGAAGGGTGCCCGTGAGGGTGTGGCGGAGACCTTCCGTGAGCTGGTCGAGTCTACCTGCCAGTCACTCGTGAGCGACGGTATCAACCGCGAGCGCCTTGAGGCATCGCTGGCACAGGCAGAGTTCAACCTGCGCGAAGGCGACTGGGGCTCCTACAGCGATGGTGTTGCCTACTCGATGCTGGTCATGTCCAGCTGGCTGTATGACGACAACCGTCCTGTTGATTACCTGCGCTACGAGGACGCCATCACCCACATGCGTGAGGGGCTTGAGAAGGGATACTTTGAGGACCTTCTGCGTAGCCTCGTCTGCGAGAGCACTCACAACGCCGAGGTCGAGCTGGTTCCCGTCGAGGAAGGTGATGCTGAGGAGGAGATCGCCGAGCTTGCTGCGATTAAGGATTCCATGACGAGCGGCGAGCTTCTGGCCGTGCAGACCGAGGTTTCCGCTCTGCGCGAAGAGCAGGAGGCCCCTGACTCTCCCGAGGCCTTGGCAACGCTGCCGCGTCTGACCATATCTGACATTGGCGAAGCACCTGCCGAGAAGCCCCTCCAGGAGGTGGAGGCTCCGCTCCCCTGTCTGGCGCATGAGCTTGAGACGCGCAGGATTGATTACGTCTATCACTACTTTGACCTGAGGCGCCTGGCCTATGAGGAGCTGCCCTACGTCACCGTGCTCTGCGAGCTGATGGGCAAACTGGATACCAACCAGCACACGGCTGCAGAGCTTGACACCATTGTTGAGCGCGAACTTGGTTCCCTGAACTTCTTTGTCGAGACACAGGGCCGTGACGAGGACCTCCTGTATGCACGTCCCATGCTGATCGTGGGGACAAGCGCACTGGCTGAGAAGGTTAAATCGCTTGCCACGCTGCCTTCCGAGGTCTGGAGCAGCACCAAGTTTGAAGATCTTGACCGCATTCGTGACATTCTCCAGCAGCGACGCATCTCGATGGAGCAGGTGTTTGCAAACACTGGTCACGCAGCCGCCATGGCACGTCTGTCCACCTACTTCTCTGCGGCAGCCAAGGTCTCTGGTGCCATGGGTGGCATCGACTATTACCGCTTCCTCAAGGACCTGCTCACGCAGTGGGACGAGCGCTCGGCAGGCCTGCCTGAGCTCCTGAACGCCCTTGCCGCCAAGATCTTCACCGCCGATGAGGTCACGGTCAGCTTTACGGGATCCGCCGAGGACCGCGAGGCATTCTGGGCTGCCGGCGGCACGCTGGGCCTTGTCTCAAAGCCAGAGCTCACCGAGCATCGCCTGGTAGTGCCGACACCCAGTGTCAAGAACGAGGCCATTATTATTCCCTCCAACGTCTGCTTCGTGGCAGAGGGTCAGGGACCAAGCGCGCTTGACCAGGGTGAAATTGGTACCTGGCAGATTGCCCAGCGCGCTTTGAGCTATGACTACCTGTGGAACGAGGTCCGCGTGAAGGGCGGCGCATACGGCTGTGGTTATCGTCGCACGTCTTCAGCAATGCAGCAGTTCTGGTCGTTCAGGGACCCCAACGTCGACGATACGGTTGAGCGCTACGAAGGCGCTGCCGAATGGCTTGGAGCCTGGCAGGCGGACGAGGAAGAGCTGGCAGGTTATATCGTGTCGGTGGTTGCTGGCCATGATGCGCCAGTGAAACCGCGGCAACTTGCCCGCAGGCAGGACTCCCAGTGGTTTGCGGAGCGCCCGGCTGACTGGCGTGACCAGATTCGTGCACAGGAGCTTGCGACGACTGTCGAGAAGGTCCGCGCTCTGGCTCCGTCACTGGCCGAGCTTCCTGAGCGCCGCGCGTTTTGCGTATTTGGCGGTCGTGAGATGATCGAGGCAAGCAAGCTAGACCTGAACACAGTGGAGCTTTTGGGATAGACATTATATAACGTTGTGCATTTCGGCCGCTTCGTGTACGAACACGGGGCGGCCGAAACTCGTTTATCATGTAACTTATAGTAAATGGTATCCTCATATCCGATTCTATAGATTATGATATGACGCATGGGCAGCTAATACATTGGAGGGTGACATGGGGACATATGCACTACCAGAACTACAGGTCATGGAAACCGTTCTTGCAGAAATGGCAAAACTTACCATTTCTGAGCGCCGTCGTGTGCTTGCCTGGCTGAGCGACTACCTTCTCGAGGTTGGTGAGCCTGAAGCAGTCGAGCCTGAGACTGTCGAGACCGAGCCGATTGAGCCCGTGGCCGTCGAGGAGCCGGTGGTGGAGGCCGCCGAGGAAGCACCGGCAGCAGAGGCAGCTGAGCCCGAAGAGCCCGCAGGCCCCACCCCCATCGCTGATTTCACCGAGCTTTACCAGCTCATCGCTCCCAAAACCTCCATCCAGAAGGTCATGACCGCAGCATACTGGCTGCAGGAGCATGATGGTCAGGACTCCTGGCGCGCATCTGACATCAGCAGGTGCATGAAGGCCACTGGCGAGCAGATCAAGTACCTCTCCAATACGCTGAGCATCGAGGCAAAGCGTGATGATCCGCGCGTAGTCACGCTGGCCAAGGCTGGCGACAGCCTCCAGGCACGCAAGACCTTCGCCCTGAGCGGCGCCGGCGAGATGTTTGTCGAGGATCGTCTGGGCGACGCCACGGTGTAGCGCCAATTCACAAAGAGCAATGAAAGACGGGCCCTGCTGTCACACAAGCGACAGCAGGGCCCGTCCCCTTTCGCGTACCAACGCTACAGCAGCCCAAGCCGCTTGCAAGCGTTCAGGATTCCATCTTCGTCAACACTGTCGGTGGCGTAGGTCGTGAGTGCCTTGACCGCGTCAGCGGCATTTCCCATGGCAATGCTCGTGCCCACGGCAGCAAACATCTCGGCGTCATTGCCACCATCGCCAAACGCGACCGCCTCGTCTGGCGTAAAACCAAAGCGGTCAAGCGCCGCGGCAACTCCCGCCGCCTTGCCACCATCGGCGGGCATGGCATCGGCAAAGTTCGGGCTCCACCGCGTCAACTTCAAGTTGTGCGTCTTGGACAGAATCACGTCCTCACGCTCGGGCGGAACGAACACGTTGAGCTGGTAGACGTTTGACTCCAGCGCCCAGCTGGCCTCACCGTGCGGCGGATCCATCTTGGCAGCCTTCATGGCAGCATCCACCAAGGCGTCGTGCCCGCTCAAGTAGCTCCGGTGCGGCTCCATAAACAGGCATTCGTATAACCCTTCCTCAACTTGCGACGCAATGACTTCCATATCCTGACGGTCTATCGGCCGGGAAAGAAACACATCGTCTTCCGCGCCGTCTTCGCCCGCAATATAGCAGTATTGCCCTGACATGGTCAGACAGGCGTCAAAGAGCTCCAGCGGCACGTCATCGAGCAGACTCGGAGAGCGACCCGTACACAGAAACGTCCGCACGCCCGACGTGCGCAGCAACGTAAGCGCCCGAACCGCAGATTCAGGCACCTCGTGCGTGGCAAAGGAGAGCAGCGTCCCATCAGCATCAAAAAACGCCGCTCGCACTGGCTTTGGCGTAATCCACTCAGACATCAGATCCTCGCTTACAGATACGAGACGAGCTCGTCCATCGGACGACTGGCCGCGTGCAGGCGGCTGGGTTTGACGCCTTCCGTGGCATAGCCCAGCGGCATGAGCAGCACGGAGCGCTCGTTTTCGGGCAACCCAAAGGCGCGCTCGGTTTCGGTGTTGGGGAAGAGGTTCACCCAAATGGACTGCACACCAAGCTCCCAAGCCTCGAGCATGGCATGTGTCGCCACGATGCTCACGTCCTCAACTCCTGAACGGATGCCCTCCTCAAAGGGGCTCTGCCAATCCTCATCCATGTTGTAGGTAAAGAGCAGGACGACCGGAGCTCCAAAGATGCACCGAGAAAGGCCGTTAATCTTCTCCAGTGCCTCGGGGCTCCGCAACACATAGCAGCGCCATGGCTGGCTGTTCTTGCCCGTCGGAGCAATCATGGCCGCCTCAAGTATGAGGTCAAGTTTTTCCTGTTCAACGGGGCGGTCGGTAAAACTGCGAACGGAAAACCGGTCTTTGGCAAGTTCGAGGAAACCCATAATCAGTACCTCCTTACAGCGTAAGGTGAACAACTACATGGTAACGCATGGCATGGTCCGTCACTGCACGCTGTACTCACCAGTCGCATAGTTGATGTCATGCCCGAACGCCGTGTTATACACCTCAAGTTCGAGGTCAAGCGAACCGTCATGTGACTTAATGTCCACGATGACACTACGGCACACCAACTCGTCGCCCTCATATGCCGGTGTTGCCGAGTAATACACCCAGCCACGCTTGTGCTGATACAACCATGAGCGCGCGACTTTCTCGCCGTATGCCATACCGCCTTCGCCATCATTGGCCCCAACGTTTTGCATGCGCGTACCGCAGATGAGGTTTTCAACTTCATCTGACCCACCAAGACTCTTGGCTAGCAGATGTGATCGATTCCAAAAGAAGCCATGGTAGACCTCACCGCCAGATACCTGGACGTCCACCTTGCCATTGTGACCCCACCCCGACGGATCATGGCCTTGCAGCTCTCCCCTGTCACGCTCGATGCCCGCTCTCATGGTTTCATAGTCGATGCATCCAGCGGCACGCACGGTCCGCCCCAGTGAGTCAAGCGGGGCATACCAGATCTCACCCACGGGGACATCCACATCCATGACCGCCCGCCCGACAACACGATAGTATTCGGGGCTGAGCTCTGGATCCCACGTGGTGTAGCTCACGTTCCGTTCAGGAAGCGCCTGCGTCACGGAGGACTCGTCAGCCCCGTTGCCCCATGGCCACAGTGCGTCAAACGCACCAGTCAGGTACGCAAGGCGAAACGCAACTCCCAAGGCTGCAGTTACCGCAATCACGGCGATAACTGGCCACCACGTTACCTGCTTACGGGACCGCCTTCGTGCTTGCCTTCTTTGCTGCCCGCTACTCACACGCGGTAGTAGTTCTCATCAAAGGCCAGCGTTGACAGCTCCGCTATCGTCGCCCGTGGCACGTGGCAGTACCCATCCGGATTCTTGTCCAGGTAATCTTGGTGATATTCCTCTGCCTCGAAGTAGTTTTCCAGGGGTTTCGCCTCAACGGCAAAGCCCTCATTACGCGACCTCTCGATTCCGCAAATGCGCTGCACGGCAGCCTCAGCCATGCGGTCCCCTGGCAGCCAGTAGATCCCTGCCTGGTACTGGGTGCCCACATCGGCACCTTGGCGATTGACTGCGTCGACCTCGATGACCTGAAAGAGTGCGTACAGAATCGCATCGATCGATGTCCGCGTGGTGTCGTAGCGCACGCGCACGGTCTCACGAAAACCCGTCGTTCCCGTGCACACGATGGCATACTGCGCATCTGCCGCTCCGGTACCGTTGGCATACCCACATGCCGTGTCAACAACCCCCGGCAGGGCCTTCATCAGATGCTCGATACCCCAGAAGCAGCCTCCCGCCACATAAATGGTGCGGATATCTTCGTCCATGTCCCCCTCCATTCCCGGCAATCCCACTTTTCAACACAGCTACATGAGCATTGTTCCCTATCCTAGCGTGACTGGCCTTTCTCGTGAAGGTTTCGTGGCCAGCTCCACAGCCAACAGTCCTTCCAAAGTCGCCCGACCACCACTCATGGAAACAGCAAACTCTGGTCCCACAAAAATGCTGAAACAGACGCACTTTTGCTACCTGCGAATGATTTGCAAACGATTGTCTTGACGTGCGCTTTTCTACAAGCTATCTACAACAGGTTGCGACAATCTACATGCCCCTATACAACATCTTGTGGCATAGTAGGTATGAGCTTGCCTGCAGCCATAAACGCGCCCACATCCGCAAGAAGCCTGACGCGTCTGGCAGACGCGTCGTTTTTTGTGACCGACCACCACGCTACGCTGCAGACAGACAAAGACACGCAATGGCTCGGCGAGGGGAAGGCCACCATGAAAATCATCAAGCGCAACGGCTCTGAGGTCACTTTCGACATCACCAAAATCGAAAATGCCATCAAGGCGGCCAATGCCGAGGTGCCCGAGGACGAGCGCCTCACCCCGCGCGAGGTCACCTTTGCCGCCCTCAACGTTGAGGACCGTTGCAAGGTGGCAGGCCATACCGTCACTGTCGAGGAGGTCCAGGACCTCGTCGAGGACCAGCTGATGGCCCTCGATCGTTTCACCGTGGCACGCAAGTACATCATCTATCGCTATGTACAAAACCAGAAGCGCCAGAAGAACACCACCGACGATCGCATTCTGACCCTCATCGAGTCCAATAACGAAGAGGTCAAGCAGGAGAATTCCAACAAGAACCCCACCGTCGTCTCAGTCCAGCGTGACTACATGGCGGGCGAGGTCTCCAAGGACCTGACGATGCGCGAGCTGCTTCCCGCCGAGGTCGTCGAGGCGCACGAGGCCGGCATCATCCACTTCCATGACGCTGACTACTACGCTCAGCACATGCACAACTGCGACCTGGTTAACCTTGAGGACATGCTGCAGAACGGCACGGTCATCTCGGGCACGCTCATCGAGCGCCCCCACACCTTCTCGACCGCCTGCAACATCGCCACGCAAATCATCGCGCAGGTCGCTAGCTGCCAGTACGGCGGCCAGTCCATCAGCCTGACGCATCTGGCACCGTTTGTCGACGTCAGCCGCAAGAAGATTCGCCGCTCTGTCTATGCCGAGATGGAGACCATCGGCTTCTCCGCCACGCCCGAGCAGATCGACCAAATGGTCGAGAAGCGCCTGCACGAAGAGGTCGCCCGTGGTGTGCAGACTATCCAGTACCAGGTCATCACCCTCATGACCACCAACGGCCAGGCACCGTTCATCACCGTGTTCATGTACCTCAACGAGGC
>JAUNJR010000025.1:0-1351 GCA_030533135.1 Coriobacteriales bacterium
CCTACACGCAGGACGAGAGCTACTACATCTTGGATGCCAGCGAGGGCGGCGGGGTCTTCCTCGGGCTCAAGGAAGGCGTAGACAAAGACGCCTTTGAACATGACCTGCGCTGGGCGCAGGAAGGTGGCCCGAGCTTCCCCGCCGAGAAGTACGTCAACTGCTTCCCCGCCAAGAAGCATGACCATTTCCTCATCCCCGCGGGAACCCTCCACTGCTCGGCAGCCAACGCCATGGTGCTTGAGATATCCGCCACGCCGTACAACTTTACCTTCAAGATGTGGGACTGGGACCGTCTGGGCCTCGACGGTCTGCCCAGGCCTATCCACATCGACGATGGCCTCGCCAACATCCAATGGGATCGCACCACTGACTGGATACGTGAGAACCTCGTAAACGCCATCGAGGTCATCCATGAAGAGAACGACTACCGTGAGGAGCACACCGGCCTGCACGAGCTGGAGTTTATTGAGACGAGGCGCTTCACCTCACGTGGCAAGACAGAGCACAACGCGTCCGAGGGCTTCCACATGCTCAACCTCGTGGATGGCACTTCCGCTGTGATTGAGAGCCCCACGGATGCCTTCGAGCCGTTCACCGTGCACTACGCCGAGACGTTTATCGTCCCAGCGGCAGCTGGGCGATACACCATCCGCCCCGAAGCCGAGGGTGAGCAGATCATGTTCGTCAAGGCCTACGTACGGCAGAGATAGGCTCAGGCATCAAAGTGGCGAACAGACTACCCGCGCATGAAGGCGGGCATCTCACCACGCGCCGTTGCCGCGGCAATCTCGGCTATCGCCTTTGCAACCGAATCATCCAGCGCGTCGCCTATGTGCCAGCGGGCAACTGCTGCGGCACGCTCGCTGGCATTGGCCACAGCCACCGAGTTGGGTACCGCTTCGAGCATCGAGATGTCGTTATCCGCATCACCGAAGGTTGCAACCTCATCGAGGCCGATGCCCAACACGTCCGCCATGACACGTGTGGCGCTCCCCTTGCCGCAGCCCTTGGGCAGAATGTCGATCACCTTGGCATCGGGAGACGGCAGCACGAAGTCCAGCTCGGGCACCTCGTTGCTCAACAGGTTTCGCAAGCCCTCGGTGAGCTCCGACCCCTGCATGCGCACGATGACCTTCAGCGTGGGACCCTCCACCTCGGTGAGCATCTTGGAGACCCTGAGCATCCCGCCAGTCCCAGAATCACCAAGACGATACTTGCGGGATACGCCCCAGTTTGGGCCATCACCCTCCATATCAAAGAACACCAGGAAGCCGTCGGGCTGCTCATCAAGAATGTCAGAGACACGCTGCAGGGGTTCCTGCGGGGTCCACACACGATGAACCACCTGCCC
>JAUNJR010000025.1:1451-19354 GCA_030533135.1 Coriobacteriales bacterium
ATCATGTCGTCGGACTCCTTCTATTTTGTCAAACCTGCTTCACGCTCAAGAAAATGAAACACGCCTCGCCCCCAGGAAACGATGCCTGGAGGCGGGGACGTGTCTATCGCCTTGAAAAGCGTAGCTCTCTGTTAATTACGTGCGCGGCGCACGTCCATGGCGTCGATCTCAAAGCCATGTCGACGTGCGAACTCGACGGTCGTATCGACGGATTTGGTCTCCCCCGCCTCGGCGATGCGCTGGCGAAGCTTGTTAGCAAGCTGCACATCATCCTGAAGTGCACGCATGAACTTGTCGTATGCCCTCTTAGACATGGTTTTCTCCTTTATCCGATACCTAAACACATACTCTCAGACCCAATTATACCGTGAGGTCTCGCGCCTAACGTATCATCCGAGCACCTCAATCGTCAGTACATCTCAGGCGCGTCAGTGCCGTCATACCACCGGTAGGAGCAGTAATGCACCACATCAAGATCGAGGTCCGGAAGGATCTTGTGAAAGACGGAGTCGGGAGCGTATTGATACTCGTCAAAGAGGTGGCTAAGGGATCGGTCCATAATCACGTAGTCGAGGTAGTACCCCTCGCTCAGAGAAGGGCAGAACTTGCCCGCATGCCAGTCAAAGAGTTCCTCATGCTCTTCTTGAAACTCATGCCAGTCAAGCAGAACGCCAGATTCAGAGTCGCGTTCTTCCTCCTCGTCCCACGAATCATCATTGCGGTAATTTTTGAGTCCGCAGAGCGCAAGCGGTACGCGCCACACATGTTGCTCTCTCTCGCTTGACATGTCATCTCCCCTTTATCCGACCGTACAACAGCGTCTCACATCGTTCACTGATTGAACAATCGGCGAACGATCCCTGGCTCTTTGCTGGTGAAGACGTCTGCCACGCGATCGCGCCTCTCAATTTCTTCGTTCGTCATCCACATACCGTCACGTTTCGACCACCACATGCCACGGTCGTTCGTGTATCGAGGTAGGGCACCGGAATACCGGACGGGCCACCACTTTGAGACTTTCCAGCATTGGAGCGCGGTGCAACCATCGAAGACGTCCTCCACGGGGTTGTTTCGCCATGAATAACGAGAAAGCCTAGGCAGAGGGAAGGAAACATCAATGGACTCGAGGGAGCAACAACCCTTGAAGCATTCCCGCATTGACTGCACGTGCGAAGTATCAAGCATAGTAAGATCCACCGCGCGAAGCGATGCACACCCATCAAAGAGACGCGCAAACGAATCCACGTCAGACGTATCAAAGCTCGAAAGGTCCACCGAGCGCAGTGACGAGCAATCCGAGAACAGACCATACATCTTCTCGAGACACCCCGTCTTTGTCCCGAGGAAGCGCACGGTCTCAAGCGACGAGCACCGGGAGAACATGAACTGCACCTCACGCGCTTTCGGCATGGCTGGCAACGTAAGGGACTTGAGCGACTTGCAGCCATCAAAGAGCTCATAGAGACACGTCGCCTCAGAGAAATCGAAGTTGGGGAACTTCACTGAGGTGAGCGAAGAGCAGAACGCGAACGTTCTCCACATCCACTTTACGTGCGAGGTATCAAAACTCGTAAGGTCAAGTGACGTGAGCGAGCTGCAGCCCTTGAACATCTCTTCGAATGAGACGAGGTGCGAGGTGACAAAGCCCGTTAGGTCAAGTGACACAAGAGAGGAGCACCCCTCAAACATCGCCCACATGTTCTTGGTCTCCGACGTATCAAAGCCAGCGAAATCAATCGAGGTGAGTGACGAGCAGCCTTTGAACATTCCTGATGTGACTATTGGCTTTGACCCCTCAAGGAATGCGAGGCTGATGGCGGTTAACGCTTTGCAGCCCCTGAAGAGATGCTCCGTGGAATTGACATGGCTAAAGCAAGTGCTGGTAAGGTCGAGCGTCTTGAGCGCTTGGCACTCTCTGAACATCGCGTAGATTGACGCTTCGTTTGGGAGGTTGACGCCAGAGAGGTCGACCTTCTCAAGGGAGAGGCAGGAGTCGAACATCTCCCTCAGGTCCTCTGCCTGGGCCAGGTTGCACCCCGCAAGGCTGATGCTCCGAAGGTTTCGGCAGTAGCAGAACATCATACGAAACGTAGTCACATGGGGGAAATCGAAGCCAGAAAGGTCTACCTCTTGCAACCCATGGCAGTTCCTGAACATCCAAGAGACATTGGTTGCGCGTGAAAAATCAAAGGCCGAGAAATCAAGGTTCGCCAACTTTTCGCAATCCATGAACATCGCATGGAAGCTCTCCACTGACGAGGTATCGAGGCCCGTAAGGTCAACTTCCCTGAGGTTGTTGCAGCCTTCGAACATCCGGCCCATGCTCTGGACCTTCGAGACGTCTATACCTGCAAGACTGACCTTCCTGAGGCTCTCGCACTTGACAAACATCCAACCCATGTACGTGAGGTTTGAGGTGTCGAGACTAGAGAGCGAGACCTCCTCAAGACTGGTGCAACCATAAAACATGCCTCCCATGCTGGTGACCCGTGAGGTGTCGAGCCCGGTAAGGTCAATCGTCCGCAAGCTCCGGCAGCCGTGGAACATGTCACTGAGGCTTGTTGCCTGCGAGGTATCAAGACCCGTGAGGTCAATAGACACGGCCTTCTCGAGATGATCGAACATGCCCTCCTCGTAGGGAATGCGGGCACCGGGTTCGTGTCCTCCGCGAAGGGCGTACGCACCTGGACCCGTTATTACAAGGTGAGACGGAAGAGAATCTACGGAGGTGTAGGTGTCATCAACGGGTCCGCGCTTGATAATTTCATCCACCGTCATCCAAGCCTTGCCGTGCTGAGACCACCACATGCCATTGTCTGCTGTTGGGACGGGGATGGAGGACTGCTCGAGTGGCCAGGTACTCGGCGCCGTCCAGCTACACAACCTCTCGCAGCCCTCGAACATCGAGGCAAAGAGGTCCTTTGGCTGCTCCCCTGGAGGAGTGTAGCTGTGGTAAACCTCGATATCAGGCAGCACAAGTGTCTCAAGTGACGAGCAACCAAAGAGACAACGCTCCATATCTTCGACCGTCGCAGCCTTGAGACCCGAAAGGTCAAGCGATATGAGCGATGAGCAGCCTTCAAACGCGCTCTTGAGGAGGACGTGGTCCTCAAACATGCCGGACTTCCGCTTGTATATGAAACTCGGAAACTCAAACTTTTTGAGCGATGAGCAGTTACGAAAGGCATTGGTCATATCGTGCATCTTCGCACCAGCAAGGCAGCTGAGATCGAGCTCAGGAAGCGAACTGCAGCCTTCGAAGGCAGCCTCCATGCTCTTGGCTCCCGACAGGTCCACGCCAGTGAAATCAGCCGATTCGAGCGATGAACACCCCGTCAACAGGCCATCGAGGCTCTTGACCTTGGGAAGTTTAGCGTCTTCGAGACTAAACGTTTGCAGCGACGTGCAGCCTCGAGCCAAACCATGCAAGGTTTTGACCGCCGAGAGGCCACGTCCCGAAAGATCAAGCACAACAAGTGATGAACAGCCGTCAAAGGTATGAGAGAGGCTGTTCACATGGGAGAGGTCAAGCCCGTAAAGGTTGACCGTCTCCAAGCTCGAGCAACCGCGGAACATATAACCCATGCGCCTGAGCTGCGAAGTATTGAGTTTCGAAAGGTCGATCGATACCAGCGAGCGACAGTCATCGAAGAGCGACCACACGCTCGTTACGAGGGATGTGTCAACACCGGTAAGGTCAAGCGCGGTGAGCGAGCGGCATCCATGAAACATGTGGGCCATGTCTTCCACGCTTGAGGTGTCGAGTCCGGAGAAATCGAGCTCGCGCAAGCTCATACAGCCAAGAAACATCTGGCGCATGTCTTTGACCTGCGAGGTATCAAGACCAGCGAGGTTGACCGACTCGAGCGATACGCAGTCTTTGAAGAGGCATGACAGGTTCTGGACTGTCGATGTGTTAAGCGGCGAGAGATCAACCGAGGTAAGCGACGAGCAGCCCTGAAAGAGGCTACCCATATCTTCGATTAACTCGGTGTTGAGGGTCGAGAGGTCGATATCCGTGATCGATGCAAGGCCGCGGAAAGCCGACCAGAGACTCCACCTGTCCTGCAAGTCGATATTTGAGAGGTCGAGGGCAAGCACCGATGCCCTGTCCACATCACCGGACTCAACCGGCTCATACGGAACTGGGCCGTCTTCCCAGCTGCTCATAGGCTCTCCCCCCGTTGCTCAAAGACGAGCTCACCGTCGGCGTTGCGCTTCACGCGATACCCAAACTCGCGAGCTTCAACGGACTCGTAGTCATGGCCCGAGACGGTCGGCCAGCAGGCGCCAATCCATAACTCCTCGGTCAGCGAGGTGTTCACGCAACGATGGGCGAGGTGCCCATCGATGTGGTGGAGCGAACCTTCGCTCATCCGCTCAGCCCACGTATGCCCGCTCTCGTCCATGAGCAATAGCAAACCCTCGCCGCGCAGGCAGAAATAGTACTCGGTGCAGTTTCGATCGACATGAAAATGCCCGCGCGTCATGTTGCACTCGCCATTGCTGTCTACCGGCTTCATGATGGTAAGGCCCCATAGGAGATTGCCTGGCTTTTTCGGTCCCTCGTCGTGGGTGTAGACCTCATAGACTACTGGGTCGTCTTGCCGGGGATGCTCATAGAGGGAGGCAACCTCGTGATAGCGCTTTACGGCATGGGACACGTTCTCGCCTTCGGGTACGCCGTTGGGAAAGTGATGCATCACGCGGGCATCGATAACGTTCACGCTCTCATCCATTCTCTTGTTGGTGCAGGAAGGACTCAGGGAATGAAGTGCTCCCAGAGCGAAGGGTCAAGCTGCGGTCGTGAGACGTAGAGAAACTCATCCGGATTATCAATAAACTGCTGGTAGATAGAGATATCTTTCCTAAGGCCAAACTTGCTGTAATCACCTGGTCCACGCACCTCAAGTGTGGACGGCAGGTAGGTGGGGTTGGCGACAAATGTCGTCTGCCCGCCTTCGTCAACCTGCGGGAACCAAGCGATCCCCTTGTGAGCGCGCACGTCGTCGTAGTCAAAGCCGTAGTCACGCACGCACCAGGCGCCGAAGGTGAGGTTCTTGGACGTGTCGGCCACAATGACGGCATGTGCCCAATTTGGCGGAGTGATGACCACGTCGCCTGGCTTGGCATAGATGGCAAAGCAGCGACCAGGGTCGTCCTTGGCGCGCTCCTGCATATAGATATAGGCAGCACCTTCCCAGATCTCATATACCTCGCAGGTAGATGCCCCACAGGACGGCGAGACCGCGTGAATGTGTCCCTGGCTGCGTACTGGCTCATTCCCAAGCAAGCCAGCGGCATAGGTGACTACGCCAAAGAGCAGATTGCGCTCAAGCATCGCGGGTTTATCGACCTCTCGTCCCGTGTCCATAGCAATGGCATAGACCACCTCAGGACCAGTGCAGGATGGGTCCTGCAGAGACGGGCGGATGGCATCGAGCGTGCGCAGTTCTGGAACCGGACCAAAGACCCCCTCGCCGTATTCAAAGCCAAGCGGATCATAGGTGGGGGTGATGTCAAATCCGGGATAGAACATGAACTGGGACCTCCTTAGCGAAAGGTCGTATCCTGACCAGCGATTCTTTATCGATGCTACCATCGAGACTAAAGCCCATCAGGAAAGCTCATGGGCGTCTCCATTCATCATACGACGTTAACTGGCCCTTCGTGTTCTCCCGCTGCCAAACGTTACCCCTCGTATGTGCGGATCAAACGCCCATTTGAAACCCCACTGTTTCGTAGTGGTGTTCATTTAGTTCCTTAGACCGATGCGGGCTTGATAAAAGGTAGGATTACCTGCGATAACATGAAGACATCGAGCATGTCTGTGGAAGGAAAGGCTATGAACGTCATCTTCATATCACCGCAGTTCCCCGACAACTACTGGAATTGGTGCGATCGCCTGCGCGAAAACGGCGCAACGGTGCTCGGCATTGGCGACACACCGTATGACTATCTTGCAAATGAGGTCAAGTGGTCACTTGACGAGTACTACTGGGTGCCCAACCTCGAGGACTATGACGAAGTCTTCCGTGCTGTCGCCTTCTTCTCGTTCAAATACGGCAAGATTGACTGGCTTGAGTCACAGAACGAGTACTGGCTAAGCCAGGACGCGCGCTTGCGTGACGATTTCCATATCACCACGGGTGCAGGCTCTGCGCAAATGGAGCAGTGGCAGAGCAAGGCCGAGATGAAGCCCCTCTACGCTGCCGCCGGCGTGCCTACCGCGCGCCAGGTTCGCCTCAGCAATCCCGACGTTGTCCGTACCTTTGCCAAGGAGGTTGGCTTCCCCCTCTTTGCCAAGCCCGAGCGTGGCGTCGGCGCTGGCGGCACCATCAAGGTAAACGATGCGGCATCACTCGAGGCGCTGCTTGCGTCAATGCCTGATGAGCCTTACGTCCTTGAGGAGTTCGTGACGGGCACGATCTGCACCTACGAAGCCGTTATCGATGGCGAGGGCAACCCGCTCTTCGAGAATCAGACTGTGTGCCCCGACGACATCGCAGCCACCGTCGAGAACATGCTTGACGTATGGTTCTACACCTGCCCAACCGTTGACCCAGCGCTTGCCAAGCTCGCCCGCGCAACCGTCAAGTCCTTTGGCATCAAGCGTCGTTTCGTTCACATGGAGTTCTTCCGCCTGACCGAGGCAAAGCCCGGCCTTGGCAACGTGGGCGACTATGTCGGCCTTGAGGTCAACGTGCGTGCCCCGGGCGGATACAACCCCGACATGATCAACTTCGCCCATTCCTTTGACGTGTACCAGATTTGGGCGGACATGGTCACCACGGGTAGCACCACCCACGCGGAGGGTGGCGAGACGTTCTACTGCGTCTTTGCAGCGCAGCGTGACTGCTACAGCTATACGCACTCGGTCGATGACATCCTGTTGCGCTATGGATCCGTCATCTGTAAATACGGCCGCATGCCCGACGCACTTTCCGACGACATGGGCAACACCTTCTTCATGGCACGCCTTAAGACCCTCGAAGAGGTCGAGCGGTTTGCCGAGTTTGTCCACCACCGCCTTTGGAGCTAGCGGATTACGAGGCATATTTCATAGCGCACTTTGAGAGATTTGAAAACAGAACTACGCACTTTGAGAGGTTTCAAGCCATTTTTGGCCAGGTAATCTCCCAAAGTGCGTAGTCATTTTGTTTGAAGTTGAACGTGTTAGCAGGCAAGCGTTCGCGCCGCAGCCGAGATGAGCTCACTTACCGTGGGGTGCGGGTGGATGACGCTTGAAAGCTGCGTCGCGGTGCAACCGAGCGAGATGGCCAACGCCAGCTCAGACACAAGGTCGGTCGCGCGCGGACACACCAGCTGAGCCCCAAGAATCGCCCCCGTAGCTGCGTCCGCCACGAGCTTCACGTAACCACTCTCCGACTCTTCGATGAGACACTTGCCGTTTGCGCCGGTTAGCGCCTTGCCTACACGGACGTCCAAGCCTTGCGCCTTTGCCTCAGCCTCGGTGATGCCAACGGACGCGACCTCGGGTGAGGTATAGACGCAGGAAGGAACGACCTTCATCGAAACGAGCGGCGTATCACTGCAAATCACCGCCACCACGTTTCTTGCCTGCGCTTCCGCTACATGAGCAAGCTGGATGTTGCCAGCCACCACATCTCCAATGGCCCAGAGATGGCCAACGCTCGTACGGCCGGATTCATCACACACGAGGGCACCGCGTGAGAGCTCCGGTTCACAACCTTCGGCAAAAAGTCCCTGGGTGTTGGCGCGTCTCCCGCAGGCAATAAGCACGCCTTCGGCCTCGGCCATCTTCTCATTGCCACGTTTATCGGTGTAGCGCACCTTCATAGAACCGGGCTCGCCCTCAATGGCGGTAACGCGCGCGGACGTCTCGACCGCGATGCCGCGCTTCTTGAGGTGCATGGTGACACGCTGGGAAATCTCTCGGTCCATCGGCGGCAGAATGCGCTCGGTTGCCTCGACGATCGTCACGCGCGCGCCAAGCGAGGCATAGAGCGTGGCAAACTCGACACCAATGACTCCCCCACCAACAATGACAAGGGACGAGACGTGCAGCCCCTCGCCTTCCAGCAGGTCGCTTGAGGAATAGACACCAGGAAGGTCGATGCCAGGTACGGGAATGATCGCTGGAACCGAGCCAGTGGCGATAATGATGTCATGTGCCTCGAAGGTCTCGTTGCCGCAGGTCACGACACCGGGAGACACAACAGTCGCCGTCCCGCGCACAATGGTGACCTTGCGCTTCTTGAGCAGCTTCTCGATGCCATCCCGCAGCTGATCGACAACCGCCTTCTTGCGAGCGTGCATGGCAGCGAACGGCGCATCGGGCATCGCGTCGTGGAGCAGCGCCTTGGTGGGTATGCAGCCGCGGTTGAGGCACGTTCCTCCCACAAGATCGCGCTCGAAGAGCACAACGGAGCGTCCGCGAGCAGCGGCTTCCTCGGCTGCGGTATAACCGCCTGGCCCTCCACCTATGATTGCGATGTCATACATCATGTTCATTCCTCTCAGTTTGCAATGAGCTGCGCGATGTTGACGGCCATGTCCGTTGGGAACCCACCTGCCAGCAGCCTTTCTTCCACGTCCTCTGCTCTCTTGGGAACTCCGCTGAGGAGCTTGGGGATTGCATCGATGCGCTCCGCATCGAGCCCGTCAGAAAAGACCACAAGATCACAAATGATGCCCTGGTCACAGGTTAGATCGATGCGCGCCTCGCCCCACGCAAAGCGTCCCTTTCGGCTCTCGTCGAAAAGCCGCTCCCCTCGGAAGAGCCATTCACGCGAAGCGAAATGCTGCCGAGCCGCCTCGACCTCAGCGGCGTCAAGCTCGCTTGCATCCTCAACCTCAACAGCGTGTCCAACGTACTTCGCATATGCCGATCGAAGAGCCTCCTTCAACGTGGCTACAGAGATGTCGGGACGCACCGCCTGAAGGTTGGTGACGCGTGAACGCACTGAGCGAACGCCCTTCGTCTGCAGCTTAGAAGGACTCACGTTGAGATAGCGCCCAAGCGCATCGACATCGACCGACACCATGATCGTGCCATGATGGCAACTTGCTGAACCAGTGTGCTGGTAAGCGTGTCCCGAGAACTTACGGCCCCCTTCAAGCACAAGGTCGTTTCGACCGGTACGCTCAGCCTGAAAGCCCAGTGCGCAGACGGCGTCGAGAATGACGTCCGTCTGCGCCGTCTGGTCGTACTCCTTCGCCGTGGTGACGAAGGTGAAGTTCAGGTTGCCGAGGTCGTGATACACGGCCCCGCCGCCCGAGCGCCTCCGAGCAAGATGCCCGCCGTCACGCTCAAGCTGGCTCAGGTTGCATTCCGCCGAAGCACACTGGTTGCGCCCGATGACGACAGTCCGCTCGTTTTGCCACAGGTAGAGGATGGGCTCTCCAGGCTGAACGGAGCGCATGAGACAGGACTCGATAGCGAGGTTCGTATATGGGTCCGTCCCATGGCTCTCGATGCAGCGCGGTCCCTGGGGCATTAAGCCTCCTCATCAAAGACGTAGTGCAAGCAGGGCTTACGAGCAGCGGTGACCTCGTCGGGCCTGCCGATGGGGCGTGTGAATGGTGCACCATGCAGACGCTCGCCATCCTCGCGCGCCTCAGCAAGGATGTTCGTCATGAGGCTGACGAATTCGTCCAAGGTTTCGCGGCTTTCCGTCTCGGTTGGCTCGACCATGAGCGCCTCATGGACGATGAGCGGGAAGTACATGGTGGGTGGATGAACGTCGAAGTCAAGAAGCCGCTTCGCGACATCCATGGCTGACGCACCCGTCTCTGCCTTGAGCGGCCCAACGTCAATGACGAACTCGTGCATGCAGCGCTCGCCGTACGGAAGGGTGTAGCCTGCCTTCGAGAGGAGGTGAGCCAGGTAGTTGGCGTTGAGAACTGCCGCCTCAGATGCTTCGGGGATACCCTCTTTGCCCAGCGTAAGGATGTAGGCGAGTGCACGTACGGTCACGAGGAAGTTTCCGTAGAAGCTGCGGACCTTGCCAACGCTCTGCTCTGGCTGAACGAAGGAGAAGCTGCCGTCAGCGCTCTTGGTCACCTGCGGACCAGGAAGGTATGGGGCAAGGAACGCCTTGCACCCCACGGGGCCGGAGCCCGGTCCACCACCACCATGCGGCGTGGAGAAGGTCTTGTGCAAGTTGACGTGCACGCAGTCGAAGCCCATGTCACCAGGACGTGCATGGCCCATCACGGCGTTGAGGTTCGCGCCGTCGTAGTAGCAAAGACCGCCCGCCTCGTGAACGATGCGGCAGATCTCAAGGATGTTGGGATCAAAGAGGCCCAGCGTATTGGGGTTGGTGAGCATGAGGCCCGCGGTGTCCTCGCCCACGGCTGCACGAAGCGCGTCAAGGTCGACGCCACCGGCTTCGTTGCTCGGAACGGAGACGACCGTGAACCCCGCCATGACCGCGCTCGCAGGATTGGTGCCGTGCGCAGAGTCCGGAACGATGATCTTGGTACGCGCGGTGTCGCCCTTGGCCAGGTGATGAGCGCGAATAAGCAGCAAGCCCGTGTATTCGCCGTGAGCGCCAGCGGCAGGCTGGAGCGTCATGGCATCCATGCCGCAAATCTCGGCAAGCATGCCCTCAAGCTCGTACATGGCACGAAGACAGCCCTGAGCGGTCTCGGCAGGCTGGAGCGGATGGATGTCCGTAAACCCCGAAAGTGCGGAAACCTGCTCGTTCACGCGCGGGTTGTACTTCATCGTGCAGGAGCCAAGCGGGTAGAACCCGTCGTTCACACCATGCGTCTGCTTTGCCAGCTCGGTGTAGTGGCGTCCCAAGTCGACCTCGGCCATCTGAGGAAGGCGTGGTGCCTTGTCTCGAAGAAGGGTCTGGTCGAAGGACACCTCGGGCACGTCGAGATCGGGGAAGATGGTCTGCTTGCGACCGGGAACGCTGCGTTCAAACAGGAGCTTCATCGGTCACACACCTCCTTGATAGCCTGCACGGCACGATCGATGTCCGAACGCGTATTGAGCTCGGTGGCGCACCACAGGATGCCACCGTGTGTGGGCAGGCCCGCAAGAATGCCACGAGCCTCAAGGGCATCCACCAGCTGGTCCGCATCGATGGGACAGGTGGTCAGGAACTCATTGAAGAAGGGGCGGTCGCTCACCACGGCAAAGCCCAGCTCAGCAAGCTTGTCCGCAAGATAGTGCGCGTGGCCCGCAGAGAGGCGTGCAGCCTGGGCGAGGCCATCGGGCCCCACGGTTGCCAGATAGACCGAGGCGGTCATGGCGCACAGCGCCTCGTTGGAGCAAATGTTTGAGGAGGCCTTCTCACGGCGAATGTGCTGCTCGCGGGCTTGGAGGGTCAAGACGAAGGCGCGTCGACCATCGGCATCAGTGGTCTGTCCCACGATGCGGCCAGGAAGCTTGCGCATCATTGCCTTGGTGGCCGCCATGATGCCAAGGTACGGTCCGCCAAAACCAAGGGGCAGACCCAGGGGCTGACCCTCAGCCACGGCGACATCGGCACCGTACTCCCCCGGCGTACGTAGAATGCCCAGCGATATGGGGTTGAATCCCATCACGAGCTTAGCGCCGGCTCCGTGAGTCGCAGCCACGATGGCGTCCATATCCTCAATAACGCCCAGGTAATTGGGGCTCTGCACATAGACGGCCGCCGTCTTGGGCCCGATTGCGGCTTGAAGCGCCTCGAGGTCAAGGGTGAGGTCATCCTTCATGCCGACCGTTACGACGGGAACATTGCGGCTTGCGCAGTACGTCTTGATCACCGTGATTACGTCGGGATTCACGCTCTCGGCGACCACGACCTCTCCGCGCTTGCGGTCAAGGCACATGAGCACAGCTTCAGCGGCCGCCGTGGCACCGTCATAGACGCTCGCGTTGGAGACGTCCATACCGGTGAGCTCACAGATCTGCGTCTGATACTCAAAGATGGACTGCAGGACACCCTGGCTAATCTCGGCCTGGTAGGGCGTGTAGGCGGTCACGAACTCTTCCTTGGAGGTAACCGTCTTCACGATGGCAGGAATGTGGTGACGATAGGCACCGGCACCACGAAGTACCGTGCCAAAGCGGACATTCTCGTTTGCGAGCGCCTCCATATGCGAGACGACCTCAAGTTCAGAGAGGCCCTCTGGCAGATTCAGTTCACCGGAGCGCACCTCCTCGGGGACAACCGAGTAGAGTTCTTCGGCGCTCTCGAGGCCAATCGCAGTGAGCATGTCCGCGCGACCCTCATGGGTCTCGGGGATATAGCTGCCCATGGTCTCCTACCCCTCCTGCTCGCAAAGGGCGGCATAGGCGTCAGCGTCCAGAAGGTCTCCGACCTCCGTGACGTTACCCACGCGGACAAACCAAGCGCCGTATGGGTCCTCGTTGATGGTCTCGGGGGCGTCAAGCAGCTCCTCGTTGATCGCGATAACCACACCAGTTACCGGACTAAACACATCGGAGACGGCCTTGACTGACTCGACGTCGGCAAAGGCCTCGCCAGCGACAACCTCGTCGCCCTCTTCGGGAAGGTTGACAAAGACGAGGTCGCCAAGGGCATCCTGGGCGTAATCGGTAAGGCCAATGGTGTAGACGTCATCCTCGACGCTAACCCACTCGTGGGACTTGGTGTAGCTGAGCTCGGCAGGAATGGTAGACATGGTAGTTCCTCTCTCTTGTCTGACGTACTGATTGCGATCACTGTTGCGGAACGTAAACCTATGCGTGCTTATAGAAGGGCATGGGGACAATCGTGGCCGGGATGCGACGTCCACGCACCTCGACCTCAAGCTCGGTACCCACGGCGGAGTGGGAGACGTCGATGCGCGCCATGGCAATAGCCTTCTTGAGGTGCGGCGCAAAGGTACCCGAGGTGGTATGACCCACGAGTTCGCCACCTGCGTAGACATCCATGTGCTCGCGCATGATACCGCGGCCCGTTGCCTCAAGTCCCACACGAATGTGCTTAGGCTCACCGGCGGCAAGGATGGCTTCGCGACCAATGAACTCCTGCTTGTTCATGCGGACACCCAAGTTGAGCCCCGCCTCAAGCGGCGTCGTGTCCTCATCCATCTCGTGACCGTAGAGTGGCATGGACGCCTCAAGGCGCAGGGTGTCACGGGCGCCCAGGCCGCAGGGAATGAGGCCGAATTCCGGGCCCGCCTCACGCAGGGCACGCCACAGCGCGATTGCCTCGGATGGCGCGCAATACAGCTCGTAGCCAAACTCTCCCGTGTAGCCCGTACGGGAAACCATGCAGTCGATACCGGCCACCTCAACATGGCGGACAGCCCGGTAATAGCCCTTCGGAAGCTGGTCGATATCGCACAGCTTTGCCATCACATCTTTGGCAAGCGGGCCCTGCAGCGCAAGCTCGGC
Source organism: Coriobacteriales bacterium (assembly GCA_030533135.1). Lineage (GTDB taxonomy): Bacteria > Actinomycetota > Coriobacteriia > Coriobacteriales > Atopobiaceae > UBA1367. The sequence goes on from JAUNJR010000025.1 coordinate 14,800, forward strand.
GATGCCATCCGAAAGGTCCTCAAAGCTCGTGTCGGGCAGGAGGTTAGCCTCCATATGGGCAACGTCCTTCTCGCGGTTGGAGGCGTTGACGACCACGAAGTACTCCTCCTCGCCAAACTTGTAGACGATGAGGTCGTCGATGCAGCCACCATGCTCGTTGCACATGACGCCATAGCGCACGCGACCAATGGGCATGTCGGTGTAGTCGTTCGTGAACAGGTGATTGATGGTCGCCAGCGCACCGGGTCCCGTAAACAGAACCTCGCCCATATGCGAGACGTCAAACAGACCAACCTGCGTGCGTACCGCCTCGTGCTCGGCAATGATGCCGGTGCCATACTGAACCGGAAGCAGGTATCCAGCGAAGGGGACGATTTTTCCGCCTTCCTCCACGTGGATGTCATACAAGGGGGTCTTTCGCTCCATCGGACACTCCTCCTTGGGACTCGTGGCGCAAAAAAAGACAAGGGACACGCGGCGCCATTCGCGCCCTTGTGCCCTTGTCTTCAACCTGAAAGATTCTCCGAGAAATCCGGATTGCTTCTTCGGTGGCCCGCGCACAGGCCTTTCCAAGGTTCCGTCGAGAGTCGGTCCTTTTGCCTGAGAGTTTTCGCCTCCCCTTCGGCGCCGCTGTTGCGGTCTCTCCCGACCCCGTCATCCGGTGGTATGCGGTTGTTGAATGCATCGTAACTTGTTACCAACGTATTTCGTACGAGAATTATCGAGAATCCGTACAAGCGGCACTTTCTGCGAAGCTTCGAACGTGATTTGCGCGATACGTGTAGGTGCACGCACCTCATAGGTTCATACTATGTCAAAGGAACAGCACGCGTCGCAACAGGGGCATGCGCATGACCGATGTCAACTACACCAGCTTGAGCAAGGCAATGTCAAAAGCACTACGCCACCGCCCCGAGCGCCTGGGGCTCACTCTTGCTCCCGATGGAAGCGTCGAGCTCGCCACGTTTGTCAATGCGCTCAATCAACGTGGTGGATGGCCACGCACGTTGACCGAAGACGACATCATGCACGTTATCAATCATGGAACCAAGGCCCGCTTCGCCATAAAGGACGGCCGCATCCGCGCGCGTTATGGCCACTCGATTCCCCTGCCCGTCTCATACGAATCCGCAGAGCCACCGGCGGTGCTTTACCACGGCACGACCCGGGATAACGCCTCATCGATCATGGTGGAGGGCCTGCAGCCCATGGGTCGTCAGGTCGTACACCTCTCGACCGATGTAGAAACGGCAATGCAGGTAGGCAGACGTCATGGCAAGGACGTCGTCATTCTCACGGTTGACGCCGAAAGGGCTTGGACAGAAGGCATCCCGTTCTATCGAGGCAATGAATCCACGTGGCTTGCGGGTTCCATCCCACCTGAATACCTCGCCGCAAGGTAATGCAAGAAATCAGTTCACAACCCGATACCTCAGGCGAAGATACGAGCCTTCCAGCACCGAACACTCTTCAAGCGCGAGCACGCCAAGCTTTGCCAGCTCGTCTCTCGAGGTCAGCGACACGCCGTCAACAAGCGTTGGCGTGTCCTTGCCTCCAACCAACACCGGCGCAACGACAATGTCCACATAGTCGAGAAGCTTTTCGCGCAGGAAAAGGCCATTGACGGTGCCGCCGGACTGGACCGTCAGCCGCTCGCACCCAAATTCGGATCTCAAGCGTCGCAGCGCATCAGCAAGTGACAGGTCATCTTGGAGGATGATGCCGAGGTTCTCTTCGTCCACCTTGAACGCGGGGTGGGAGGCGTTGGCCGTCACAAGCACAAGCTGTTGAGACTTGGCGCAAAAGTACCTGACCCCCGCCTCGGTCAGGTGATGGTTGTCAAGCAGGACAAACGAAACGGGAGTCTTCGGAGGGATTGGCTTCTCATTGACACCCATCTTTGCCTGCACGCGACCCGTGTTGAATGACCACAGATCAGTGCACTGTTCCAGTTCGTAGTACTGGCCAAGCCCCTCTCGAAGACCGGCTACCAGCGGGAAATCGCGATCGACGTCAAGCTCGTCGGTCGATCCCGTGCTGATTTTGCCGTCCACAGACATGAGCATGAAGAGTGTCGTAATCGGTCGATCCACATCCCACTCCGTTCCTCTGTCATACTTCACACGATCATCCAAACGTTACCCATAACACAGTAATACGGGACAATATACCAACCACTAAACCGTCGGAGCAGCGGCGGAACGTTGCCATTCTGCTATCCTATCTAAGATTAATGACTCTTAGTAGGAGCGTGCGAGGTGGCTTCAGTCGTTCCAAGGAGAAGGAAGCTCTCCTCCTTCAGAATCGTCATCTTGGGCTTTGCAGGTCTCATCTGTCTCGGGACGATCCTGCTCATGCTGCCCATCTCTTCTCGGTATGGCATCCCCACATCCTTCGGTAGTGCGCTCTTCACGGCCACGTCTGCTACCTGCGTGACGGGACTCGTGGTGAGGGATACCGCCACGCACTGGTCAGTCTTTGGACAGATCGTCATCCTCACCATGATTCAGATAGGTGGCCTTGGCGTCATCATGGCCGTCGCAGCGTTTTCGCTCATTTCGGGTAGAAAGATCTCACTCAAAGAGCGAAGTATGATGAAAGACGCCTTTGCCACGCAACGCATGCGTGGTGTCGTCCGCATGGGCATCTTCGTCTTCTCGACCACCTTTGCCATCGAGCTTATTGGCGCCATCCTCATGATGCCCTCCTTCTGCAAGCAGTATGGCCTACGTGGCATCTGGATCTCATGCTTCCTCTCCATCTCTGCCTTCTGTAACGCAGGATTTGACATCCTTGGCCACAGCGACTCGCTCTTCCCGTCGCTCTCTGCCTTTGCTACCAACCCGGTTATCTGCCTCACCATTTGCGCACTCATCGTCGTGGGTGGCATCGGTTTCACCACGTGGAGCGACATCCAGACCAACAAGCTGCGATTCAAGCGCTACTCCCTGCAAAGCAAAATCATCCTCTCGATGTCGGCATTCCTCATCACTGCCCCCGCACTGTTCTTCTACTTCTTTGAGTACGAGTCCTTGCCATCGCTCGAACGCGTGCTTGCCTCTCTTTTCCAGTCAATCACGACCAGAACTGCCGGATTCAATGTCGAGGACATGTCCGTGATGACCGAGCCCGGCCAGGCTCTGACCATCATCCTGATGCTCATTGGCGGCTCTCCTGGATCGACCGCAGGTGGTATCAAGACCACGACCCTTGCCGTCCTGTTGGCTAACTTCATGGCGGTGTCGCTCCGACGCAACGAGGCAAACCTTTTCAAGCGCAGAATCGAAGACGAAGCCATCAAGCAGGCAGGCGCCATCATCACCATGTATGTCAGCCTCTCGCTGGTTGGCGCGACCGCTCTTTGTCTTATCGAGGAATTGCCCTACCTGGCCTGCCTCTTCGAGTGCGTCTCGGCCCTTGGTACCGTCGGCATCACCTTGGGAATCACGCCGCACCTCCATGTCGCATCACGCATCATTCTGATAATCTTTATGTTCCTTGGGCGCGTGGGCGGCTTGACGGTTATCTACGCCGCAACAAAGGACTACAAGAAGAGCCATGCGAAACTCCCGCATGAGTATGTAACTGTCGGATAAAGGATGTGACCATGAAATCTGTTCTTCTGATTGGCCTCGGTCGTTTTGGAATGAACGTCGCAGACAAGCTTAACGAGCTTGGTCACGAAGTCATGGCAATAGACTGTGACGAGGAGCGCGTCGACAACGTCTTGCCTCTTGTCACGAATGCCCAGATTGGTGACAGCACAAACCCCGACTTCCTCGAGACGCTGGGCGTGCAGAACTACGACGTATGCATCGTAGCCATTGCGCACAACTTCCAAAGTTCACTGGAGACTACGTCGCTGCTCAAGGAAATGGGTGGCAGGTTAGTCGTGGCACGCGCTGAAAGCGAGGTCCAGAAGAAGTTCTTGCTGCGCAACGGTGCTGACGAGGTTGTCTATCCCGAGGCGCAGATGGCACGCTGGGCCGCCGTTCGCTACAGTGCTGATCACATCCTGGACTACATCGAGCTCGACGAGGACCATTCGATCTTTGAGGTATCCGTACCTAAGACTTGGGCAGGAAAGACCTTGGGTGAGCTCGACATCCGCCGGAGGTATGGCATCAACATCTTGGCCCTCAAGCGTGGCGGCCGAATGAACATGAATATCCTGCCCGAAACTATGCTATCGGTCGGAAGCACTATGCTCGTTTTGGGCGAGACGCGTGCATTGCAGCGCTGCTTTAACATCTAGACCACTTTCGAGACATCGGCCATCACGCGAGGCCGGACGTATCTTCGTATGATGAAACGTCCGGCCTCGCCGCGTATCCGCCCATCACCGATGTTCACCGATGGGTGGCGTCTACGCTCCCCTATTCGACGCTCAGTCTGCGAAGATAAGACTGTGCTTTTATGAGCAAACCAGCCGAGGAGGTACGCATGGCAACAAAGAGAACCAAGAAGTCAACAAAGGTCACCAAGCCGGTCGTCAAAGAAGAGGTCAAGGCGGAGGTCGTCGCCGAGCCTGAGCCGGAGGTCGTCGCCGAGCCCG
>JAUNJR010000214.1 GCA_030533135.1 Coriobacteriales bacterium
CCGTTCTCGTTCTGGTCCACGATCTTGTTGGCGACGGACTTCTCGAAGTCAGAGGCCTGGTCGATGTAGTTGGGATCCTCGAGCACGCGGTGCACCAGCAGGGTGTAGTCGAAGTAGTTGGGGTCCGTCTCGTTGAGCAGCGTGCCGTCGATGTCAAAGGTGGCCACGCGGTCCTCGACGGGGATGAAGTCGGGGGAGGACTCGTCGGTGACGGTGGTGACGTAGTCGATGAGCGCCTGCTTTGCGGCGGAGTCTGCGGTCCAGAGGCTCAGGGGATCCTCATCGTCCTCGACGAGCTCAAGGCCGGCACCTTCGGTCGTGCCCTCATCAGTCGTCGCCTCGTCAGTTCCGGATGACACGACTCCAAGGTTCTGAGACGCAGGCTTGGAGAAGTACAATCCGCAGAGGAGCGCGCAGCAGCAGAGTGCCGCGATAGCGACGGTGCGCCAGAAGCTAGGGACAACCTTCTTCTCGGTATCCATATCAATCCTTTCTCATGTAATAGCCGTGCTGCTGTATTATATCCAGCTCTGCAGCAAGCTGGCTCAAAACACGGAGCCTTCAACATAGCATTTGCGCGAAAACCTACGCTCTGTCAGTCGATGCTCGATTGTACAAATCCAATCGCATTGGTTGCACTAGCTTGTATTACCTCTTATGCTCCATAATGGACATAGCAAGCATTTTGGGGAGGGTGCTCGTGAAGGTGGTTGTTCAGCCGGTCAACCCGGGTTTTAAGGAATATGTCCTGCAGTATGTCTCCGAGCTTGAGTCGCCGCGCTATACCTATGTGGGCGAGGAAGGCTTCAATCAATACGTGTTTGACTGTGACGCGGACAACTATTGGGTGGCAGTGGATGGCATTAAGCCTGCGTTGCGTCGTCCGCCCCTTGGTAACGTTATGTTCTGCCAGGTGAAGCCCTATGGCATGATTACGTGGCCTCCGCTCTTCGATAAGGACAAGTATCCCAAGCCTGAGGGCTATCGCTAAGGAGATATGAGACGATACGCAAGTGGCTTGCGTCATCGCGCCTGCGGGCGCAGAGTCTTCTGGGTTTGCATGTAAGGGAATCAAAAAAGGCATATAGGACAAAATGTGTGTCCAGCTAATTCCGATGGCATTCCTTCGATGTCGGCCGGTGGGATTCTTTCTGTGTGGGAACAAGCTCAGACAGGAACGTAGACTGGTGAGCGTCCACGTGTGAACAGCAAACACAGGCAAGCGCGCGAACAACGGCCACTCTGTACCACCTAGCGATCCGGGGCGCGAACAAGCGTAGGAACAGTCGCCACTCCGCGCCTGCGGTAGCGGGGCCTCGTCGGGCGATTACCAAAAAACGCGATGGTGTGAACATAAGAGAGTCAAAATGCCCCCTCGTGACCAAAAAACACGATAGTGTGAACGCATTTTGCGCTTGAGTCGCCAATAACCGTTCACACCATCGCGTTTTTTGGTCGAGGAGGGCGCCAAAAGACCCCTGTTGTTCACACCATCGCGTTTTTTGGTCGAGCTCTGAGGGTCATGGGGGTCCATCCACGTCGCCCTCGAGCTGCGTTGGGTGAACCCGCACATCGATCCGATGCCACCGTCCGCAGGCACTGGTCCGACGGCCCCGCGCCAGCAGGGGCCTCGCGTGCAGGCGGCACCAGGAGGTCACCCTCGTCCGCCCCGAAGGATGTCTTAACGGCTCTCTTTCAAGCCACCCGCCTGTGCGGTGCGCGAGGGTCCGGACGCGCTTTCCGCCCGGGTGCTCAAAAGTGCCCAACCCTGTTGACGATACAAAAAAGAGTGCTGAACTGCGTCAACACCGGAACGTGGACACAAATTGCCCAATAAGCCTCAAAAAAGGGACGGCCGTGTTTGCGACCGTCCCCCTTTAGGTTTAGGTATGAAGTAGGAGCTACTTCACTTCAACCAGCTTCGCACCAGCAGCCACGGGGCCGATAACAGGCTCGACAGCGGCGTAGTCGTCGGTGTTGGTGACGATGACCATGGTGGCCGTGGGCTTGCCAGCAGCCGTGATGGCGTCGAGGTCAGCCTCGATGAGGAGCTGGCCGGCCTTGACAGCGTCGCCAGCGGCCACGTGAGCCGTGAACGGCTCGCCGTTCAGCTCGACGGTGTCAACACCAATGTGGATGAGGATCTCGATACCGTCGTTGGAGACGATGCCCACAGCGTGGTTGGTCGGGAAGATCATGGAGATCATGCCGTCAACGGGGGAGTAGCAAGCGCCGTCGGTCGGGAATACGACCGCGCCGTTGCCCATGGCGCCAGAGGCGAAGACGGCGTCGGGAGCGTCGG
>JAUNJR010000095.1:0-4443 GCA_030533135.1 Coriobacteriales bacterium
GGATTCTTCGCGCCCTCAGCGGGTCCATTATGCCTGCCAGCTACTGCTCGGATCTCAGCCACCCGAACTCTCTGTATGCGCCTCTGCAGGTTTTACTTCCGCTTCAAAGGTTTGGCAACGCTATGCAGTTGTTGGTAAGGAGTGTATGGAAAGGCACCCGTCTACGGAATGCCCGGAAACGACCTCGTTACACATCTAGATGCCGAGCGCACCACGAGGGTCCGACCCTCCTGATGCGGCTGGTTGCGGAGTTGACGCAGCGTGCGCCTCACACGCCGTGGTCATCAAGCCATTCTTCGCCCATCGTGTTGTCACCCAGCATCTCGCGACCGCGTGCCATCAGCTCCTCGAGCGAATAGCGCTTCGTGGCATAGTACTGCTCTTCATAGCAACAGAGGATGGTATCGAGATGGGGGTTGTAACAAATGCCGTTCGAATACACCTGGCACAGCTGCATGGACTCGGCGTCAATGAGGTAGCAGTTTGACGTCGAGAGGGCCACGAGGTCTCCCGATTCCCCCTTACTATCCTCGCCCTTCAGGACCTGGAACCCCGCGCTCCAATAGAAGTCATCACCCACCGTGCACGCGCCAATGCGCTTGCCGTTCTCGAGCGAGTATGCCACCACCCTGAGGTTCGTCCCAGAGGTGCCGCCAACTACGAGCTGTTCGTCGACGATGCCGATGGCCTGCACGAGGTTGCTGTCCAGCGCGACCAACGCCTCGTCTCCCTGACCGCCTTGGACGCCCGAAGAGCCCTCGGCGCTGGCGACAAGTCCTTCCCTTGCCTCACCATTCTGGGTGCCCTGCTCAGCAGGCTGCCGCGTTGCCCCTCGTGCCTTTGTCCAGCTACGCAATTCTCGCCTCTTGCCAGGGGTGGTAGCGTACACGGCAACACCGTCCTCGCACACGTAGGCCAAGCAAGATCCGTCGTCTGACCAGGCAAAGAGGTCCATGACCTGCATCTCGTCAGTGAGGGCGCGCGGGCTCGCGGACTTTCTGGAAAGTTCCGTGTTAGAGCACTTTTCCACGTCGAGGACACCGGCTCTATGCACCGTGGTTCTATCCTCGTCTGCCCGTGTGCCTAGCATATCTTGGTAGGCAACGTAGCGACCCGTGGGGTCAACCTTCAAGACCAGGCGCCTGCCCGTGTCGTCCTCACGGCTGCCAAACCCCTCCACAACGCGGTAGCAGGAGGTCGTTTTGTCCGCAAGCGACGCCACGGTGATTCCCACCGTTCCCGTCGCGTCACGCACCTGAGAGTACAGTTTGCCACCCACATAGACTGGATCTCCGTGTACCACGATATCATCTACCCGCGTGACGTTGCCCATGCCCTTGCCAGGAACGCAAAGCTCTGCCTCGCCGCACGTCTTCACGGGATAGCGCTCCTCGCGTCTGTCGCCCAGCCACGCCTTCACGATGCTTCTCGGCACCATGGCATCCTCGATGTTCGTAGACCCCATCAAGATGACGGCGTTCTCGGCCTCGTCGTACGTGATGAGATCCCAGTCCAGACCCTCACCACAGTCAAGCGGCATTTCCCATGTGATGTTGAGAGACGCTCCGTCAAGCAGCACAAGCTTGCTCACCTTACGGTAGTCCTCGTCTTCCAGATAGTCGTACTGGAGCAACAGGAATCCGTCTTTGGTGGGAAACGTCCTTTCGGTATACATCTTGCCAGCGCCACTCATCACAAGGTTCTCGTCCCCGTGAATACCACGGAAGACCGAGACTACGTTCTCTCCCTCACTCGCGGTGTACAGGTCGCCCGTAGGCATCATCTTGGCCTTTGAGATACTACCCCTCCTCAAGCCGTACGAGATGACGGACGTGTTCACGGGACTGACCTCAAAACGCGACCCATCCCTCAAGACGCCCAGCAGAAGTTGACCTCCCGTATCCGCGCATGCGCTGACGATGCTGACAGGCGCCCGCAGCTCGTTGAGCGTCTCGCCCGTCTCAGGGTCAATGAACAGGATGCAGTCTGCAAAGCAGCTGGCAAGCAGCGGCCTCCCGCTGGTGAAGTCAACCATCTCGGCAAAGCAGCGCTCCTCGCATACCTGCCAGGAATCGACGCTCTTGACCCATCGCTCATCGCCGGTCGTGCTGTCGTAGAGGGCGATATGATACGGAGAGCTCGAGGTCTCTGTGTACACCATCGTGGTGTTCTCATAACGTTGGCTCGTCATCGCACCAATATCATCGGAGAACAGCATCGCGATGGAGCCGTCGGACAACAGCCCGATACGGTCGCACGCGCGCGTCCCCACAGGAAAGGCGAACGTCTCCCCCGTCTGTGTATCAATGACCGCAACATCACACGTAAAGTGGTCCGGCTCGGTATCCTCCAAGAACGAAAGGACCACGGTGGAACCACGCGAGTCGCTGTTCTTTCGGGAGAACCACACCACGTTTGGCACGTCATGTCCAAGAATCTCACTGTACGGGTGCTCGTACAGTAGTTGTCCGGTGTTGATGTCAAGTATCAGGACGCTGCGATCCGTCGCCACCACCAGGCGCGACTGAGTCTCCTGGTCATAGGCCATCTCGCAGATCGTCGAAGCGTGGTCTTCATCTTGTACCAGTGCATAGTCCCACAGAACCTCACCGTTCGTGCCGCGACACACCACGCCGTCGTTGTAGGCCAACAGGAGCTTGCCCGCGTCCATTGCGAAGCAATGGGAGAGGTTGTTGTAGCGTCCCAAGGCACTTCTACCGCTGAAGATGGGCGCATTCTTGCCCACCTCCCAAAACGTGACGACACCGGTATCGTCAGCAGCAGCCACATAGCGCTCTTCGGGAGAGATATTGAGGTGCGCGATCTCGGCACCGGTGGCATAGACCTCCGACGTCCCAAAGGAGGTCATGTCTTCGGCCACCAGCGTGCCGGCGTTCGTTGCGCGCTGGAGCGCAAGCACCGCCTCGGGCACCACCGGCCGGAAGAGCTCATCCCAAGAGCCGTCGGCTGGCAGCGCAGCGAGCGCAAGCTCCATTGCGGCGACTGTATTGCCCTCGTCAACCATTTCGATGGCTTGTCCCGCCAAGAATTCACTCCGCCGTCGCAACGCCTCCTGGTAGTTTCTGAAGATGCGCAGGTTCATGTTGATGGTGTAGAGCGTGAAGGCCAGCAACAGGCCGAAGACGACCGCGGCGATGATCCGCCTCCTGCGTGTCCTCTCACGGAGAGCCCGCTGCGCCAAGCTATCGTACGACATGCCAAGGAGACCAGCCGCCAAGCGGGTCACCTCGTTCGCACGGTACTGACCCTTGCAGTCTTGTCTGAAGTTGGCTGCAAGTGGGTCGCAGGCAACGACCTCGCCGTCCTCGTTCACCCGATGCAAGAGCACCTCGGGTGTGACCTCATCCGCTGTTCCCTCAGCCATCACCACAAAGACACGCGAGCGATCGTGCATGGAGAGGAACTCGTTGATCTCCTTCTGCACCCACGTCGATTCGCTCGTGCGCGGGCTGCAGATGACGATGAGCGCGGCGGAGTTTTTCAGGGCGACGGCGATGCTCTTCGTGAGCTCGGGCGTGATGGCAAGCTCGTCCTCGTCACGGAAGATAGGGGCAAGCGTAGTGATGCCCGTCTGCTCCTTGACGTCTTTGGGGAGGTGGTAATGCTCAAGCCTGAACTGGACCTCCTTGGCCACCGCCGTGTCCACAGGCGCATGCCGATACGAGATGAACGCGCTGTACGTGCGCTCACTGGACTCTCTTGACATGACACCCCCGCTCCACCTTGCCGTGATCACAACGAGTCAGACACCCTAAAGATAGCATTCTCACGCTACGCGCCGTGGGCTGAGAGCCACCGCTCGCCCATCGTCTGCGGACCGAGCATCTGCTGGCCCCGATCAATCAACCGTTGCACGGAATACCGCTGATGGAGGCTGTATGCGGCGCCGGCCTGGTCATCGCAGAGCACCGTGTCAGTTGCTGCCGCGTACGCCCTACCACCCACAAAGCGCTGGCACGGACTCAGCGTCTTAAGGTCAACCAGGTAGCCAAAGGTCTCTGTCGTCACAAAGAGGTCTCCCGAGCCATCTGCCGCGAGCGCCTTGGGCACGAGCGTCCAACCGCCGGACCACGCCGAGCTGTCGGCAAACGCATGTGTGGCTAGGTGCTCACCGCTCGTACATGAATAGCTCTGGAGCTCGCCCGAGAAACCCAGCGTGAGTGCCACCACGAGCTCGCCGTCCACGAGGGCCATGCCGCCCACACGGCGGCTGTCGAGCGGGATGGCGAGGTCAGCGACACCAGGTCCAAAGCCCTTGATCACGACGCCCTCGGCACCGACGCAGGCCAGGCGCGACCCATCGTCGGACCAGACCGCGTGCCCCTCCAACGCATCCGACGTGAGCATGCCGTCCCAGATGGTTGCGACTGCCTGCTCCAGCTCGTCGCTCTGACCGGTGGCGAGGTCGAGCACGGCGCTCGC
>JAUNJR010000095.1:4543-7118 GCA_030533135.1 Coriobacteriales bacterium
GTCACGCGCAGCTCGTTCGCGTCGTCAGGGATCCGCGCGGTCACGAAGCCGTCCTTGGCAGGAAACTCCCACGATGCGCGACACGTGTCGACCGACGTAGTCACCACACTCGCATCGGCAACCGACCCGCTGTATCCATAGACCACGTTGTGCCGGATGATGAAGATCTTGGCGGAGGGCATCACCTTTGCGTAGTAGGCCTCGCCGCCAATGCTGCGAAACGCCAACACGCTCTCGCTCTCCTGCGTGCAGATGAAGAACGAGCCGTCCGCCTGTATCCCCATGAACGACGTGCCGTCCACCAGGAGGCTGCCACCCACGATGGATGCGGCACACTCAAGGCTGTTGAGCACCTCTCCACTTGCCCCGTCAAGGTAGAGCACATGGTCGCAGATCCAGCACATCACGACACCAGAGGTCGACCCGTCCTGCCCCGCCAGCTGCGCAAACCCTACGTCGAAGCCCACTTCCCATACCGTGAGGGGCACCGCCCAGCGCACCGAGGCGCTCTCTGCGTCCATGCAGGCGATGGTCACGGTGAAGTCCACGGTGTCGATGTAGTCGGTTGAATGGACCGTGCCGCGGTCGCTGATCGGCGCGTCGGGGTCACTTCCCAGCACGGCGAGCACGGACCCATCGGCAAGGAGGCCCACCTTGAAGGCATAGAGGCCTGGCGCCTCGCAGATGCGCACCTGGCCGTCCCTTGCGTCAATGGTCGCCACGACGCACCTGCTGAACCCTTCCTCGTCGCCCATCGAGAGGCCAAACGCGAAGGTCGTGCCCGTGCTGCAGGCACCTCCCATGGGAGTGGCCCACTGCGTCTCTTGATCGAGGCCACCCAGCTCACGGAGCGACACCTCGCACAGCCGCTCCGCGGCCGAGGTGAGGTCAAGCACCACCGCCTGCTCCTTGCACACCACCAGCAGGCGGTCGTTTCCCTCCGCCACGAGCGCCGCCTGGACGGCTGCGCCAGCGCTCGATTCCAGTTCGTACTCCCACAGGATGGAGCCGTCCTCCCCACTTCTGCAGACGACGCCCCGCTCATACACGACGACCGTCGCGCCTGAGTTCAGCGCGAAGGCATCGATCACGGCACCAAAGCCCCCAAGCGAGCTTCGTTCCTGAAAGACGAGGCGGTGGTTCGCCACCTCCCAAGTGGAGACCACCTCCGTCTCGTCAATCAGCGTCACATAACTCTCGTCCTCAGAGACCGAAACCTTCCGCAGGTCGCTGTCGGCCACATAGACCTCTGAGGTGGTGAAGGAACGGTCAGCCAAGGTGCCCGCGATACCCGCGTTGGTTGCCTGCTGCAAGGCGTATACCGCCTCGGGAACCACCGGGCGCTCTGCGGTCTGGGGGTCAGCGGCATCAGGCAGGGCGGCCAACGCCAACTCTGTAGCTCCGAGCGTGTTGCCCTCGTCCATAAGGATGTTTGCCTCCGTGGCAAGGTACTCGCTGCGACGGCGCAACGCCTCGACGTAGTTGGCATGGATCTGCGTACGCATGTATGAGTTATACAGGCCAAAAGCGCTCGATGCCGCCACGGCCGCCGCCGCGAGCAACGAAACGATGCGCTGGCGCCGACGCTGTGCGCGTTTGACCAGGCTGTCATACGGGACACCGAGGATACCCGCAGCCAAACGCGTCACCTCGTTGCGACGGGCCGCACCCGTACACTCCCGCCGGAAGTTGGCAGCCAACGGCTCGACATCAATCATCGTTCCGTCAGGCCCAGCCTTCTTCAGAAGTCGCAGCGGAACCACATCGCGCGGTTCGCCCTCACAGAGCGCCACAAACACGCGCGACTGGTCATGGGTCTCCAGGAAGACGTCAACCTCGCGAGCGACCCATTTGGACTCGTTGGTCCGAGGACTGGCGATAACGATGAGCGCACTCGCGTTTCTTAGTGCGGAGATCAGGTCATCGTCGAGGGCTGACGATATAGGCAGCTCGTCCTCATCGCGAAAGATGGGAGCCAGCGATGTCATTCCAGTCTGCTTGCGCACGTCACGGTCAAGGTGGTAACGCTCCAGCTTACGGTGGACCTCTTTGGCGACGCGCGTATCCTCCTCGGCGTGGCGATACGAAATGAAGGCACTGTAGGTACGAATCGCTGACTTGTCAGACACGAGGTTTCCTCCCTGTGCGGCAGACCGGCAAAACAAACATAGCACGACCGAATGTGGCCATGGGGTGTGAACGGCTTTCTTGTTCGTACGTGCTGAGTTTGTCATGCCGCACACCTGCAAGAGCTCGAGTCTTATACTACAAAGGCTGTATATAAGGAACGTCTCGAGAGGAACCCTCGTGTCCGACACCACCACTCCCGTACGCGTGCGCTTTGCACCCTCCCCCACGGGCAAGCTCCATGTGGGCGGCGCTCGCACTGCCATCTATAACTGGGCCTTTGCCCGCGCCAATGGCGGAACCTTCATCCTGCGCATTGACGACACCGATCCGACCCGCTCCACTGACGAGAACACCCAGATCATCCTGCGCGCCATGCGCTGGCTGGGCCTTGACTGGGACGAGGGTCCCGAGGTCGGCGGCGACTACGGCCCCTACTGGCAGACCG
>JAUNJR010000096.1:0-4072 GCA_030533135.1 Coriobacteriales bacterium
TCCTGCATGGCAAGCGGTCCCATGTCTGGCCTCTGGGCAAGTTCCTTCGTCAGCTTTCCGGTTTCACCAAACACCTGGTCCTGCATCACAGGAACCTTCACGGTCAGCTCGTACTCGGGCGTCTCCTGCAATGAGCCATTCACGGAATACACGTCCTTGCAGGTGAGCCGGCACGATTTAGTCGGAGCGATAACCGTCTCGATGCGGAATGTGTCCTCTACGCGCGGCGTGGCTTCTGCACTGGTAAAGCGAATGCTTGTGGGGTGCGCATCGACGTCGAGCACTGCAAATAGCGTCACGTCATACTCGCCAAAGCCGCCCGCCCCGTTACGAATCCTGAAGCCTTGCTCATCGAGCACGACTGGCCATTGCTCGAACGACTCTCCGGTCGACGCGTTGTCAATATGCAGGATAAGGTCGTACTCGCCCGAATAGCCTTCCGTATCGTGAGCCATAAACTGGTCGCGATTGAGCACTATCTTCCAAAAACGGGCAACTTCACCAGGGGCAAGACTGCGGGCGGATTCACGGTCATACTCAAAGGCAACTTCAGGCACATCGACACGCGTTTCGCCCGCTGTGAAATAGACGTCAAGTGAGATTCCGTCAGCCTGCGACCATCCATCGTTCAGGCAGTAAACCAGCAGCGTATCCCCATTGAAGGCGGCATCCACCCGCACGTCAGGGACCTCGATGGCCTCGAGGTCAAGTACCTCAAGCGTGATAGATTCTACACGCGCGGCTTCCGAGCTCTCATTGCGCACGAAGCTCAGAATGGAAAACGCACGCCAGATTTCATTGTTGTCATATGCCTGAGCCCGCTCATAGAAGCCCAGGTTTTCTGTCGAGGTATAAGCACCCGCACTTCGGTAGCTAAAGCAGTCGGACGCATAGACAAGCGCTGTCGGTTGGCTTTCGGGCGTCTCCTGGACGCTCTTGTCAGTGACCGTCGTATCATGGGGAACTGCGTTGTGCACACCAATAAACCGCAGGCCAAACCCTATACACGCCACGACTAGCATCGCCACGCACACACCAAGGATAACTGGATTTGACGGTCTTCCCTTCTTGTGAGAGAGCGCGCTCACCGCTTCTTGAGGAACAAAAGCCCCTGGGTCATCATCGACGTGCATGAGGCTTTTGACGTCACGCACGAGCCCGTCGAGACTTGCTGCGACGTCCTGATAGACCGTGCCTCGTTGGACGTCGCTGAAGTAGAAGCTGAAGGGGGCGATGACGTCACACTTCTCGATGGCGATGGGCAGGACCGGCTTTCCTTCGTTGATGGCAGTCGTGACCTCCTTGCGCGTCCAGCGAGACTGCTGGGAGCGCTCGGACAGGATGAAGACGACCACCTTGCAGGTCTCAATGGCGTTTGCAATCTCCTCGCCAAAGGCCTCGCCGGTCTGGATGCCCTTCACGTCCATCCAGCACGAGATGCCGTTTCGCTCCAGCACCTGGCGGACCGCATTGGCCGCGTCAAGGTCAGCGCGTGCGTAGCTTATGAAGACATCCTCGGCCATCAGCACCTCCTCCACCTGATTATAAAGGTACGAACTCGCCGCGAATCATGCAGATGGGGCAGGCACCGTTGGACAAAGGGTGGACAAAGGGGACAGTCCCCTTTGTCCATTTGGACGAAAGGGACTGTCCCCTTTGTCCATGCGGGACAGACGACCCGGTCATCTGTCCCGCTTCATTCTTTATGTGCAATCACCTTATGCGCGCTTAGCCTCGGAGAGCATCTGGCGGACCTTGGCACGCAGCTCCTTGAAGGCACCCTTGGGGCTGACGCCATCGATGAGCTCGGCCATGGCGGCGACCTCGGCATCGGTCAGGTTCTTGTTACCCGTGGCGTTACGGAACTTGGCACCCACGATGTAGGACACGATGACGTTCTCGTCCTCGCCCTCAGCCACCATACGAGCCACGACCTCACTCTTGTGAGCAAGCTGAATCATGTCCTTGTTCATGAGGTCAAACGAGAACTTGCCGTCCTTGGTGGTGTACGTGTCAAGAAGTCGCAGGTACTCGGCGGTGTCGATAACGACTTCAACCTTCTCCTCAACCTCCGTGGCCTCTGCGGCATCAGCATCCGCAAGCTCTTCCTCAGCCTTCGCGACGACAGCCTCGGGAGCAGACGGAGCGCCCTTCTTGTGGTAGGGCATGCCGGCTGTGGCCTTGATGGCCTCCTGGAACGCATCGACGGGATACAGGTCGGCCGACGTGTTCTTCGACAGAATCGGCTCGCCCGACGTCTTGCTGATGGTTGCGATGCCGGGCTGGGTCGCGTCAGAGCGCACGATTACGATGGCCGAACCACCGGCAGTTCCTTTACGCCTATAAGCGATGGCAGAAGGCAGGGTGGTGAGCGAAACGCTGCTGGTACGAATCATTTCATGCTCCTTTCCATGGCGTACCTTTATGAACACCATGCCTAGTATATCGACAGACTTTTGTGCCGCATCACCTCGCTGGCGCGGTGCAGTTTCTTAACGTTCATCGGCATGTGAACGTACGTGGACAAAAGGGACTGTCCCTCTTGTCCACCCGTCATGAGGTTGCGAGTGGACGAATCTCGGTGGGATGTGCCTCAGCCACAAAGATCATGCCATCGTAGAGCTCTGCAGGCGCCTCCCAGATGCGGTACGCCATCGGCAGAATGGCCATGATTGGTGAGTAGCCCTCACCGAGCGATCCCATCCACCCATAGCCATCGATGTTCTGGCGAAGTGCGGAGTCGTCGGGCACTGCCGAGAAATCAAGCCAGCTCACCGCGTTGCCGCACTTGGCTGAAGCCTTGGCCAGTGCGTCGTAAGAATAGAAGGAGTGAACAGCGCGCTTTCCGTCGTTGCCCTTTGGCATGTTTACGCTCGCCTTGTAGAAGTCGGTTCCAATGGCAAAGTACTCATTGCCGAGCTGGTCGGACAACAGATTGCCCATCGCCTTGCCTGCGTCTCCGTATGTGTTTCTACGCTCGATATGCCCGTTGTGGGCCGAGACAAAGATGCGGCTGTTTCCGCGTGCCTCCTCCTGCGCGAGAATCCAGAACACGTTGTCCGCCATGTACCGATCGCGAATCACGTTTCCTTGCGCGGCGTAGTCATCCACCTTGCCGAGCTCGATGTTTTGGAGCAGCACGTCCGCAAAGTGCACTGCCTGCGCTGCCTGGAGCCCGTCGAGCTGCATGAGCTCTACACGGGCCTTGCCAATGGCCTCTGCCCGCTGATCCACATCATAGGCCTCAGAGAAATCGTCCGTTTGCTCATCCCAGAGCTTGGCCAGCTCCGTCGTGTCTACGCCAAGGTCGGTGGCGACCTCCAGCAGGAAACGATAGTTGTACTCGTAGCGCTGCATGTCGAAGCCGTAGAAGGTCAGCTGATCAGCCTCCACCGCTGTCTCGTTGTACGAGCGCATCCACGAGAGAAGCTGCTCGATCTGCTCAGTGCGATAGATGGCAAAGCCCGTGGCCGCGGCTGCTTCCTCTGCCGTGCCCTCGCCGCCATGGATAAAGCGGTTGGCAACCTCACAGCAGCCGTAGTCAGCCTCAAGCGCAAACGCTCGCACGCCATAGCGCTCAACCAGCACCTTAAACACGTCGAGCTTCAGCTGCTGGAACTCAACGTTGCCGTGCGTTGCCTCGCCAAGGGCAATAACGCGCGCCTGCTCGGGGATGGCGATGTCTTCGACGGTCCCCGCGTATTTGGCAAACTCTCCTGTGTCGGCACATTTGCCAGTCCCAAAGCCCCCAAAGTGCGAGAATACGCCGCCGGCCACGACTGCCGCTGCAAATAGCACCAGCAGTACCCTCCGGACGGGGTGCTTCTTGGTCTGCTCCTGTTTCAAATGCTTCATGGCGCTATACCTCCTTGGCCACATGACGAGCCTGTTGACCTGCGCTTTGTTCTTCTTCGGGAAACGCTCCGCTCAGCAAGTGTACACCGAGGACCGCGTTGAACACGACGGCCGAAAACGTGCTGAACCGCTCGAACAAACCAAACACCGACTTGGGCATGATACCCGTTCCCAGCGCACCAATCAGCATGGCCGCAAAGCATGCGATTGCCCACGC
>JAUNJR010000096.1:4172-7079 GCA_030533135.1 Coriobacteriales bacterium
GCGCAGCTGAAGGCCACAAGCCATATGTCGCGGAAGAAGCAGTCGGCCTCGTGTGCGCTCATGTTGTAGATGCGCATGATCGAGGGGCGCGCGAGGTCTTGCGAGATACGTAGCGCCTCTATGGCACCGCCCGACGCACCGCTGGGCTTCGTGAGAAAGAGCAGGCGATAGAGCTCGGGCTCTTCGCGGGCGAAGCGAAGGTACTGCCGCCATATGCCATAAAACGGAATCTCATCGCCGAGGCCCCGCTCTATATAGTCAAGATAGCGGGCCTTTGCCAGGTCGTACACCGCCGCCTTGAGCTGCTCCATGTTCTCAAACCATGTGAAGATTGGTCCGACCGATACGTGCAGCTCCTTGGCAACCTCCCGCGCGGTCACCGCATCGAAGCCCTTGTGACGTGCAACGTCCAGCGCCGCGTAAGCAATCTCATCCTTTTGAAACTTTACCTTTGGAGGCATGATGCACTTCCTTTCTTGCTTGCATCATAATCTAACTTCTGTTATTTAACAAGTGTTAGTTTATGACGCAGATAAGACCTGCTGCACCTAACGCGACATCAGCCAAATCGGAGCTAACTTTCTGACCTCGATGCAAGAAATCAAACCCACCTGGCCTTTATGGCATATATTGCAGGCTTTCAATCAGTCTTTGGTGCAAAGCTCCAACCGCATGAGCACGATTTCTTGCCAGCCGGTTATGCGTGAGCGCATTCCCAGAGGGTTACGGCCGAATTCAACAAATCCCTCGCGCTGGTAGAGCGCAATGGCGCGCTCGTTTTCGGCAACAACATCCAGCTCAAGCTGTGCGTAACCCGCACGCTTTGCACATTCGATGCATGCCTCCGTCAAAGCCTTCCCAATGCCAAGGCCCCAGTAGTCCTGATCGACACTGATACCAAACTCGGCACGATGCTTGGTCTTTTCCTTCTTGCTGATGCGGCCGATACCCGCAGACCCAACGACCTTCCCGTCAACAAACGCAAGGATTTCTATCTCATCGTCGCTTTCGCTGAGTTCCTGAAGCCACTCAGCTGTCTCCTCAACAGACTTGGCACCTTCGCCTGCATTGGAAGCCAAATAATCCGTCTGCTCGTGCGTCAGAATGAAAATCTCGCGCTCGGCTAGGCCGTCCTGCCCCGTCCCGTTACGCAGGCAGCACTCTCTACCGTCTTTAAGCGTAATGGTCTTGTGGTATTCCATGTACGTCCCTTCCATCAAGAATTGATGACGCATCGGATAGAGGCGCCCCACTTCGCACGCTTTGCGCAAGAAGATTCAGAACCGTTTGATGAAGTACTTCTGCACCTTGCTGTTTTGGTAACCGAGGTGCTCATAGAACTGATGAGCCTCAGTCCGCTCAACCCGCGAGTTCAAGCGCACAAAGCTGCCCGGAACTGTCGCTGCATAACTTTCAATCACCGAGAGAAGCGCTTTGCCGATACCGTGACCCCACATCTGAGGAAGCACAGCAAGCGCAATCACATTCCAACCAGCCACAGCATCGTGAAGGGTCTCATAACGCTCCGCATGAATGAAGCCCACCACGTGCCCCGTGGCGTCATCTTCGCTCACAAGCACGATATGATTCGCGTTCTCGTCGAGGGCGTCTATTCGGCTGCGCACAACAGCAGCCTCGCATGCATAGTGGAGCGATTCCACAAGAATGCGGTGCACATCAGGTGCATCAGCCGCTGTCATCTTTCGAATCATGTAGTCCCCTCCGCCTGTGTACGGCACTGCCCTACAAGCTAACGCGACTACCCTTCGCGCTCGCACTATGCAGGCCCA
Organism: Coriobacteriales bacterium; assembly: GCA_030533135.1. Lineage (GTDB taxonomy): Bacteria > Actinomycetota > Coriobacteriia > Coriobacteriales > Atopobiaceae > UBA1367. Next base: position 5,963 of record JAUNJR010000096.1, read on the forward strand.
CACCAATCTCTCACAGCATAGTCAATAATGACAACGGGAATAATCAGGAAAAGAGATACCAGTGCTTGAAAGGCTTTGTAACCTGCCATAGTAGAATCTTGGGGTCTGAAGACAGAGGCCGAAAGGACCGACGATGAACTACGTGAAAGCGATCTCCGACGCCCTCGAGCTGGCTGGCTATGCAGCTTCCGGCATCAAATACCTGGTCGACCATTCTGGCGACATCACGAAAAAGCTGACGGAACTTGCGAAGATGCTTAACTCCGCCAAGAAACTCATGGATACAGCTGCCGACGTGGTACCGATTGACAATCTGCTGGACAAGGCCGAGGAGGAAGGCGTGAGCACCTCGGACGGTGTGGACACCGCCAACACAACCGAACCTGCCGCAAGACCTGAGGTCCCAGTTCACGTCCCCAAGCCAAAAACACCCGCGTTTCTCAAGGCAGCTGCAGACAGGGTCGCAGAATTTGCGGATGAGCAAAAGGCTGGTTTTGAGCGTAGAAAGCTTGAGGCAGAGATGCTCAAGGCCGTTCACGATTCCAAGCAGAAGGTCCTGGAAGGCGCCACCATGCGCCTGCCCATGACAAAGCTGGTAGAGCAGCTTGCCTCGGACGACGAGGCAATACGCATCGCCAATCTCGGCGTACTTGATGCATCGGGATGCTTTGCCATCGCGCGGTATGGCAAACTTGATTTTGGCAAAGACTTGACGGACTACACGGGCATTTACGTGGGCAAAGATGCCTGCGTAGGCGAAGGCATCGCTCGCACCATCCTGCCGACGGGCAATTCTGACGTGTACGCAGACCTCAAGTACAAGCAGAACGTATGGGTCTATGTGTTCAGCTGCGTTCCTGACAAGCTGGACGAGAAGTACGAGGCACTCGTTCAGCTGCTTGAGGCTCGCGAGTCGTACAACAGAACCGAAGCAGACGCTGCCAAGACCGTCGCCTAAAACAAAGGCATCTGAAGGCTTGCCCAAATCACATGGGAGAAGGGAGACACCGTAAATCAGGAAGCAAAAACACGCACAGCAGGTGAGGCTGGCTGGCACGTGTCTCGCTACAACCTGAGCGCCCCCATCCCGAACACAAAACTGGTGGCCATCGCAAAC
>JAUNJR010000215.1 GCA_030533135.1 Coriobacteriales bacterium
CCCTGCATTTCAGAGAGGACCTCTCATGTTGTATCTCATATACACGCTGGTCATACTGGTGGCCACATCGCTTGGTGCGGTCGCGGGCCTTGGCGGCGGCGTCATCATCAAGCCGCTGCTGGATCTTGTGGGCTACCACGACGCGGCGACCATCAACATCTACTCCAGTGTGGCAGTCTTCGTCATGTGCTGCGTAAGCCTGACCAAGCAGCTGCGTGCGGGCTTCGAGTTCGACAAGAAGATGGTGCTCTCGGTTTCCGCTGGCTCGCTTTTGGGTGGCGTGGCTGGCGAGAAGGTCTTCTCCGCGCTGACCGGTTCCTTTGACAACCATCTGGTCAAGGCCGTGCAAGCGGGCATTCTGGCCGTGGTGCTTGGCCTCATCCTGGTCTACACGCTACGTCAGGACAAGATGCCCAGCTGGAAGCTCACGAATCCCGTGACCATCTTCGCGGCAGGCTTCACCTTGGGAGCGCTTGCGGTCTTTTTGGGCATCGGCGGTGGCCCGCTCAATGTTGCGGCCCTGAGCCTGCTTTTCTCGCTGGGAGCCAAGGAGGGTGCGGTCTACAGCTTGGCCATCATCTTCTTCAGCCAGCTCTCCAAGCTCGTGCTCTCCGCATCGAGCGGCGCACTTTGGGCGGTTGACCTTACCTTTGTTCCGTTTGTGGTGATTCCCGCCATCGCAGGTGGTTTCATCGGCACCTTTGGCAACCGAGCCCTTTCTGAGGAGGGCGTGCGCAAGATCTACGTGGCCGTCATGTGCTTGCTGCCCCTCATCTCGCTCTACAATTGCGTCACTAATCTGTTGGCGTTGTAACAGGCGGATGTGGCGCTGCCTCATCTGCTGCAGGGGAGTGGAGGGCCGGTGTCCGAAGCGCAAGACAAGCGTGTCTTGGTGAAGCGGCTCCTCGCCCTCTTCCTTTCCACGTTTGCCATCAGCCTGACCACCAACACGGGCTACGCGATACTTGCCGCCATGAAGGAGAGCTTCGTGTCGCGGCGTGGGTGGTTCACTGAGGAGGAGATGGCCGACTACGTCGCGTTGGCGCAGAGCGCGCCCGGCCCCATGGCCATCAATGCGTCCGTGGTCATCGGCCAGCAAGCCGCGGGAACGCTTGGGTCTTGCGCCGCCGTGCTGGGCTGCGCGCTTCCGCCGTTCCTCGTGATGGTTGCCGTCTCCTACTTCTATCAGGCCTTCATTGACAACTGGTTCATGGCGGCGTTTATGCGTGGCATGCAAGTCGGGGTCGTGGCCATGCTGCTGGACGTCGTCATCACCCTCTTCTGCAACGTCACGCGCAAAGGTCTTGCCTACCCATGCCTGGTCATGGTGATTGCGCTGGCCTATGTGCGGCTTACCGGATGGTCGATTCTCTGGCTTGCCATTGGCTGCGCGCTTGCGGGCGTGGCAAGGGTGCGCTTCTTCTCCAGGAAGACTGGAGGAGATGCCTCATGATGACGCTCCTGCTTCAGATGCTGCTTTCGTTCATGAAGATCGGCGCGCTCTCGTTTGGTGGGGCGTATGCGTCGATGCCGCTCGTGGAGCAAGAGATCGTCGTCGCCCGTGGCTGGTTGACGCTGGCTGAGTTCTCGGACCTCGTGGCCATGGACGAGCTCACGCCCGGCCCCATCCTCATCAACAGCGCGACGTTCGTGGGCATGCGGGTGGCGGGTGTTACTGGGGCAGTCGTTGCCACAATTGGCTGCATTCTGCCCTCGTGCATGGTGTCTCTGGCGCTGGTGCTGCTCTATCGCCGATACCGGAAGGCGAGGCTCGCCGAAGGCGTACTCTACGCGCTCAAGTGCATGTCATGCGCGCTCATCTTCTCTACGTTCATGACCATTGCGGGACGCATCATCCTGGGCGGGGACATACCCAGCGGGGTGGCGTCCGTAATCATCGCAGGATTTGCGTTCTACTTGCTGCGGTATCGTAAGCTTGCACCCTTAACCGTAATGCTGGCATGCGGTGTCCTCGGGGTGTTGGTTGCTGCAGTGCTCTGAATGTGCCATCTCGCTTCAGATAGCTCAGCAAGCAGCCTCCGCAAGTCCTGCCACGAAGCGCTCGATCTGCTCGTTCACAAACTCAGGATTGTCCACGTTTGAGTTGTGGCCGGCGCCTGGCACCCAGACTAGAGGGATACCGTCACCTGCGGTCCATTTGCGATTGAAGGGCTTAACGTCACCCGCGTGGTCATGCTGGCCACACAGTAGAAGCGCTGGGCAATCGATGACGTACGGCCGCTCGGCCTCTATGGCGTCGGCGAGCATGCGGTAGCC
>JAUNJR010000097.1 GCA_030533135.1 Coriobacteriales bacterium
GATGCCGTGCATCTGCACCGCATACTCCGGACTTGCTTCCACGTGCCACCTCCCTTGGTTGCATAGACGCTTCAATAATAATGGAGAAGGGGTGAAGATATGCATAGCATGTTGGCTATTTTTCACCTTGGTAAAGGAGCTTTGAGGCGGCATCAGCTGCACAAAAAAAGGGCGCCCCGAAGGGCGCCCAGGCAGTGCGTCTTAAGCGGATTGCTTACAGGCTGGCCTTGTAGGCAGCAAGCTCGTCAGCGTTGGTCGGAACGACGATCTCGCCGGCCTTGATCTTCTCGATGACCTCGAGAGCTCCGTTGTAGACCTCGTCGGGGAGCAGGTCATGGGTCGGGGCGATGCCCACGGCGTCCTCAGCAGCGCCCATGACGATGTTGCTGCCGCCCGCGAGCTCGCCGGAGACGAGCTGCTGGGAGATCTGGTAAATGGCCTCGTCGACCTTCTTGAGGGCGGAGGTGATGACGGCCTCGGGGGCGAGGTGAGCCTGGTCCATGTCAACGCCGATGGCGTAGACGCCGGCCTCGGCGCAAGCCTCGATCATGCCGTTGCCGGTGCCACCAGCAGCGTGATACAGAACGTCAGCGCCGTCCTGGATCATCTTCTGGGCGATGGACTTGCCCTTGGCGGCGTCGCCGAAGGACTCTGCCCACTGGCCGGTGTAGGTGACGGAGAGGCCCTGCTCCTTGTTGGCATACTCGACGCCAGCGTAGTAGCCCTGCTCGAACGGCTGCATGTACTCGGAGTTGATGCCGCCGACGAAGCCGACCTTGCCGGAAGTGGTCATGCGAGCTGCGACATAACCAACGGCGAAGGAGCACTCCTCCTGCTTGAAGGTGACGCCGGTCAGGTTGGCGGCGCCGTTGTTGTTGGTGGAGTCGACGATGGCGAACTGGACGTCGGGGTTAGCCTCAGCGGCCTCGTTGACCGCGTCGCCCATGGCGAAGCCGACGCCCCAGATGAGCTGGGCACCGTCGTCAACGGCCTTGTCGATGTTGGTCATGTAGTCAGCGTCCTGCTTGGACTCGATGTAGGAAACATCCCAGCCAAGGTCAGCGCCGAGCTTCTGCATACCGGCCCAGGAGAGCTGGTTGAAGGACTGGTCGTTGACGCCGCCGGTATCGGTGATCATCGTGACCTTGACGTTGGCGTCAGCGGCAGGAGCGTCGCCGCCAGTGGAAGCGCCGCCACCGCAGCCGGCCAGAGCGGCCATAGCGCCGAAGCCCATGGTGCCCATAAAAGCACGGCGGGTCATCTTGGTGTCGATCATGTGCATCTCTCCCTTGCGAGATCGTGTGCCGCGGACCCCGTGCCCACGGCTATCTTCAGCGAGCCTAGCTCGCCCAGTACCAAAAAGAGCGTACCTCTAGTCATTCTACTCCGATGCGGCGCGTTCAACTACACAGATATTGCAGTCTCTAGCGCTATTTCCATCATCTGGGTGAAGGAGTTCTGGCGCTCCTCGGCGGGGAGGGAGCCCTCACGCAGGACGAGGTCGGAGACGGTCATGATGCCGAGCGCACGCTTGCCTGCGGCGATGGCGTTGAGGTAGAGGGCGGCGGCCTCCATCTCGACGCCCAGAACGCCCATCTTTGCCCACGCCTCGCTGGTTTCCCGCTCACTGTAGAAGACGTCCGAGGAGAGCAGGTTGCCTACGTGGTAGTTGGCACCAAGCGACTCTGCGACCTCGACGGCTCGACGGACGAGGGCGAAGTCCGCAATGGGGGCGATGGTGCCTGGCAGCTTGTATTGAGCTGCGAAGTTGGAGTCGGTGCAAGCCGCCTGCCCGATGACGATGTCGCGGAGGTTTACCTGCGGGGCGAGGCCGCCGGCGGAACCGATACGGATGATGGTATCTACGTCGTAGAAATGGTAGAGCTCGTAGCTGTAGATGGCGATGGAGGGGATGCCCATGCCCGAGCCCATGACCGAGAGGGTGTGGCCCTTGTAGGTGCCGGTGAAGCCGAGCATACCGCGGACCTCGTTGAAGCAGACGGGGTTGTCGAGGAAGGTCTCCGCGACGACCTTGGCGCGCAGCGGGTCACCTGGCATGAGGACGGTCTTGGCAATCTGGCCCTTGGCGGCACTGTTGTGAGGGGTAGGCATGACAACTCCTTTCCGATGTGACAGTTGAGGATTTCAGCTGTCAGTTTTCCGTAATCTGTGCGAGGCGGCTGGTGCCGACGCCAAGTGGATCGACGCCGAGGTAGTCGAGGACGGTTGCGGAGACGTCGGCGAAGGTCGGCAGAGTTCCGAGGTCGGTGCCCTTGCGGACATGCGGACCCGTGATGATCCAAGGTACGTATTCGCGCGAGTGGTCGGTCGAAGGCGTGATGGGATCGCAGCCGTGGTCGGCCGTGATCATGAGCAGGTCGTCGTCGCGCAGCTTGGCCATGAGCTCAGGGAGCTTGGCATCAAAGTAGCTGATGGCCTTGGCATAGCCTTCCACGTCGTTGCGGTGCCCGTAGATCATGTCCGTGTCAACCAGGTTGGTGAAGCACAGGCCGTTGAAGTCGCGGTCCATCCAGGCGAGGGTCTTCTTGATGCCGTCTGGGTTGTTCTTGGTCAGGATGTGGTCAGTAGTGCCGCGGCCAGCGAAGATGTCATAGATCTTGCCGACGGAAAGTACGTCGAGCCCGGCTGCCTTGGCGGCGTCGAGCATGGTGGTGCCGGTCGGCTCGAGCGAGAAGTCGTGGCGGCGCGGAGTGCGCTTGAAGGGAGGCTCTCCCTCAAAGGGCCGCGCGATGACGCGCGCGACGCCGTGCTCGTCGGTCAGGATGTCGCGGGCGAGTTGGCAGTATTGATAGAGCAGCTCGGGCGGCACAATGCTCTCGTGCGCGGCAATCTGGAACACGCTGTCCGCCGAGGTGTAGACGATGAGGTCGCCCGTCTCGAGGTGCTCCTCTCCAAAGTCACGGATGACGTCGGTGCCAGAATAGGGCCTGTTGCAGAGGACGTCGCGGCCCGTTGCCTCGCGGAAAGCGTCGAGCACCTCCTCGGGGAATCCGTCGGGGTAGGTGGGGAAGCGCTTGGGACTGACCACACCGGCCAGCTCCCAATGGCCGACGGTGGTGTCCTTGCCCTGGCTCTCCTCCTGAAGGCGCGCAAAGGCGCCGGTGGGGCAGTCGATGGGCTTCAGGGGATGCTCGTATACGGATTCCAGGGCACCTTCGATGTTGCAAAGTCCCAGCTTAGTGAGGTTGGGGATGTCAAAGAAGGGGCTGGTGGCGCAGGCGCAGAGCGTGTTGGAGCCTTCGTCACCCCATGCAGCGGCGTCAGGCTCTTCTCCGATGCCGAAGCTGTCCAAAACGATAAGGAATACGCGCTTTGCCATGATGCGTCCGCCTCCTGACATGCCCATTTAAGGCCGATGTTGCCATTTGGATGCATGATACCGCGGGAAACTTGCTGCTACGCGGGCAAGGAACGGTGCTCCGCTCAGTGGCTGGTCTAACCAAATAACGCGATGTTGTGAACAAAGGGGGCCTTTCGGAAGGCCTTTTGACCAAAAAACGCGATTATGTGAACGCAATTACGGTTGAGAACGCAAAAAAGTGTTCACATAATCGCGTTTTTTGGTTCTTAGCCCCTCTATCAGGCTCATTTTGTTCACAACATTGCGTTTTATGGTTAGCCATCAATCCGGATTCGTATGGCATACGGGCGAAAGTGGGCGTCCCGTTCGTGCTGTGCCTGTGCGTGAACGGTGTCATCAGGGAGTACACTGCAGTAATGACTCGTGAAGTCGTCAGTCATGTACGAAGGGGGACCATGGGCGACAAACCGTACGTCGTGGTGGTCGGTGGCGCAAACATGGACATCGCAGGCAAACCTGCTGGACCGCTCATGCTCCATGACTCAAACATAGGAACGGTGCGTCTCTCCTACGGAGGAGTGGGTCGAAACATTGCGCATAACCTAGCGCTTCTTGGTGTGGACGTTCGCCTCGTGACCGCCTTTGGTGATGACGCGCAGGCTTCTAGTTTGCGTGCGGGCTGCGCGGCGGCGGGCATCGACACGACGCGCTCGGTCTCGGTTCCCGAAGGTGCCACATCGACGTACCTCTTCGTGATGGACGAGGACGGTGACATGGAGGTGGCCATCAATGACATGGCCATCCTCGACGAGTTGACGCCACAGGTGATGGAACAGCGCATGGACCTCCTGCAAGGGGCGGCTGTCGTTCTGGCGGAGACCAACCTTCTTCAAGAGACGCTTGCGTGGCTCGTGTCCCACGTCAGCGCACCACTCTTCTGCGACCCCATCTCGACGGCCAAGGCCCGTAAGCTTGAAGGCCTCCTTGGGGGCATTCACACGCTCAAGCCTAACAAACTGCAGGCAGAGATGCTGACGGGTACGGTCATTCACGACGAGCAGAGCCTCGTCCGCGCCTGTGAGTTCCTGCTCTCAACAGGGCTGACGCGGGCATTTGTCTCGCTGGGCGCCGACGGTCTTATCTGTGCGGATCACGAGCATCTGGTCCGCTTGCCGCTGGCACCGTCAACGGTGGTCAATACGACGGGGGCGGGGGACGCCATGACGGCTGCGCTCGTGTGGTCGTATTTGCAGGGCTTTGATTTGGAGACAGCTGGCCGTGCTGGACTTGCCGCGTCCTCGATTGCCGTGGAGAGCGAGCAGGCAGTGAACCCCAGGATGTCTGAGGCGCTCGTACGGCAACGCATGTAAGATATTGATATCCACAAGATGCAATTGATGAACGTGACCGCCGGCTTTCCCAAGGTCGCAGCGAAGGAGAATCCCATGAGTGCGCTGAATGCCTATCTTGACGTGGCCCCAGAGGTGCAGGCTGCGCTGAACGAGAACCGTCCCGTCGTGGCGCTCGAGTCCACCATCATTAGCCACGGCATGCCCTATCCCCAGAACGTGGAGACGGCGCTGCGCGTCGAGGCCATCGTACGTGAGCACGGCGCAGTCCCCGCGACGGTGGCGGTCATTGATGGCCGCCTGCGCGCGGGCCTCACGCCTGACGAGATTGACTACCTGGGCCGCAAGGGTCGCGAAGTAATTAAGGTAAGCCGCCGTGACCTGCCTGCCGTGGTGGCACGCGGCCTCGACGGCGCGACCACCGTGGCCTCCACGATGATCATCGCAGCACTGGCCGGTATCGATGTGTTTGCCACGGGCGGCATTGGTGGCGTGCATCGCGGTGCCGAGACCACCATGGACATCTCCGCTGACCTCGAGGAGCTAGCCATGACGCCAGTCATGGTGGTCTGCGCGGGCGCCAAGTCCATTCTTGACCTGGGGCTCACGCTTGAGTACCTGGAGACCAAGGGCGTGCCTGTGCTGGGCTATGGCACCGAGGAGCTTCCCGCGTTCTACACACGTCAGTCGGGCTTTGGCGTTGACTACCGCGTGGACACCCCCGCTGAGCTGGCTGCCATCTGGAACGCCAAGCGCGGCATGGGCCTCGCGGGCGGCGCCTTGGTGGCCAACCCTATCCCGGAGGAGTTCTCCATGGACAAGGCCGTCATCGACAAGGCGATCGACCAGGCGCTTGCCGAGTGCGCCGAACAGGGAATTCACGGTAAGGATACGACGCCGTTCCTGCTTGCGCGCATCGCTGAGATCACGGGTAATGACAGCCTGGACTCCAACATCCAGCTTGTTTTCAACAATGTTGCTCTGGGCGCCCAGATCTCCAAGGAGCTCTGTGCGTTGCGTGCGTAACCTGTTGCTCCACAAATGTACTAACCCGTCTGGCCCCTTTCGCTGCAGCTGCGGGAGGGGCCAGACGCCTTGGTGCGGACCAAGGCAATGTGTTATCGAGAAAAAATCCTAGAAATGCATTGCAAAAACGAGTATTGTATGGAGCGCATGGGCAAAGGGCCCATGTACCGTATCTATTGGCCCCCGAGAAGCATGTAAGTTTCCAACCGCGACAAGGCTCCACGCCGGACGCCCAAGGCAGCGATCATGTTTGATCGGGGCCCCGTTTTCGAAAGGGGTCCACCTTTGAGTGAGATTCAGAACTCGTCCATCTTCTCCCTGGATGACGTTTCAGATGAGGAGATGAACCAGCTCATCGACGGCACCATTACCGCTTTCGATGAGGGCGACCTGGTGACCGGCACCGTCGTCAAGATCGAGCACGACGAGGTCCTGTTGGACATCGGCTTCAAGTCTGAGGGCGTCATTCCCTCCCGTGAGCTCTCCATCCGCAAGGATGTCGATCCGACCGAGATCGTCGGCCTGGGCGACGAGATTGAGGCCTTGGTTCTTCAGAAGGAGGACAAGGAGGGTCGACTGATTCTCTCCAAGAAGCGTGCCGAGTACGAGCGTGCCTGGAACCGTGTCGAGGAGAAGTTCAGCGCTGGCGAGAACGTCGAGGGCGAGGTCATCGAGGTCGTCAAGGGCGGCCTGATTCTGGACATCGGCCTGCGCGGCTTCCTGCCTGCTTCCCTGGTTGACCTTCGTCGTGTCAAGGACCTCACTGCCTACATGGGCACCCGCATCGAGGCCCGCGTCATCGAGATGGATCGCAACCGCAACAACGTCGTTCTTTCCCGTCGCGTCGTGCTCGAGGAGGCCCGCAAGGCCGAGCGCTCGGAGATCCTCTCCAAGCTGCAGCCGGGTATGCGCCTCAAGGGCGTCGTGTCCTCCATCGTCGACTTCGGCGCATTTGTGGACCTTGGCGGCATCGACGGCCTGATCCACATCTCCGAGCTCTCCTGGAACCATGTCAACCACCCGTCTGAGGTTGTCAAGGTTGGCCAGGAGGTCGAGGTTCAGGTTCTCGACGTTGACCTCAACCGTGAGCGCATCTCCCTCGGTCTCAAGCAGACCACCGAGGATCCTTGGCGTTCGCTCGTCAAGAAGTACCCCGTTGGCGCCATCGTCGAGGGCGTCGTCACCAAGCTCGTCACCTTCGGTGCCTTCGTTGACCTTGGCGACGGTGTTGAAGGCCTCGTGCACATCTCCGAGATGGCCAAGCAGCACGTCGACGCTCCCGCGCAGGTCTGCGCTGTGGGCGACACCGTGCAGGTCAAGGTCATGGAGATCGACCTCGACCGTCGTCGCATCTCCCTGTCC
>JAUNJR010000098.1 GCA_030533135.1 Coriobacteriales bacterium
AGTCCCCGACGTGACACTTACGGTGTGATGGCTAGTCGGCGAGGGAGCCCATGGGATCCCAAGGCTCCAGCACGGTCGGCTCCTCGCGCTCGTAGATGGCGCGCTCCTCGTCGCTCAGGTACTTCTTGTCAACGACGACCTGGTAGACGTACTCGTCAAACCACGAGTCGGCCAGCGTGTTGAAGCCGTCGCGCGCATGGTCCTTGCCCCAGCTGTTCTCAACCTTCCACAGCTGCGGCTTGCCGTCGGCATCAAGCTTGACGCCCTCAAAGACCATGGCATGGGTCATCAGGGACTCGCCATAGTCCAAGCGCTCCGCCTTGTCCATGCACATCTCGACGGGGAAGCCAAAGAGCAGGTCGACGTCCAGCGCCGCGCGGTCCATGATGCCTTCCTCGCGGACGTAGCTCTGTGCAACGTCGCAACCAAACCAGACGGGGAGCCCGTCGCGCAGCTGTGCCAGCGCGACATCCTTCAAGCGCGTCGGGGGAAGGTTGAGGTAACGCACGCCGCCAGCCTCGACCACGTTGCCCAGGCGCGACACGGTGTAGGTGTGGCCAAACGGCTTGTCCGCCGTCGGGGCGCTGATTAGGCTCACGTAGTCATCAAGCTCCATGCCCACCAGCTTGTCAAAGAGCTCCTGCGGGGTAAACGTGCCATTCAGCACAAGCTCGTCGTCCTTGTCGCGCAGGCGCACGTCCACCGTTGCGGGCGGCTCGCCCAGGCAGGTCACCAGCAGCTGCCAGACATCGCCCATCATGTGCTTCTTCATGGCGGTGAGGAACTCGCCGTTGACCCCCGCCTCGGCGCTCTGACGCAGCAACTTGGCACATCCGCGCAGGTAGCGGGTCAGGTAGCTGTCCATCTCGCGCGTGTTGCGCGAACAGGCGGTCTCGGGCATGGCCTCCTTGGGCACCACGCCATACTTCTTGACCAGCGCGCGGAACATGTCCCACTGCCCACCGTCGCTGATGGGGTCGGAAAGCAGGAAGGCCATCAGGCGGCCGTTCAAGGGCTCGTCAAGAGTGTCCAGCACGTTCTCCAGGAACCAGTTGCTCTTCTCCAGCTTGTCCCAGAAGAGGGGATAGGCCTCGCTGAACTCGTAGTCCTTGAGGTTGTACTTCTTGATGGTGCGGAAGCGGAAGGTGTTCAGGCTGGCGAACATCCAGCAGCGGCCCGAGCGCTGCTGGTCGGTCCGGGAACCCTGCGTGACCTCGATATCCCAGGTCATGGCGTTGGCGGCAATGCCTTCAGGCGTGCGTGCGGCGGCGCGGATACCCACAGAGCTGACGGCATTCTTAGCCACGACATTGGCGCGGCTGGCGTAGAACGCGACGCGGGAAGTGGCAAGGTCTTCGGCGGTGACGGATCGCTTCTTATCCATGGGGTCTCCTTGGGCGCTGTTAAAGAAATCAAACTTTATAAGTTCTTAGAGCATAGCACGAAGGAAGAGACATGCCACGAACGCTATACTCAGATTAACGCTAGTAGCAGAGGGGAGTAGTTCCGTGTCGTACTCTTCTGACGGACTTGCCTATGGTCTTCCGCATCATGCCTTGAAAATTCTTGATGTCCTTGAACGTTCTGGAGCTGAGGCATGGGTGGTGGGTGGCTGGGTGCGCGACGCCCTGCTCGGCGCACCTTGCCATGATGTTGATGTGACCACTTCTGCACGGTGGCAGGATGCCAAGGCCGCGCTTGTCGCCGACGGCATTCCCGTGCATGAGACGGGCACGGCTCACGGCACCATTACGGCCGTCGTGGACGGCGAGCCCGTCGAGGTAACGACCTATCGTTCTGACGGTATCTACTCTGATCATCGCCATCCTGACCAGGTCGTCTTTGTGAGCGACGTCAAGGAGGACCTCGCCCGTCGCGACTTCACGATCAATGCCATGGCGTACCACCCGACCCGTGGGCTGCTGGACCTCTTTGGCGGTCGGGAAGACCTGGAGCGGGGCGTCATTCGTGCGGTGGGCAATCCCGCCCAGCGCTTTGCAGAGGACGCGTTGCGCGTGCTGCGCGCTGTGCGCTTTGCTGCACGCCTGGGGTTTGTAGTCGAGCCGCATACCCACGTGGCACTGGTGGATGCTGCCTCGGGTCTGGCGGACATCGCGCAGGAACGCATTGGCCAGGAGATGGACGGCATCGTGCGGACGGGCAAGGTGGCCTGGGCGCTTGAGGCCGAGCCCGAGGTCATGTGCGCGGCCATTCCTGAGCTGACCGCCATGATTGGCTTTGATCAGCGCAGCCCCTGGCACGCCTACACCGTGATGGACCACACGATTCGCGTGTGCCGCGCGGTCGAGGAGTTCACAGCAGGTCTGGCCACGCCGGAGCTTCGGTGGGCGGGATTTCTGCATGACGTGGGCAAGCCGGTTACCTGCACCATTGACAACATCGGCCGCGGGCACTTCTGGGGCCACCCCAAGGCTGGCGCTGCGATGTGCGAGACCATCCTGGGTCGCATGGCGTTCCCTAAGGACTTCATCACGCGCGTCTGCACGCTCATCCGTTATCACGACCACATGGTGTATCCCATGACGCGGTCAATCCGCCGCACGCTGGTCAAGATCGAGCAGGTTTGCCCAGGTTACGCGCGGTCGCTGATTTACCAGCTCATCAATCTGAAGCGCGCCGACGCGGTCTCCAAGGTGCCGCGCGCGTCCTACTACGCCATCGAGCTGGACAAGGTGAGCACGGCCGTGCGCAAGGAGCTGGCCACGAATCCACCGCTGTGCATTGCCGACCTTGCCGTGGACGGCCGCGACGTCATGGAACTGATGCATATTCCAGCCGGACCAGTCGTGGGCAGCATCCTGCATGAGCTGCTGTATGCCGTGGTCAACTGCGAGATCGATAACGACCGCGACCAGATGATCAAGTACATGACCAAGGGGCTGTAGCGCAAGCCGCAAGCGCCGAAGTGGGGGATGACCATGAAGAGGCACGTCGTTGCGTTGTTTTCTGTCGTGAGTGCGCTGGCCGTTTCTCTGGCGCTGTGCCCGTTGGCGCGTGCAGACGCCATCATCGAGCCCTATCCCGAGGAGGAGTGGGAAGAGGAATGGGCGGAACCTGAGGAAGAGGTTTCGCCGCAGCCCGATCCCGACGCTGGCCCCGAGCCAGAGGCGTATGTCGTTGAGGAAGAGCCTGAGGTAGAGGTTGAGACTGAGTCCTTCACGGAGAGCCAGGAGGAGACGGGCGTGACCGAGGAAGCCGAGAAGGACGAGGCTTCTGATTCCCAGACGGAGCCCGAGGGCAAGAAGAGCGAAGAAAAAGAGGCTGCGAAGGAAGAGCAGAAGGAGCCGGCCAAGGCGGGTAACATGAGGCCTACCCTCGCGATTCTTGCTGGTGCGGTGGCTGTCGTTGCAGTGGTCGCCGTGTTCCTCATCTTGAAGCTGAGGAAAAACACGCCGACTCCATCCGGCCGCCACATGAAGTAGCTCCCGTGGCTCGCCACTTTGGAAACGCTAAACCGGACGTTGCGCGCGACGGATTTCCCCTGCGCGTAACGGGCATCTATGCCACCTGCCATTTGGTGGTTGATTTGGCCTGCGTCACGACTATGTTGGGCGTGGTTGCCCCGACCTTGGGTGTCTCGGACATGCTTGGCCGTGCGGCCGCGATTGTCGCGTACGACATGCTTGCCTTTTGCCTGCAGCTTCCCATTGGGGCCCTTTTGGACATGCTGGGCCCTCGGGGCTGGCGCGGTGGAGCGCTCGTATCGCTTGCGATGGTTGCGGCGGGCGTCTGGTGCGTGCGGCTTGTTGGCAATGCGCCGCTGGTAGCGGCCTTGGTGCTGGTTGCTGTGGGCAATGCGCTCTTCCATTGCGCAGGTGGGGAAGAGGTGCTTGCCGCTTCTGGTGAACGTGCTGCTCCGTCGGGCATCTTCATCTCGACGGGCGCCATTGGCGTTGTCGTTGGCGGCATGGCCGCGTGGAATACGTGGGCGGGCGTGTCGGTGGCGCTTGTGGCGGCACTTGCCGTTTGCGCTCTGCTGGTGCTGGCCGCTGGGCCGTTGGCGTATGAGTGGCGGGGACTCTCGCTTGAGTTGGGGCCGGTGGGGTGGTTGACCGTCGTGCTGCTGGCTGCGACGGTGGTGCTTCGTGCATACGCCGGGGCGGTGATGACCTACCCTTGGAAAGTCGATGCTGGCTTGGCATGGTGCGCGCTCGCCGCGGTTGTCGGCGGAAAGGCTGCTGGCGGCGTGGTGTCTGATCGCTTGGGTGCATCGGCGACAGCGGTTTTGTCGCTTGGGGCAGCGGCTCCGCTCTTCTTGCTGTCATGGGAGAATGCCGCCGCTGGTCTGGGTGCGACGTTTCTTTTCAACTTCACCATGGCCATCACGCTGACGGCTCTGGCTCGTCTGATGCCCGAGGCGCGTGGTCTTGCGTTTGGCGTGGCGTCGTTCTCGCTGGCGATTGGCGCGTTGCCCGTGCTGCTGGGATTTGTCGTTACGGGTCCTCAGGTGTTGTGCGGTTTGAGCCTCGCATCCCTGGTCCTGCTCGCCTCCGCCTTGTTACTGTCACATTGGGGACAGTCCCCAATGTGACAATTGTCATGTTGGGGACTGTCCCCAATGTGACAGGTTGCTAGGCGTTGGCCTGGAGGGCAACAAGGAAGATGGTGGCCACCATGAGCACCAGGCCTAGCCAGTCCGCCCACGAGAAGGCCGTGCCCAGCCACAGCGCCGTGATCACCGTGGCGCTCACGGGCTCGGCAGCTCCCAGCATGTTGCCCCATAGTGGCCCGACCAGCGAAATGCCGTGCAAGAACAGCCCGTAGGCACCAAACGTTCCCACCAAAACGGCCACGGCCAGGACGGCAATGCTGGATAGGTCCAGCGCGGGCACTCCCGCAGGAATGGTCCCGTTGGCTAGGCACACCACAATCCCCGTCAAGCCGCCTACCAGCATGCCAATGCCCGTGACGGGGTAGCTGCCCCATTGCTCGAAGAGCGGCCTGGGGTACATGGTGTAGAACGTGGCGGCCGCGGCCGTGGCAATACCGAACACCAAGCCAAGCAGCGGCATGTGGATGGCCGTTGGGTCACCGTGCGTGGCAATGAAAAATGTTGCTGCCAGTGCGCAAATCAGAGCAATCACCTCAAGGCGCTGCGGCAGCCTGCGCGCTGTCATACACGAAATGGCCAGCACAAACACGATGTTCAGGCTCTGCAGCACGGTGGCAGTTCCCGCGTTGGTGTAGCTGATGGTGGTGGCATAGACCGTCGAGTTCAAAAAGAGACCAAACGAGCCAAAGATAAGGAGGCGTACGAGTGTCGAGCGATCGGACAACATCGCGCGCAGCGTGTCTCGCCGCGTTGCCAGCAGTACCGCCAAAAACACCAGGCCAGCGCCAAACTGGCGGATGGTGGTCAGCAGCAGCGGGTCAAGCGCGGTGGAGGAGAACAGGTACTGCACACAGGTCCCCGAGAAACCCCAGAAAATGGCGCCGCACAAGGTGGCAATGATACCTTCTACCTGACGTTTATTGGTGTTCTCGCTCAATCGAGCCCCCTCGCGCGGCGTCAGCCTGCGACTTATAGTTTCATTGCTAATTGTTGCCCGCTGGATGGGGCAACATGGTCTTCAGGCTGTACACTATACAAGTTCTTTTGAATTTGAGCTATGCAATCAGCGCTTGGGCTCATGACCCGCACCTGCTGGTAGATGGGAGTTTCCATGGCAATGAAGGTTAAAATCATCGAGGCCGAAGACCGTTGCGTCGTTGTTCCTTATGGCAAGATTGATACGTCGACGTCGGAGGACTTCAAGGCCGCCATGTATGAGGCGATGGGCTATTCGAACTGCATCGAGCTTGACCTCTCCGAGGCGCTGTACATCTCGTCATCGGGCCTGCGCGTGATTATCGATGTCGCCAAGAAGTTGGACGAGGGCGGTTCCTTCAAGATTACGCACGTCAATTCGGAGATCATGGAAGTCTTTGATATGACGGGTATTGACGACATCGTGACGGTCGAGCCTGAGGAGCTGCAGGGTGGTTCCAACATCAAGGCGCTCTTCTTTGACGTGGACGGCACGCTGCTCTCGCACAAGCAGGGCATCATTCCGCAGAGCGCGATTGACGCGATTCACGCGGCCCAGGCGCGCGGCGTCAAGGCCATCATTGCTACCGGCCGCGATATCGTCGAGCTGGACAAGCTGCCCATCCATGACGTGGACTTTGATGCCTACCTGACGCTTAATGGCAACATTTGCTTGGATTCCGACCGCAAGATGTTCGACGGCAACCCCATCGATCCGGGTGAGGTCGAGGTGCTGGTGAGCATCTTCAAGGCCGGCCGCATTCCTTTCGTCCTGATTGGCCAGGACAAGCGCTACATCAACTATGTTGACGACGTGGTCATCAACACGCAGCTGCAGACGCACGGCACCATCCCCGAGGTGGGCGAGTATCACGGCGAGACCATCTATCAGTGCCTGGCCTTTGTTGACGCCTCGGTGCGCCAGCGCCTTGAGCACATGCTTGACCACTGCACGATCACCAGCTGGAACGATACGGGCATTGACATCATCGCCAAGACCGGCGGCAAGGACGCGGGCATCCAGAAGTTCTTGGACCGCGAAGGCATCACGAGGTCGCACATCATGGCGTTTGGTGACGGCGAGAACGACCGTCCCATGCTTGAGTACGCGGCCATTGGCGTGGCCATGGGCAACGGCGTGGAGAAGCTGAAGGCGATTGCTGACTACATAACCACGTCGGTTGATGACGACGGCATCGCGAACGCGCTGAGGCATTTCGAGATTATCGACTAAAGCTGGCCCGCGGGGCGCGGGGTTCCGGCAGCATGGATTCCGCCCGATGGGACGACACCACTGGCCTGTCGTCCCATCGGACGTATTCAAACGCGCCTCCATCAACAACTTCCTCACGCAACGGACATTTTTTCAAACTAAAGCTTGCATCCGCGCCAACGTTACGGTAAAGTTTCTTTTCGCGTTGAAGAAGCATTGGGACTTCGTCTAACGGTAGGACAACGGATTCTGGTTCCGTCAGTGGGAGTTCGATTCTCTCAGTCCCAGCCATTCTTC
>JAUNJR010000216.1 GCA_030533135.1 Coriobacteriales bacterium
TTCCTTGGCGAGGTCATGCACGCGTGTCTTTGCCATGTATAACCAACCTTCCAGTTTCAGGCTGAGAGCCTAGATGAGCGAATCGGGGTCGTCAGAGACCTCGGCAGCGGCGAGGGCCTCGTGGATGCCACAGAAGCGCGAGCCAGGACGTGCCATGTTGCGGCACTGGATTCCGGTCGGGCCGACATACTCGCAGCGATGTCCGCCTTCCTCGACCTCCTCGTCAACCTCGGTCTTGACGGGGATGCCCCTCATGACGTCAGCAGCCAAGGATTCGTTCTTGATGTCAATGTGCATACCGGTCAGGCGAGCTGCCAGGCGGGCGTTCTGGCCCTCCTTGCCGATGGCAAGCGACAGCTGGTCATCCGGCACGATGACCGTGGCGTAGTTGTTGGCGGTGTCGACCAGCACACGGCTGACCTTTGCCGGCGAAAGGGCACTGGCCACGCACTTAGCGGGGTCGTCGCTCCACAGAACCACGTCTACGCGCTCGCCGCGCAGCTCGGAGACGACCGTGCGCACGCGGCTGCCCTTGGGGCCGACGCAGGCGCCCACCGGGTCCAGGCGTTCGTCAAGCGAGGAGACGGCGACCTTGGAGCGCACGCCGGCCTCACGCGCGATGGAACGAACCTCGACGACGCCGTCATAGACCTCGGGAACCTCGAGCTCGAAGAGGCGACGGATCAGGTCCGGATGCGTACGGGAGACCACGATGGACGGACGCTGGCGCTCGCCACGGATGGGCGGCTGGTTGGAGTTGGGATCGCGCACGTCGATGATGATGGCACGAATGCGCTGGTTGTGCATGTAGCGCTCGCCGGCGGGACGCTCGTTGCGCTCGTCGGGGTAGCGGCGCTGGTCAAAGTGAGGAAGCTCGGCCTCAACGCCCTCGCGGATCTTCACGATGGTGAAGTCAGGCGTGGTCTGCAGCACGGTGCCCGTAATGATGTCGCCGACGCGCTGCGAGAACTCCTCGAAAATCTGCTGGCGTGCGGAGTTACGCACGATGGCAGCAATCTCGGACTTGACATGCTGGGCAGCGATGCGGCTCATGTCCTTCGGCGTGACGTCAACCTCGTCAAACTCCGTGTAGAGGCCCGTCTCGTCATCCCAGGACTCCTCCTTGGGAACGAGCTTGTAGACGTAGAACTTGCCACTGGTGCGGTCAAAGGTCACGCGGGCGCCATCCTGCAACTTCAGGACCTCAGCGTAACTCTTTGCAAGCGACTGCTCCAGTCGGTCAATGAGATAGAGCTGGTCGATGTGCTTCTCCTCGCAGAGAGCCATCAAGGCTTCCATCATCTCGGATGCCATGGTTATCTCCCCCTTACTCTTTCTGCGCGGACTGAGCAGCCTTGGCCAGCTTGTCGTAGTCCGGCTTGATCTTTGCGGTCTTGATGTCAGAAAGGGCAAACGAGAACTCGCCCTCGTCGGTCCTCACGGTCACGACCCCGTCAACGATGCCCAGCAACTCGCCTGTATACTTGCGACGACCCTCGGTCGCCGTCGTGGAGAGGCTGATGGTCTCTCCCGCAAAACGAGCGAAGTCGCGCTCCTTGCGCAACGGACGGGCCAGACCAGGAGACGAGACCTCAAGGCTGTAGGAACCCGGAATCGGGTCAAGCTCGTCGAGGACCTCCGAAATCCAGTCGTTCTGGGCCGTAATCTCGTCCAGCGAGATCGTCGGCAAGGACTCGTCGGCGTGGTCGATGCGCACGCGCACCACCGGAGCCTTCATTGAGCCGACCACCTCGACGTCCACGACATCGATGGCATGGTTGGCCGCACGCTCCTCGAGAGCCGAAATGAGCTGCAGCTCAAGCGGCGTCTGTGCCATGGGACCCCCTTTCATCTCTTCGATATACATAAAAGGAAGTGGGGCAAACGTTCTGCCCCACTCCCTCAGCGACAAATAAAGACTTATTCATAATACCAACTGGGCGTTTCCCGTCAAGTCTGCACGGTTTACGCACATGAAATGGCCTTGTACGTCCCTCAATGGCAGAGAAGACGCTACTTGCCCGTGGCCAAGAACTCCTCAAGGCGCGCATTGAAGCGCTCCGGGAACTGAGCAGCCATCAGATGCCCGCCCATGACGTAGGTTGGCGTCTCGGGACACAGGGCGTTATACCACGGCTCCGCAACGTTTGCCCAATGCTCGGCGATGAACATGAGCGTCGGAATGGAACGGGCCGCCGGGGCATCCGGATCACCGGCATCCCAGTAGTGCAGCTGGACGTTTGGCTCGA
>JAUNJR010000099.1 GCA_030533135.1 Coriobacteriales bacterium
CGAACCCCACAGGGCCCACCATGTAAAATCGCAGGTCAACGGTTCGCGTCGTTGGCCTGCTTACTTGTATATACCTTCCGCGTACACCTCCTGTGCACCTCATGATACTTTGCGGCGCAGCGCGGCGAACCCCACAAGAACCGCATGATGCGTACGCGGCTAGAATGCGCCGATAAAACCAAAGGTCAGAACCCAAGCAAATCCCTAGAGATATATTAAGGGGTATTAGTTAGCACGGCCTTAGTTCTCGCAATGGCAGTCCAGTTGCTTCTGGACATTGGAGGTTCGAAATGGCAGAAGCGCGCGTAGAACAGAAGAAGAGCAACACGACCATAATGGTGATCGCCCTGGTGCTCACCGCGGTCACTTTCTTTGTAGGAAGGCTTGTGACGCCGCTTGCAATCAACCTGGGCCTAGATGACTTTCTTGTTCGTCCCATTGTGCGGGCCATAGTCGGCGTCGGCTGCATGATCGCCCTGGGAGGTGCCAGCTGGCTGGGCTTCAACTGGAAGGCCATCCGCGACGCCTGGCATTTTTCGCGAGTACTCATCATGATCAACCTCGTCATTGCCGCGTTCATGCTGGCCGGCTACTCCGAGACGCTCTTCGGAAATGGCGACTACCTGCCCGCTGGCGCCATTACCCGATTGATTTACGTCACAATCCTTTGCTTCTTCGTGGGCGTTAATGAGGAGGCGATGTTCCGCGGCCTCATGTTTGGCGGACTTCTCGCGGGGCTGGGCAACCGCAAGAACGGCGTGCTTTGGGCAGCCATTATTTCGTCACTGGCCTTCGGTCTCGTGCATGTGGTGTTTGACCTGAGCTTTGACAACCCGCTAGGCATTGTGCAGGGCTTGCTCAAGACGATCGAGACCGGCATGTTTGGCTTCATTCTGTGCGTACCCGTGCTTGAGAGCCGCTGCATGCTTGGCGCAATGACCGTGCACATGTTCTTTGACTGGATTCTGATGGCCCTCTCCGCCATCGACGGCAGCGAGATCACGGCTCAGTACATCAGCGCGGATCCGCAGGTTGCCCTTTCCGGCATCGTTGTTTTCATCGTCTTCATCATCCTGTACACCCCAAAGACCATCCAGGCCTTCAAGCGCCTGCGCTCTATGCGCCTTCCGCAGTACGGCCCGTTTGTCAATGCCCGGAGCGCCAAGCTTTCCAATACCGCGTGGCGTGACGAGGAGCTTCATGAAAAGCAGTCGCACGTGGGCGAAGTAGACGCCAGGGTTGGTAGGCTCAGGGACCACAAGGTATTCAACAACCCGTACCTGACCATCCTTTCTACCTTCGTCGTGTACGTGCTGTTGATCAACATCCTGGACATCATTCCATCCGTTGTGTTCCGCGGACAGCCCGTTGCGTATCACTTGGGCGGCACCGTGATCAGCGTTGGGGTCAGCGCCCTTCTGCTGTATGGGTTCCAGCGCCATTTCAGGGGTGAACTGAGTGGTCTGTATGGCTGGACGACCGCCGGCTTGCTGCTGGCACTCCCGGGGCTGGCGTTGGCTGCGGCGGACGTGCTTGATTGGGGTACGGCAAAGTTCAACAACCCCATCATTGCCCTGCTCATCGCCCTTGCGCCAGGTGTTTCCGAAGAGGTCGTTAATCGCATCATTCCAGGTGCCAACTGGATGCGCATCGACCGCGGAAGCAAGAGCATCTGGACGTGCATCCTCGCGACCTCAGCGTTCTTTGGGGCGAGCCACGCCTTGAACATCTTTGCCGGAGCATCGGTCTCCATGACGCTGTTCCAGGTCTTCTATGCCATCTGCATTGGCGTGGCGTTCCAGGCGGTGTTCCTGCGCACGGGAAGCATCTGGCCGACGATTATCGTGCATACGCTTATCGACGCGCTGGACTTCTTGACCAGGGACATAGCAAAAGTTGGCCTGATGGTCGAGGAGCTTGAGTTTGGTCCGCAGTTCTGGATTACCCTCGTGGTTGCCATCGCTTTGTTGGTATGGGGAATCTATCTGGCGCGCCCCGCAAAGCACGCCGAGATTGCGGCCTTGTGGAAGGAGAAATGGAATCAGTAGGCGGCGCTGGTCGCGCTTTCCCGCGTAACTGGTTTGGGTATATGGCGCTTCGTGACGGCCCCTTGCAGAACAGGTTGCGAGGGGTCTCTTCTTTTGCTGGCGTGCCGTTGCTACGCTTCAACAGCTCGTTTGTTACCATTCCGCATCATCTGAGCAGCCTACGCAGGCTCCACACACTCTCACGGTAAAGTACCTCAAAGCACCGCGACTCAGGAAGGAGGCCGCACATGAACACATTCCAGCTCATCCAGGCCTCCCGCCGACGCCAGGCTCGACGTACCATGCCGCGACGCGCTCGCGTGCTGCTCTAGCCTGGTCAGGCAAGTCCGCAACGCAGTAACAGGACGAAGCAGCACCCGGCGCGCAGCCGGGTTTTTCATGTGCGTCGCGGCTAACGCATCACACCCCGTCTTACCAGGCACTATCCCAGCCAAGCAAAGCGATATCAACGTCGCACGCAAAGAAAGGAACTACCAATGGCAGAGAGCACCAAGGAGAAGGTCGTACTTGCGTATTCGGGCGGCCTCGATACGTCCGTCATCGTCAAGTGGCTGCAGGTTGAGCGCAACATGGACGTTATCGCCATCTGCGGAAACGTTGGCCAGGACGAGCGCGACCTTGGCCCCATCAAGCAGAAGGCCCTCGACATGGGCGCCATCGTCTCCGAGGCCGTTGACATGCGCGAGGAGTACGCCGAGAAGATCCTTGCCAAGGCCATCTGGGCAAACGGCAAGTATGAGGGCATTTATCCGCTGCTTTCCGCCCTTTCTCGTCCGCTGATCTCCAAGCACCTTGTTGACATTGCTCATCAGTATGGTGCCACCTACGTTGCCCATGGCTGCACTGGCAAGGGCAACGACCAGGTGCGTTTTGAGACCTCGATTCAGGCGCTTGACCCCACGCTGAAGCTGATCGCCCCCGTGCGCGAGTGGGACCTCACCACGCGTGACTCCGAGATGGAGTGGGCCAAGGCTCATGACGTGCCAGTGCCGACCACCAAGAAGAAGCCTTACTCCATCGACGACAACCTGTGGGGTCGCGCGATCGAGTGCGGTGTCCTGGAGGACACGTGGAACACGCCCCCTTCGGACATTTGGACCATGACTGCCAATCCCGAGGACTGCCCCGCAGAGCCCGAAACCGTCATCATCGGCTTTGAGGGTGGCATTCCTTGCTCGGTGAACGGCGCGAAGATGAGCCTTCTTGACGTCATCTTGAAAGCCAATGAGATTGCCGGCCGTAACGGCTATGGGCGTATCGACATGATTGAGGACCGCGTCGTGGGCATCAAGAGCCGCGAGTGCTACGAGTGCCCAGGCGCTCTGCTGCTTTTGACCGCGCACCAGGCACTTGAGATGCTCTGTCTTGACGCCGAGACGCTTAAGCAGAAGGCTAAGCTGGACGTCGAGTGGGCGTCGCTTGTGTACCGCGGACTGTGGTTCAGCCAGAGCCGCAACGCCATCGACGCCTACAACGCCTACACCCAGAAGTATGTGACTGGTGAAGTCCGCATCAAGCTGTGCAAGGGCGGAATCTTCGTGGACGGCCTGCGCTCTGCTTACAGCCTGTATGACTACAATCTGGCCACCTACGACGAGGGTGACACCTTTGATCACAGCGCTTCTCGTGGCTTCATTGAGCTGCACAGCCTGCCGTCGCGCACTTGGTCGCGCATTCAGGGTCCCGGAAGCGGCCTCGCACCGATTCACTAACGCTTCCAAGCGGCAATTTGCGCGCGGGGCCCAGCATTGGAGCTGGGTCCCGCGCGTTGCTTTTCCAAATGGGTGCTTTCGAGCCCATTACTACCAGAATATCCGCGAAATGCGAAGGTTGTAATTCACATATCGGATAAGCCGAAAGTGACGAAATACAAAAGCGCAGGTAAACGACTTGTGCCTGCATACCGTATTGGCGCAAAAACGGGTATACAAAAACAGACCTTCGCATTTCGAGGATATTCTGGTAGTAATGGGCCTTTTTCCAACGCTTTGGGGTGAAGTTTAGGTGCCAGTCTATGTTTGTGCGGAATCGGCGCTGCAGCACTACCGCTGTGCGCTTTATCCGGCCCAACAAGATGACACGGTTTCGTGGTTTAGAACCCTGCACGATGCGGCGTCCTCGCTTAAAGATGTGCGGCTCTTTTCTCTAACTGGGCTTGGCCTTCCCGCGCCGTCTCCAAAAACGCCCCTTCACGTGCTTGTTCCTTCTGCAAATGCGCGAGGTCGGGCAAAGAGCGTCTTGGCTACGGTGTGGGGAGGACGAATTCCTCGACGAGGCATGCGTAGGGTTTCTTCCGACGCCTATGTCAGCTCGCCAGAGTTTCTGTTTCTGCAAATGGCTGGGAAGCTGGATCTCATTCCGCTCATTGAGCTCGGCATGGAGCTCTGCGGTACATACCGTCGCGAGGCAGCGAATGGGGAAACCATTTATGACCAGCCATCTCTTACCACCCCTAACAAACTTGCCCGCTTTCTGGACGACGCGGGCTCTGCGCGCGGGACGGATCGCGCCAAACAAGCACTCAAGTATATAGTCCCAAACTCGGCTTCACCCTTTGAAACCATCGTTTACCTGCTGCTTTGTCTGCCGCGCCGGCTTGGTGGCTATGCCTTTCCACGGCCGGAGCTCAATTCTGACATCAAGCTGGGAAGTCGAGGCCGGCAGCATACGCTGCGCAGATCATCTAGCCCAGACCTGTATTGGCACGACGCCAAGCTGGACCTCGAATGCCACGGCAAGGTGCACGAGCGTGAAGTGACGCGCCTTGAGGACTCGATGCGGCGCAAGGCGCTCGAACGCATGAAGGTAGAGGTAGTCGAGCTTACGTACGAAGAGGTCAAAGACGAGCGGCTGTTCAAAGCGACGGTGCGGCAATTGGCAAAGAAGCTGGGCATTCGGCTTCGTTCGAGTGGTGAGGGAAACTTTGCAGAACACGAGAAAGCCTTAAGAGAGGCGTTGCTGCCCAGCAGCCTCACGTATGCCCTACTTTGGAACGAAGAACCCGAGGCATCGGACGCCGGAGCAGGTGGCTTCGACAGCTGGGACGGCGAGGAGCTTCCCCCAGAGTACGACTCGTGGGAAGTCTATATGGCACCGAAACAGGTCCCTGAGCTTTGATAAGCTGTCATGCGAACACTCAGGACTGCAAGCAAGGAGGACACAATGGCTCTGTGGAGCGGTCGATTTGAAGAGGGAATGAGCGACTTTGCCTTGAAGTGGGGCGCGTCGCTTGAGGACGACAAAATCATGGCTTCGCACGACATCGAGGGCTCGATTGCCCACGCGCGCATGCTCTCTGAGCGTGGCATCATTTCGGCGGAAGACTTTGCTGCAATCAAAGCTGGGCTAGAGAAGATTGACGCTGAGATCGAGGACGGCTCCTTCGTGTGGGACGACGCTCACGACGAGGACGTCCATATGGCGATCGAGGGCGAGCTGACGCGCCGCATCGGGACGGCCGGTGCTCGCCTGCACACGGGCCGTTCACGCAACGACCAGGTCGCCACGGACATCCGCCTGCTTGCAAAGGATCTTGCCGCAGACCTCATGATTGAAAACGTCAACACGCGCGCGGTGCTGACCGATCTTGCCGAGAAGCACCTGGGCGTCGTCATGCCAGGATACACGCACCTGCAGCATGCCCAACCGGTGCTTTTGTCGCACCACCTGCTGGCTTACTACTGGATGCTCGAGCGCGACTTCGTGCGCCTGCTTGCCGCGTATGATGCAGCCGACGCAAACCCCCTTGGCGCCGCTGCCCTCGCGGGCACCACGTACCCGCTTGACCGCTTCCAGACCACCGAGGAGCTGGGCTTTGATCACCCCATCCCCAACTCGATGGATGCGGTGTCTGATCGCGACTACCTCCTTGACCTGGAGTACGCGTGCTCGGTCGGCATGGTGCACCTCTCGCGCCTGTGCGAGGAGATCATCCTGTGGAGCACTTCGGAGTTTGGCTTTGTCACGCTGTCCGATGCCTGGAGCACCGGCTCGAGCATCATGCCACAGAAGAAGAATCCGGACTTTGCCGAGCTCACAAGGGGTAAGGTCGGTCGCGTGATTGGCGACCTGGTCAGCCTGCTCGTCACCTGCAAGGGTCTCCCGCTGGCTTACAACAAGGACCTGCAGGAGTGCAAGCCGGGCGCCGTCGATGCTGCAACGACCCTGTCTGACTGCTACCTGGTGATGCAGGGCATGCTCTCGACCATGACGGTGAATGCGGATACCATGCTGACGCAGGCAAAAGCCGGCTTTACCGCCGCGACCGACGTGGCGGACTACCTGGCCAAGAAGGGCATGCCGTTCCGCGAGGCTCACGCGGTGGTCGGTGGCCTGGTGCTTGAGTGCGAGAAGCGCGGTTGTGGGCTTGAGGACCTGAGCTTGGATGACCTGCGCGCGGCAAGCGACCTGTTTGACAATGACATCGTTGGCTGCCTTGACCCCGTGGCCATCGCAAACGCACGCACGACTTACGGTGGAACGGCGCTCGCTGCTGTGAAGGAGCAGCTCGGGGAGGCGCAGGCGTCCCTGGCCGCCGATCGCGCGGTCATCGGCGACTAAGCGTTTTCGCTAAGAGAACGCCTCGACAAAAGCGAGGGGCCTCGGGCGCTTGCCCGAGGCCCCTTTTCGTTTGGATGGCAAGCCGAAGCGGCTCGGTGCGTCACCCTACGCGAAGCTCAGCTGCTCAAGGCGGTCAAACACCACGTCAATGCGGCCAAGGAAGCTCCATGGGTCAAAGATGGCGTCAAGCTGCTCCGCGCTCAGCGTGCACTCGGGGTCGTCGGCAAGCCGCGCCTTCAGGTCCGCGCCTTCGCGAGCCTGCTGCACGTCGTCCCACACCTGCATGGAGTTACGCTGCACGATGGCGTAGGCCGCCTCGCGCGTGATGCCGGTGTCAACCAGCGCCAGCAGCACCTTGGACGAATAGA
>JAUNJR010000100.1 GCA_030533135.1 Coriobacteriales bacterium
CATGCATCGGCTTCACGCAGTTTGATTTGCTGCTACTCTAGAGGGCAGTCCACTCGAAGTTGAGGCATTGCCTGAGGAGTACGCACATGACACCCTCGGAGAGCATCGATTTCACCCTGAGCAAGGAGGACGGATTCGAAAGCTTGTCGCTTTCCCGCGCCTCTCTTGATGATGCCCGCGACTGGCTTACAGACGAACGCACCTCCATCACCACCGAACGCATCGTGTGCGGTACGCCACTACTGGACACCTACATGGTGACTTCCGATGCCATGCATGGCGGCATGGGCAGCGTGTGGAGGGTCCATCACAGCGGCTGGGACGTGGACATCGCCATGAAGCGTCCGCAACCTCGCTTTTTTGCCGAGGCTGGTCCGAAACGCAGGAAGGAGTTCATCGAGGAGTGCGAGCGTTGGATTGACCTGGGCCTGCACCCCCACATCGTTTCGTGCTACTACGTGCGCGAGGTGGGTGGCGTGCCCACAGTCTTCTCGGAATGGATGGACGGGGGCAGCCTACGCGATGCGATGCGCAGTGGACGACTGTACGAGGGCAAAGACCTCGAGGTACAAGCGCGCATCCTCGACATCGCCATCCAGGCTGCACGCGGTCTCGCGTTCGCACAGGGACGAGGCTTGCTGCATCAGGACATGAAGCCAGGCAACCTCCTGCTGACGCAGATGTGGGACGCCAAGATTGCCGACTTTGGCCTTGCCAAGGCAGTCACGGGACTCGGCGAGGGCAGCCAGGCTGTTCGCTCCACAGGCTACACGCCGGAGTATTGCCCGCGCGAGCAAGCCGAGGGCGCGACGGCTGAGCCGTGGATGGACGTCTTTGCCTGGGCAATCACGGTGCTGGAAATGTACCGGGGCAACCGACCCTGGAAAACGGGCGCTGAGGTGGCGGAAAGACTGAGCACCTACCTCGCAGGTTGTCGCGTGACACCGCATCCACTCGTCCGTCGCTTGCTCGCGCGCTGTCTGCTCACGCATCGGGAGACCTTCGTCTCCATCGAGCGAGAGCTCCTGCGGATCTATAACATGGTGATAGGCTACGAGTATCCCCGTGATGCGCCTGAGCCCGGAGCAGACACGGCAGGCAGCCTGAACAACCGCGCCCTCTCCTTCCTCGACCTCGGCAAGCCCGAGGAGGCTGAGCGGCTGTGGAATCGGGCGGTGCTGCTGGACGAAGAAGCCGAGGACGCACGGGTAAACCGCATTCTCTACCAGTGGCGCACTGGTCGTTTCGGCGACGATGTCATTATGGATTCGGTGAGAGATCTCAGCTCATTCGCAGACTGCGAGGCAGTCGAGGCGCAATTCGCGCTTGAGCGCGGTAGCACACGGAGAGCGCTTGGCGACTTTGAGACCGTACATGCCGACGCGTCGCTCCCAGGGCCGTTCCAAATCTGCCATGCGCACGTATGCGACGGCATTATCTCCCTGGTACTGCGTGTGGAGCATGACGACGACAGGAGACTGTACCTTCGACGCTATGACGCGCGCACGGGCGAGCGGGTTGACGCATGGCGGGGCGACGATGCCATTGTGAGTAATTCCTATATGGTCGACCTCAATAACGACGCCACACGAATGCTGGTGCATAACCATGGACTCGAGCTCTGGAACACCGAACGGCGATGTCTCGTCGCCGCGTATCCGGATGGCTACGACGTGAGGACGTATTGGGGCTCATCTTTATACGACGAGGTAGACGTCGGCCTCTTTAGCATGGTCGAGCCCTATCTCAGCCCTCCTGACAAGTTTCGGAAGAAGCCGTTCAGGACAGAACGCACCATTCTCAACCGGTGGTCCGACGGCCAGTCGGAGACGACACTGGCCGAGCACTCCGAAGCCTACTTGCTCGAGAATGGCCTTGCTATGGTCATGGGTAACGGACTCGAGTTTGGAGTTCGTCGCGTGAGCGACCTGTCCTTGGTGCACGCCCTCCCCAAGCCAGCTTACAAGGAAAAGTACGGGACATTCCGTGGGCAAAGCGGGTCATGTTATTGTTGGATAGGTGACCCCAGCAGAAAGCTCACCTTCTATCGCGAGCAGGGCGAACGCATCGTGTCGGCACAGCTCGAGCGGCCCTGGATGGCGAGTCGTCTTCGCAACCATGATCATGACCTCTTTGCAAGCATCGATGACGACGCCTTGTACGTACGTGAGATTGCCACGGGACGTGTCCTGCAGACGTTCTTCTTCGTGCCACCGGAAGAACGCGAGCCATACTATTCTCCTGATGCGCAACCCAACTTGAGAGCCGACTATCAGGCACGCTGTGCAGTCGTCTACCCGTGCTCTGACAGGGAGCGGCCGCTCACCTCGCTCTCTTGGCAGCTGATCACGCTTCCTGATCTGATAACTGATACCGTACCCATGTCATATCGTGTCTCGGTTCCCATGTCGTCGCATGAGGCAAACAAGGTGGCGCACGAACAGGAAGAGCGTTGGAAGCGCTTCTGCAGCGCCGAGCACGACGATGACATTCAGGTCATGCTGGCCTGCTATGACGAGATGCGCGACGCACCGGCGCTTGCGGGGGAAGATGTCTCTGCCCGTATGAACGAGATCCTCATGCGTCATTGTGACCCTGTAGGCATCCGCGGAATCCGGCAGTTGGACAAGGAGGAGCGCATCAGTACCCCTTGGGCGGCACGGATCAGGAACGAAGGCCTGCACGGGGCGCTGGCGTGTGTCACCGACGACGGTGCGCACCTTCTGTACCTAACTCCTGCGGCACCGGGAGAGGAGTGGAGCAAGGTAAAGCCAACAAGCTTCATGATCGACTCCTATGACACGACCAGCCAGCTGATCTCGTCGCGGGAGATTGGTATCGAGGACCAAGGCTCATGGGTCTCGGAGATTAAGGCTGTTAGTCGCGACGGAAGTGCCGTGGTCCTGAGCCTTGCCGGCGGAGGTACGTCTGAGGTATGGATGGATCTCAAGACAGGTGAATCTCGCAGCCTAGATGCCAACTATTCCTATGTGCGAGAGTTTCATCTCTCGCCGGATGGCAGGACCGTCTTCTCCCACATGTCCAGGTGGATGAGCGGGGGGCAAATCATCGAAGACCGCATCGATACCGACGAGCATATCGTGCACGTGCTTCCCTGGGATCTCTTTGGTCGCGTGCGAGATGTGGAGCGAATTCAGCTCTCTGATGACGGAACTCGTCTGTATGTCGACGCAAGCGGCCCCGGAGAGACCGACGATGGCACTAGCGCCGTCTGTCTCGGCATCTTTGACCTGCGGTCGCATGCGTGGCACACGTTCTATCGCGCGTCGCGATGGATGTTCATCGGGGCAACGGTCTCGGACGACTTGGCCTATGCGCTGATCTGCAGGTCTGGGAACAGCATCTTGGTCTCCACAAAGGATGGCAGCTGTTTGTGGGA
This sequence comes from Coriobacteriales bacterium, assembly GCA_030533135.1. GTDB lineage: Bacteria > Actinomycetota > Coriobacteriia > Coriobacteriales > Atopobiaceae > UBA1367. The sequence goes on from JAUNJR010000100.1 coordinate 3,401, forward strand.
GCTGCCCGAGAGCCTCATGGAATGGCGTGGGTGGTCGACCTTCAGCCTCAACCACTGCTACCTGATGACTAGTGCCTCCAACGGTTACGAGCGTGCCTGGGCGGTGTATTGGGAGTATGTGGAACGCTCTGAGCCCAAGTCTGAACCAGAGTCAGCTGAACTAGGACAGGAGTCGGCAGGGCAGCTCCAGAAGCCTAAGACGGAGGAACATCGAGAGCACAGCTATGACCGCACGCTGACCCCGTCGATGCGTTTCGTCATGTTTCGCGCACAGATCGAGGCCGAGCTCACGCACTGTGCGGAACCAAGCGTGGAGCACGTCCTATCGGGCTGCCTCCGCCTCTCCGAGGTGGACCTGGACGTTTTGCTCTCTATCGGGCTGTCTGAACCCGATGCTACAGATGCGCTTCGCGAGGCCGATGAGTTGCGCAAGTACCTCATTGAAGAGGGAATCTTCCCAAGGATGTTACGGCGGGCTGTGCACAACGTCTTGCGAAATGATGGGCCAAGCGAACCAGGATCAGTGCAGGAGTGCTTCGAGAAAGCTCGTGAGCAAGCCGAACGCTCCCGTGGGACATCTGCCTTCGAGGCACAAGACGTGTTGAACGTCATACTCGACCAGCAACCCGGAGGCATCCCTGCTGTCCTCGACCTCTATGGGGAGTATCTCTTGGGTGACGTGTAGCTGACGAGCTGACGCGCGGGACAAATGCGCGAGACCGCTTCCATACTCGACAGGCACGGATAGCGGAAGGCGGGACTTTGATCAATCCGCATTTCCTATACTGGGCGCATGGGTGGCAGGCAAGACCCTCATGGTCTTCCGCCATTCCTTGGAGTGGGTTAGATGACGAGAGGATGACCGATGAAACGGGCAAGCGGAATAATCCTTCCCCTGTTCTCGTTGCCCTCGCCCTACGGCGTAGGCACCATGGGCAAGGCGGCCAGAGACTTCGTGGATTTCTTAGCCGACGCAAGGCAGTCGTGGTGGCAGGTTCTACCGGTTGGCCCCACGAGCTACGGGGATTCTCCCTACCAGAGCCCCTCGGCATTTGCGGGAAACCCTTACTTTGTGGACCTCGATCTCCTTGTGGCTGACGGCCTGCTCACCAAGACAGAGGTGGAGGGCCCGAGCTGGAGCGCAGACCCATCGTACGTTGACTATGGGCTCCTGTACGAAAACCGCCTTGACCTGCTGCGCATTGCCTGCGAGCGGGGCTGGCAGCGCGACCTGTCCGACGTGCAGGCGTTCGCGCAGGAGAACGCCGACTGGCTCGACGACTACGCGCTCTTTATGTCGGTCAAGCGACACTTTTCCATGGCCGCATGGTACACGTGGCCCGACGAGGACATCCGTCTGCACAGGTTTGACGCATGCGCCCGCTACAGGGACGAGCTCACTGCCGACGTGCAGCTGTTCACCTACGTTCAGTACCTGTTCTTCAAGCAGTGGGAGAGCCTGCGCGCGTACGCACACGACCGAGGCGTAGGCATATTCGGCGACATGCCCATCTATGTGGCACTCGACTCCGCCGACGTCTGGGCGCATCCCGAGAATTACCAGCTTGATGAGCGCAACAATCCCGTCGAGGTGGCAGGCGTCCCGCCAGATTACTTCAGCAGCGACGGACAGCTCTGGGGCAACCCCCTCTACGACTACGACCGCATGGCAAGCAACGGCTATGCGTGGTGGCAACGCCGCGTGCAGGCAGCGGGGCACCTCTACGATATGGTTCGCATCGACCACTTCCGCGGGTTTGCCCGCTACTGGTCGGTCCCGGCGGGCTCGACCACCGCTAAGAACGGACGCTGGGTTGACGGACCCGGCATCCAACTCATAGATGCGCTGAGGCGTGCCAATCCGGACGTCGAGCTTGTCGCCGAGGATCTGGGAACACCGACGCCCGACGTCATGGAGCTGCTTCTAGCGTCAGGCCTGCCCGGTATGAAGGTGCTGCAGTTCGCGTTCGACGGGCGCAGAGACAACGAGCACCTACCCCACGGCATCCCGATCAACAGCGTGTGCTATACCGGCACGCACGACAACGCCCCGCTTGGCGAATGGTTTGCCGAGGAGAGCAAGGAGTGCATTGAGCTCGCCAAACGCTATGTGGAGCTCAATGACGACGAGGGCATGATCTGGGGCATGGTGCGCCAAGGAATGTCCAGCGTATCCACGCTGTTCTTCGCGCAGCTCCAGGACTACCTCGAGCTTGGTGCCGAGGCGCGCATAAACACGCCGGGGACGTTCGAAGGCAACTGGAGATGGCGTCTGCAGGCTGGCCAGCTTTCTCGTGACTTGTCCCGCCGCATCGCCGACATCACCCAGCTGTACGGACGCTGTTGATAACAGAAGCCGTGTGTCGGCACCTCCGTCTTTGAGCCCCATCAGTGGGCTTCGTTGATGGAAAGGCATGTGATGAACGAGTATCAATACCTGTCTCTTCGGGAGAAGCCTGAGTTGGTTGGCCTGGCTGCCCAGTGGTTCCGCAGCAAGTGGGGCGTCCCGGAGGAGGCCTACCGGAAGTGCATGGACGCCTACCTACGATGCGAGACTGCATACGGCTGGTACCTGTGTCTTCATGGCGAGGACATCGTCGGAGGGCTGGGCATCGTTGAGAACGACTTCCATAACCGAAAGGACCTCTTCCCCAACGTATGTGCGGTCTACACGGAGGAGACTCACCGAGGGAAAGGCATCGCTGGACAGCTGCTCGACTTAGCCGTCGAGGACATGCGGGCAAAAGGCATCACCCCGCTGTACGTGCTCACCGACCACATGGGCTTCTATGAGCGCTACGGCTGGGAGTTCTTCTGCATGGCGCAAGGCGACGGCGAGCCACATGAGTCGAGGATGTACGTTCACTGGTAGCGCACGAGCCAAGGGAGGCATGACACCGCACGCATGACGCGCGTGGTGTTACCGCATGGCATGACCATATCCGTCCCCCGTTAATCGTGGTGCTCGGTGACATCCCCAAAACGTGCGGGAGTCTCAGCGCTCACATCCCGAGCTCGGCGCAGCTCGGGATGTGAGCAACAATCGCTACAGTGACCACTCCGCCGTCTTCGACTGAAGCGCGACCATGTGGGCAAAGGTACCACCCGCTCGCAGCAGGTCCTCAGGAGCCCCTTGCTCCACGACGCGTCCCCCATCGAGCACCACGATCTTGTCCGCGCCCATGACCGTACGCATGCGATGCGCGATCACGAGAACCGTCTTGCCCGCGAGCAGACGCGAGAGCGCGCCTTGTACCCTGGTTTCATTCTCCACGTCGAGCGAAGCTGTCGCCTCGTCAAGCAGCACGACCGGAGCGTTCTTGAGCAAGGCGCGCGCAATGGAGATGCGCTGGCGCTCGCCACCAGAGAGCCGAGCTCCGTTCTCCCCAATCTTGGTTGCATACCCGTCTGCCAGACGGGACACAAACTCGTCGCAGTTCGCAGCGGAAGCCGCAGCAAGGACTTCCTCGTCAGTCGCCCCGCGACGCCCCAGGCGAATGTTCTCCATCACCGTGTCGTCAAAGAGCGTGACGTCCTGGAAGACCATGGAGAAGTC
>JAUNJR010000217.1 GCA_030533135.1 Coriobacteriales bacterium
GGATGCCCTGCTTCTCGTTCAGGCTGTTCGGCACGATGTAGTTGTCGATGTCGTCCAGCTCGGGCGTCTTCAGATAACCGTTCAGATACGCAAGGAACTTCTTGCGGATCATCGGGAAGATCTGCTCCTGATGTGCAACGCCGCCACCAATGATGATCTTCTCGGGAGAGTAGCACGTGACATAAATCTCACAAGCCTGTGCGATGTAGTCAGCCTCAAGCTCCCAAACCTCGTCACGATCGGCCAGATCGACGGCCTTGGCGCCCCAGCGAGCCTCAATGGACGGACCAGAAGCCAGGCCCTCGAAGCAATGCGTGTGCTTCGGGCAGACGCTGTTGCCCGGGTCATACGGAAGCTTGTTCAGCAGGATGTGGCCGGCCTCGGGATGCAGCATGCCGTGCAGCAGCTGGCCACCCACCATGACGCCCGCACCAATACCAGTGCCGACGGTGAAGTAGCACACGGAGTCCAGGCCCTTGGCACAACCAAAGGTGGCCTCGCCCAGGCACGCGACGTTCACGTCGGTGTCATAGCCCATGGGCACGTCGTAAATGGCCTTCATGTTGCCCAGGAAGTCGTAATAGCTCCAGCCAGGCTTGGGGGTGAAGCAAATCTTGCCAAAGTCAGGATTGTTGGGATTGACAACCGTAGGACCAAAAGCGCCAATGCCGATGGCCTCAACCTTCTTGTCAGCAAACCACTTGGCCATCTCCGGAACGACGCGCTCCGGTTCGACCGTCGGCATAGAAATCTGCTCTTCAATGTGACCGTCAGCCGTGCCGACCGCCAGGACCATCTTGGTGCCGCCTGCTTCGAGAGCACCGATACGAGTTGCCATACTCAATCATCTCCTTAGTTAGGGGACGTACAAACATGTGAGAAGGATACCGCATTACTTACGCAATATTGTGCAAATGCCCCATTCCTTGGGCCAGCGCGGCATATGCTCCGATAATGGTCTTGGCATCCATGATGACACCCAGACGCGACGCGTCGATAACGTCTTGGAGCGGAATCCAAAGCACATCAACAAACTCATCCGAATCCGGGTGCGCCGGGTGAGTGGACAACCCGTGTGCCAGGAAGACGCGCGTTCTCTCGTTGGTGAAGCCGGGAGCGCCCGCGGAGGAAGCCACATATTCGAGCCGCTCCGCCACGAGACCGGTCTCTTCGGCAAGCTCCCGTGCCGCACAGAGGGCAGGATCCTCCCCTGCATCGATCTTTCCAGCAGGAATCTCAAGCGTCATGCGATTGAGAGCCACACGCCACTGCCTTACCAGACAAAGCTTTCCGTCCCGCACCGCTGCGACACCAGCCCCTCCGTGGTGCCAGACAATGTCACGCACGCCTGGCGTGCCATCGGGCTGCTCCACATCCAGCTGCGCAACCTTGAAGATGTTCCCTTCCCAGCGCGGGTGTTCAGCAATGACCTTCTCCTCCAGGCCATCAGCCGGCAGGGACAGGGCCCTCGCGATGCTTTCTGGCGTTCCTTCTGGCAACGTGGGCATGTTCGTATCCTTTCTTGGGCATAATCAATGCTTGAGACATCATACGCCGTGAGCGCTGATGTCCCGTGTCTGGAGGGAGGAGTTTTCCATGAAGATGCTGCTATATCGCCCTGGAGAGAAACCTGTCGAGACGGACGTGGAAGCGAGCGTTGAGTCTCTTGCACCGGTACTCGGGACGGACCAGTACGAGTGGATGACCGTGCGGATGCTGGGTTTTTGCGTTATCCACGACCCCGATGGCAAGGCCGAAGGCAAGCCGCTCAACCGCCTGCTGGGCATGACGCCCCTGTACGGAGACTTTTTGGTGTGTGGTATCGACTGGGATGACAACGGCAACACGCGGGCGACCCCCATCAGCGTGCGACTTCGCAGCCTCTTGATTGACACTATCTTCAACAAGATTCCTACGGCGGACGATCTGACGGATCAGCTACCTTCCTATGCCAAGGAGCTACGGGCCAAGCAGGCACGTGCGAAGGCCGAGAGCAACTGAGAGGTTCCAGACTCAAAGACAAGGCTCTCACGCTGGCGACATGATGAAGGGATGAAGCAAATGGACCAATTCTTCATCTTTCTCAAATTCTCACTTGCCAAAAGCCGTGCGTGCGTTATTATTATCTAGCTGCGTGACGCAGTGGCCAACATGGTGGGTGTAGCTCAGTTGGCAGAGCGCCTGACTGTGGCTCAGGAGGTCCAGGGTTCGAGCCCCTGTACCCACCCCAT
>JAUNJR010000218.1 GCA_030533135.1 Coriobacteriales bacterium
GCCAACTGGCCTACTTTCAAAGTTGATGAATCGAGTGGTAACTAGCTAAAATACACAGTTACCATTCGATTCATCAAAAGTGAACGTATCGCAGGATTCAGGACCAACACGCGATTCCTGTGGTAACTATTCTGGCCCAGCCCTGCGCTCACCCGTTGTTCTGGACGAGTGAGGTGCCTTTCCGGTGGCGTGGGATTGGCTAACTTTGGGTATTCGCTCCTCAGAATAACGCTGTTATGCTCATGCCAGGCAGGTTTCTAGTGCTGCGAAACGTTGGGGGAGCGGTCATGGGCAACGAGACGGTTGACGCTTGCAAACGGGAGCTTCGTAAGCGCTTCCGCGCCATCCGAAAGGAGCTGGGGGCGGAGGGTCGTGCGGCAATCGACGCCTGCATTGAGCAGCGGCTGGTTGCGCTTCCCGAGTTTACGCAGACCGAGGTGCTGCTCGCGTACCTCGACTTTGGGCCCGAGGTCCGTACCCGCGGCATCATCCAAGCGGCATGGGACGCGGGCAAGACGGTGGCGCTGCCGTGGTGCGTGCCCGGCACCCACAAGATGCGCTGGTTCAAAGTCGCTTCGTTCGACAGCCTCGTACGAAGCACGCTTGGGGTTGAGGAACCAGTACCTGCAGAAGAGAACGAGCAGCTTCTAGGTACTGGTGAGCGCATGATGGCGCTCGTGCCAGGGCTCACGTTTGACGCGCATGGGTATCGCTTGGGCTATGGCGGTGGCTTCTATGACACCTTCCTCGCCAAGTTTGATGGCGCCTCGGTGGGGCTTTGCCGGGAAGCGCAACTCTCAGACGACCTGCGCTCTGAAGGCATCATCGACGCGCACGATTTGCCGGCACAGCTCGTGGTGACTGAGGACCGCGTGTTCCGAGGATAGGGGATTGCCAAGCTGGTGGCCGCGCCTTCCCACTACACTATCCTTTGTGTGCAACTCGTTCAAAGGAGTGTCGTGGACCTTACCAAGGCAAGGCTGCAGTTCATTACGGCGGTGGTGCTTTACGGTACCATCGGCACCATGACGCGCTTCATCAGCTTTCCTTCTGAGGTCGTGGTGCTGGTGCGCGGGTCGTTCGGCGCGCTCTTCGTGCTGCTGTTCCAACTCTTGCAGGGACGGCGGCCCGATGCCGAGACCATCCGCGCCAACCTCCGTTGGCTTGTGGCCAGCGGCATTCTTCTGGGCCTCAACTGGGTCTTCCTCTTTGCGGCATACGCGCACACCACCGTCGCCATCGCGAGCCTCTGCAACTACATGGCGCCCATCATCGTCATCGCTATCTCGCCGCTCGTGTTTCACGAGCACATCGGTCCCAAGCGCCTGGCCTGCATCGTGGCGGCGTTCATCGGCATCGTGCTGGTGTCGGACCTGCCTGGGGGAATCTCGGGAGGCGTTGACCTTACGGGCGCGGGCCTCGGTCTCGCGGGGGCGCTGGCCTTCGTGGGCATCGTGATCTGCAACAAGCGCATTGGCGAGGTGGACGCGTTCGACAAGGTCATCGTGCAGCTGGGCATTTCCGCCGTCACGGTGCTGCCGTACGTGCTCGTGCGAAACGGAGGCATCCCGCTCGCTGGTGCGGACGCGCTCTCGTATGTGCTTCTGGCCGTGCTCGTGGTGGTGCAGACCGGCATCGCGTACATCTTCTACTATGGCGCGATGGGCGTGCTGCCAGTGCAGGAGATTGCCCTTCTGGGCTATCTCGAGCCCGTGGTTTCGGTGCTCGGCTCGGCGCTTGTCCTGCACGAGCCGCTCGGCATAGCGGGGGCCATCGGCGCGGCGATGGTCATCGCGGCGGCTGCCGTGGGGGAGACGGTGCAGGAGTAACCCAACGCTGGTTGGGTTTGCGCTGCAAAACTGTACCCTTTCGCGAGGGACCTATGCAAAGTCGCCGAGCTCGGCGGCCCAGTCGATGTCGGCCGGCCGGCCCTCGGCGTCCATCGTGCCAGGCGTCCAGTGGCATGCGTCCAGGTCAACATGGTTGTCGTCCAGGAATGGTACGCCCTCGCGTTCCAGCATGATGCGCTGCACGCTGGGCGAACCTCCCTCGTCTCGGGCCCAGAAGTGGCCGTCCTTGTACACCACGCGGTGGCAGGGAACAGCGCCCGGCTCAAGCGAGGAGTGCATGGCGTAGCCAACGAAAAGCGCCTTGCGCGGCTGGCCGATGGCGCGGGCGATGTCGCCATATGTGGCCACATATCCCTCGGGAATCTGCCTGACTA
>JAUNJR010000101.1 GCA_030533135.1 Coriobacteriales bacterium
CTCCTTCCTCAAGCCATCTTGGGACTGGTCCTGGTGCGATCTACAAGCGCTCGATGGCTTCGAGGACGTCATCATGGAGGCATACGCTCCCTGCCGAAGTCTGCCGCCAGTCTTCGGAGAGCTCATTGCCCACCTGTTCGTTGCGCAGCGCGATTACGTGAAGGCAGTCATTGCCATGGGCAACTAACCGTGTCGGATCACAAGACAGCCTATAAACCCGAAGTATGTCGGTTTTAATCCTATCCCCGCTCCGCAAACTTCAAAGGCACAGCTACGCACATCACCCGCTTTTCTTCTGCCTGAACTTCTCACTCAGTTTTGGATCCCAAGAGATGCGCGCCGTCCGCACGTCGGGATTCGGAACAGCCTTGTGATAGAACTCGACAAGATGGTCAATTGCATATTGCGTCTTCACATAACCGAACCACTCATAATCGACATGGTAGATTGGCTCCCCATGAGGGTCAGAATCCCCGACCACGAAGACGTGGTCGCCGTCCTGGAGCGGATGATTGATTTCGCACTCAGTATCAGACTGCGTGCGACGTACTCTCTTGTGCGGGCTCTGGTCTGGAAGTATTTCGAACTCTGAATTGCCACGCCGAACCAACGCATACTGCGCCGAGCAACCAAGGTCGGGATGAATCCTGAACGCGAAGTCCAAAACGGTTGAACCTTCTGCCATCTGGTAGGGTTTGCCGTCCCTCGAGTACACGGTGATGAGCCTATCCGGCATCTCCGTCACCGATGAATTGGGCGGAAACAGTGACGTGTAGTCCGACGACAGCGACGCGGAATCTGCCAGGCGAAGCAGCACGAGATACCTGTTCGAAAGCCCGTCTGTAAGAATGAGCGCAGCGGCAGTCTCCGATGGATAGTCGGGCAACAGCTCAAGGGACACCCCCTTTGGCCGAAGCTCTGCCATATACAAATCAATGAAGCTCTGCAGCATCTTGGGGGACTCGTGACCGTTATAGCTCAATAGGACTTCATACAGGTAAATCGAGCTCTTAGTGAAGCTCCCCATAGAGCTGTAGGGCCAGCCGTTACTTCCCAGCAGATCCCGTATCTGATAACACTTGAGGGAATTGCTGCTCACCTTACGAAAGAGCTGCGGACAGGTCGAATCGCCAAACTCGCGCAGCGCGAAGTCAAACATCTGCATGAAGGAGGCGATGTGGCGGGAATTCCTCGTACGGGTCTCCTCATAAGCGGATTCGATTTCCCGGTAGAGGTCAGGCTGCAGCACTCTGAAGCAGAGCTCGGACAACTCACGCTCGAAGTACCTCGAGTTTATAAGCCGGGCAAGCGGCACAAAGAACTGCAGCGTGTCAGCAGCCTTTTTGGTCTGACTCTTTGGGCTGCATGCCTCGATGGTAAGCATGTTATGCAGTCTGTCCGCCAGCTTGATATACACAGCTTTACCAGCTTGGGGATTTTCCGGATCAAGGAGCTTCGCATTACTCAAGCCGTCGAGGTAGTTCTTGATGAGTCTTCGCTGATGGCTGTCGGTGATGTCGTCGGGGATGTTTTCATCAACGTTGGTAAGGGCGTCAACGATGTCCGCAACGTCTTTTCCGAAGGAGACTGACAATTGCTGCAGCGTGTACTCCGTGTCTTCAACGGTATCGTGGAGAAGAGCCGCGATGACCATCGTCTGGTCACCACCATTCCCTGCGACAATCTCCGCCACTGAGACGGGATGATCGATATAGGGCGTTACACCGTCCTTCCGGAAAACGCCCTCGTGCAGCTCGGCGGCGACGCGGTAGGCGTTCATGATTCTTGACCTGCTTGCAGTTTCATCATTCTCTTTGGTCCTGCGCACGATCAGCTCGACGCGATCGTCCAGGCTACGACTATTGTTCATTACTCACCGCCTTCCAGCCAGAGCCCCTGGTGCTTGGCGATATCGCAAACAGTTCTGTACAGACGGTTGGAGCTCTCCCCATCCACCTTGATTGAGCGATAGCCATTGCGCTCGATGGCCATTCTCAGGGCATCCTCAAGGAAGCACATAACGACGGCTTCCTTGTAAGACTCAGGTAGGTCGCTCAGGAAGGGCACTTCCCTTCCTGCGGTGGCATACAGGCCCTTGATGTAGCGAATGAAGTCGTCCCTCAAAGGAGCAAGATCAATGCTCGGAGATCCCGCCTGGAGATAAAACGCTATCTCGTCAGGCCCGAGAAACAGGCTCTCATAGCCAGCCATGCTCTTCTCCTTGCCCCTGATGGGATGTGTGAGCGGGACTGCGGAGATGATGACCTTCTGTGCGAACGGAAGATGAACATTGCCGTGCAGAATCGAGCTGAGAATACCGATGTTGCATCTCATCGAGGGCTTGTTCACCTCGAGGGCAACGTTTTGCATCGTGATGGAGATTTCCGCGTTGGGCTTTGAGAGGCGTACGACAGCCTGTGGGCCGTTAAGCGTAAGTTGGCCGTGATAGAGAGAGCGGTACTTGTCCTTGTGCTTCGATGCAAGGATGTCAGCCACCGTGGTTGTCGTGTCCTCCTTGTGCCTATCGATGAGCCCCTTAACTTCTGCGACGTTGCGCATGCTGATGCCCATCACACAAAGGGCTGGGTAGGATTCGGACCCCAGGGTGTTGACCTCTCTTTTGATGACAAGGACACCGCTGTTAACGCTCTGGTCGTTGCTTCTGTATTCGTGGCCGGATGCTTGGCTGGTATCGAAGTAGTGGATGGCAAAGCTGCCGCAATAGTAGGGATAGTTGTACGAGTCACGAGAAATGCGAGATGGCCCCGTCATGACGGTCTCGATATCGCTCTGGATAAGATCTTGGAGCTCAACCTTGAACATGCGGGCGATGAAGATGAGTTTGTCGACGGGAGGCAGGGTCTTGCCGTTGACATAGTTTGCAAGCGACGCGGGACTAATGTCTATCAGCTCACAAAACTCCTCGCGCGTGTAGCCACTATTCTCAAGGAGAAGCTTGAGATTTGCTCCAAACGTGGCTTTGACCGCATTGCTGATGAGGTCCAAGGTCTCTTTCGGGTTACGGTTGTCAGGCATTCGAAAAGCAAGATCGGCAGTCATCATAGCTCCTCTCTCATGGTCTATTTCGAATGTAATGCCTGATTTAATTTGAGTCAACAAAGTAGGTACTATAAATAATTCTGAGCCCCGTCAAGCATATTTAACGGCGTTTATTTAGGTTGCATGAGCCATATAAGAGCCAAAATGACATGCCTTTTACCTGCAGTTATTTATTCATATTGAATTTTCACCATGAGTTTCAGAAATAACAGGACTTCGTGTGTGAGCGCTATTACATTGATGCCAGAGCGCAAGGGTTCGTGTGGCCAACGGAGCAACCTTTCCTAAATGGCGAAAACCCTCCGCATATTTCTGGATTCACGTGTCGTCACTCATGTATTCTTTTACAGCACGCATAATCGCTCGAAAGGCAATGCGTGCCACATGACGCCGCTTCGTAATGGCGGCTCAACACACGCGAGGGGGACTTATGGCACAGGAACAAGAGAACCTGAAACAAGGCAACGTACGGGATAACGATGCCGAGGCCTCATTTCAGGCATTCCTCGACATGGACATCGGTGCCAAGCCCTATTTGGTTATTCAACCGCAGTTGCTCATTAATGAGGAGCGGGCCGTCAAAGAGATTGACGAAGCAGAAGCTTCGATTCGGTACTACGAGAAAGAAATACGCAGCATCAGGAAGAGCGGTCTTCCAACGCTGATGGGTAACCTCTGGCACCTCATCATTCTCATACCCGCTCTTCTCGTCATACATGTGCTTGTCCTGCACCTAAGCGAGCTCTACGGATGGGGCTTCACAGAGCGACTAGACACGTTGCTTGATACGATCCAGACCACGTTGACTACCGCCGGTGGCGGAGAAGGACTGCTGCATATGGCAGGAACAGTCCTTTGGGCTCTGGTCACCATCATCGTGGGTATTACGGTTGCAATCCCCTTGAATATTCTCGATTTTCTTTCGATCATCATCCCCGATGCTCCGGTGTTGATGGGTATTGCCGAAGGCCTCGCCATCACCGCAATAGCTGTGTTCGCGATTTACACAAGCCCCATTGGCGACTATCTAAAGCAGCGTAAAGAGCTCAAGGAAACCGCCGCGGAGTATGCAAGCAAGATTCGGCAGAAAAGGGAGCTGATTAAGGAAAAGCAGGTCGAGCTGAAACAGATCCGCAGCCATCCACAGTACGAGGAGCTCTCCGATCTGTGGCTCCATCAAGACGAAAGGCTTGAAGCTGATCGTCGCAAGCTTAGAGAGTATTTTGGGCACTAGCCAAAGCGGTTATTCGAACGCAGAAAACGGTATGCCTATACCCAACCAAGGAAAAAGGCCACCATGCCGAGAATTCCTATGAAAAGGAAGGGCAGGCAGAGAATGACGTGCTCTCTCAAACGCAGATAGACGCCCATGACCATACAGCAAGTGCACAGGATGAACGTATCGTTCCATCCGCTCACAGCGCCCAACCACAAGAACAGCGGAACACCAAGCAGTATGAAAAAGAATAGGCACATGGCTTCTCCCAAGGCACCCCTCGACGCTTCACCTTGTCCATGATAACTGAACTGCCCTGCGTCAATACCTTTGCTTCTGACCGGTAAATCCAGCCATCAGCTCCATGTTGTCGGAGCCCTGCGGTGATCGTCCAGCTTTGAAGCGCAAACGCCTATTCAAAAGCCTCCTCGAAAGCATCTTGAATTACCTCGAGGCCAGTCCGCTCGTCAAGCTCTGCCTGTATTTTTACTGCCAAGTCAATTCGATCGGTAATGATAAGGTCTGCACGGCCGCTCAGGAACTCCCTGATGCCAGCCTCGGTGTTTACCGTCCACACGCCGACGCGCTTGTCCGCGTCGTGCATTTTGACAATGCGGGAATCGGTAGCCAGCTCTTCCTCCATCAGAAGATAGTCGCACGTCAAGCGCGAGACGTCTCCCACCGAGACAAAGAAGAGCGTTCCCGTGTCGAACTCAGGATACGTCTGCTCCGCATATTCGATGATCTGGTAGTTGAGCGAAATGAGAACCACGTCTTTCACGCAATCCTTAGCGCGAACCATGGCGACCACGTCATCAACCATCTGCTTGTCGGCGGTTGCACCCTTCAGCTCGATAAAGAGGCGCTCGCGACCCTTGATGACGTCAAGCATTTCTTCAAGCGTAGGAACCTGCAAAGTCTTGCCAGAGCTATCCGACCCCTTCAGACGAAGACTCCTGACCTCTTTGAAGGTCATGTCCTTTAGCGCGCGCTCATCCCCCGCTACACGACGGAAGGTGTCGTCGTGATTGATGACGTAATAACCATCTTTCGTACGCTGAACATCGATCTCGCTCGCATAGCAACCGTGTTCGATTGCCACCTCAAGCCCTTCGAGCGAGTTTTCAGGCGCTAAGGTGCCAGCAGCCCGATGCCCCACAATGCCTACGGGATCCCAAATAAGCAGCTCGTCATAGAAGACGCCAATGCCAACAGAAGCCACCACCATGAAGATGGTGCATATAAACATATATCCGATTTTCCTCAGGTACGCATGACGTCGCGGCCGAGCCGGCCAAAGCTCCCGCTTGCCATGCACCAGTTCGTCATAGCAGCGTGTAAAGCGCAGCATAAGGTACGAACCGCTGAGCAGCACCATGAGACCATTGATCGCTGAACCACACACCGCAGTAAAAGCCGCAGAGATGCGATAAGCCAACAGTTCAGCTTGAGCACTCGTGAGATCCGCTTCGCCCAACAGATCTAATGCGCACAGTTCTACGCCAGAGACCCTTGGCCACATCGCCTCAAGTGCAGCCGTGGGTACGCCCACAAAGAGTATGAACACCGTCACAGATAGGAACAGCCAAAACAAAAGAGGGAGCACCATGGAACCGAGGATTTTGAAACCGTGTTCCCGCATCATCTTGCCAGACCAAGTGCGCGCCTCAGATGGGGTTACCTTATCTATGACCACCGCATATATCACAAAGGCATGCAAAGCTCCCACCACAATGAGCGCGGCAATCAATGCAATATAGGCAGTGCGATAGAGCGGTATGGAGAAAATGGCTTCCCTGATGAAATTGGGAATATACAAGTTGTCGGTAACACTGACCGAAAAGCCAACGCCGCAAAGTGGTGCCGCCACAAGAACGTAGAGAATGGTCCAGATTCCGCGTGGAGTAAGGAACCGTTTGAGCGAGAGCAACCCCTGCTTAAAAGCTGCAATGATCCGTCCAGGCCCGCCATAGAGAAGGTCGTTGCACAGTGAGATTTCGGCAAGAAGCTCGATAGCCACAAGGGTTGGAAGCACCACAATCCAAAGGGTTACTATCAGTACTCCCTGCCACGTGCAGAGGCATTGCATCCAATTTGCAGACGTAATTGCCACGCCAAGCGAATCGACGAGCGTATCGGTGATCCTGTTTGAGATGCCCAAAACGATGGCAAGTACGGCACCTGCCACACCCTGAAACGTCCAGAGCTCTGGCAAGGCTTGGAACCCCAACCGCTTGAAGCCAACGAAGCGTTCCGCATCGCTAGAGAAGTGCTTGCCTTTCCAACCCTTGTGAGCCATCCCAACTCCTACATTATGCGACGCATGGGTACCTGCGTGCAGCGATCGTTCTCAATAGCCTTGTGGGCGGCAATCGCACGAGATGGCGAAGTCTCTGCTCACCTCTCTACATACCCACCCTTCCACAGTATGTCCCAACCGTGCACAAGCCTTCGTGTGAAAGCTGCAGAGGACCAGGTCAGGCAGGTATTGATACGGACTTGCCCCCAATGCTCCGCCGTGAAGCATCGTGGCGGCACATCCCATTGAGGCTCAATCTTGTGCGTGGCACTTCACCAGCGGGCGAGCCAGCTGCGGCCCGAGCACGCATGAACGATGGCCCGACGTGCTGCCAGAC
>JAUNJR010000026.1 GCA_030533135.1 Coriobacteriales bacterium
AAGCTCGTCAAGGCCGTCGAGGACGCCGGTTACAAGGCTGCCGTCGCGTAGCTCTGCTCACAAGAGCGAAATAACATACATTGGATTTTCCTCGTCGATTAAGACAAGCTATTTACCTGCGCATTTACAGAAGCGCTCATTCGTAGATGAAATCCAATGTATGTTATTTCGACTACTGTCTTCCCGAAGCGCAAGTTGGGTATCTACTGACAACATGCGGAGAGGGGAGAGGGTCGTGCAGCTTGCGCTTTGTGGGGTTACTGCGCTCCGGGTGCTCAGGGCAGCCCGCCAAGGGCGTGTGAGCAGGCGAGGAATACCTCATGAGCGCACGACCCTTCTCCCCCCTGACCCTGGTCCGGGACGGAAGCGGTTCACGCCAGGCCTTCTTGATAACCTGAGGATTGGCCAATGGCACCTCCCTTTGGATCGTCCGCTTGACGTGGCGGTTCCTGACCAGCGTCAACGCATCCAAATGAAGGGTGTCACCTGCAAGGTTTATAGTCAGCCAATGCTTCAAGAGGCGTTTGTCTCACTGGGTGAGGGGATTCAGGTTTCCAGCCCCGAGCTCCTTTTTGTAGAGATGGCCCAAGCGATGCCGCTCATCAATCTCGTACTTTTGGGGTGTGAGCTCTGTGGCAGCTTTGGCCGTGACCCTCTCGATCCCCACGATGGCGATGTGGTCTATTGGATTGACCCCGTAACCTCCGTAGAGAAGCTTCGTAGCTTCGTCAGGTCATGCAAATTCGTGCGTGGACTGGCCCGTGCCGAGGAAGCCCTTGGCTACGTGATGGACAACGCCTGGTCACCCATGGAGACGCTCGTTGCTGTGATGGCAGCGCTGCCGGTCAGTCATGGTGGCTACGGGTTGTCGCCAGTTGTTCTCAATAAGCGCGTGTCCGTCTCGGACCATGCGTCGCGTGAGACTCGTGTTCCGGACCTGCTGTTTGCGGACGGAACAACGGGCCTTAACTATGACGGAGAAGACCATCTCGACCTTGGGAAGGTTGTGGTTGCAGCGCAGAGGCTCAACTCGTACGCGGAGGAGAGGGCCTCTGAGCAGCAGTTGAGTTTCGCTCTGGGGGAGGTGCGCGGCAAGTACGTTGACGATCGTCGCCGCGACCGCGAGCTGATTGCTTCGGGGTATCTCGTTTTCTCGGTTACCAAGGAGGATTTGGCCGAAGAAGGCGGCTTAGATCGGGTTATGAGCTTGGTGCTGGACGCCATGGAGCGCGGCGGTGGTATGGATGTGCGTATGCAACGTGCGGCCATGCGCGTGCGAGACCTTGCGAAGGTGCGGCAGGACTTGCTGTGGTCAGCGATGCCAGGCGCGCTTGGTATCCAAGCTCGCCAGCGTATTGCGCGCAGGAAGGCGCGGCGCAAGTGCAAGCTCGAGGCGCTCAATGCGTTGTTGCGGGATAAGAGCACGTGGGAGACCGTTACGTTTTAGCGATGACGGCTAAAATAACATACATTGGATTTCATCTTCGGCATGGCTGATTTACAGAACTGCTGGTAGATTGATTGCTGTGCGTTTTGATTCAAATCGAGTGTATGTTAATCGACTGGCACGGCACCATTTCATGAGAGTTCGCCTCACACCAAGCTCAATGCGGTAAAGTTTCCATGCAAGCAACGTGATGGGAGACGCTCATGGCAGACGTTCAGGTGGGACAACAGACTTCGCTCTTTGGTGATCTTTTTGGTGAGGCGCAGGAGCCTGTGCAGGCAGCGCCGAAAGCGAGCAAGCCCAAACAAACCCCAGCTCAGCGGGCTGCTGAGCTCAATCGCATCCTCAATCATGCGGCGTATCGCTACTATGCGCTCGACGCGCCGGAGATGACGGACGCCGAGTTTGACCGCCACCTGCAGGAGCTCTTAGCACTTGAGGCCGCTCATCCCGAGCTCGTCACGCCCGAGAGCTACACCCAGCGTGTGGGCGGCTACGTGTCCGAGCAGTTTGAGCCCGTGACGCACGCCATGCGCATGTACTCCATGGATGACGCCATGAACCTCGACGAGCTGGACGAGTGGCTGGCCCGTACGGACGAGGCGCTCGGGGCGAGCGAGGCCAATCCGGTTGCTTATACGTGTGAGCTCAAGATTGACGGCCTTGGTGTGGCGCTGACCTATCGCGATGCGCAGTTTGTACGCGCGGCAACGCGTGGCGACGGCACGACGGGCGAGAACGTGACGGCCAACGTGCTCACGGTAAAGGACGTGCCCGCAGCGCTTGCGCCGGCGGGACTCGCACGCGTACAAAACGGGGGAGAGGGCCTCTCTCTTGAAGTCCGCGGCGAGGTATACATGCCCAAACGGAGCTTCGTGCGTCTGAACGAGGCGGCGGACGCTGCCGGCCAGCAGCCGTTTGCCAACCCGCGTAACGCCGCTGCGGGAAGCCTGCGTCAGAAGGATCCCAAGATTACGGCCCATCGTGACCTCGAGACCTTCATCTATGCCATCGCGGACGTCACACCGGTCGACGTGACCAGCCAGGCCGAGTTTCTACAGTGGCTGCGCGACTGCGGCTTCTCCGTCAACCCCAATGCCAAGCGCTGCCGTTCAGCCGCGGAGGTGCACGAGTTCTGCGAACAGGCGCTCGCTCATCGCGATGACCTTGACTACGACATCGACGGCGTGGTCGTGAAGGTTGACTCCTTCGCCAGCCAGGCGGCGCTTGGCTTTACGGCGCGTGCGCCTCGTTGGGCCATCGCCTACAAGTTCCCGCCGGAGGAGAAGCGCACGGTCCTGCGTGAGATTCGCATTCAGGTGGGTCGCACGGGCGTCCTCACGCCAGTGGCAGAATTTGATCCGGTTGTGGTAGCGGGCTCGACCATCGCGCGCGCCACGTTGCACAACATTGACGAGATTCGCCGTAAGGACGTGCGCGTGGGTGACACCATCGTCGTGCACAAGGCTGGTGACGTGATTCCCGAGGTCGTGGGTCCCGTGACCGAGGGTGACGAAGGGCCGGCGCACGAGGCGCGGCCGCTTTGGGACATGCCGACTGAATGCCCCAGCTGCGGAAGCCCCGTGGTGCGCGAGGAGGGCGAGGTTGCTTACCGCTGTGTCTCAATCGACTGCCCCGCGCAGGCGTCCGAGCGTCTCATCCACTGGGGCAGCCGTGGGGCCATGGACATCGACGGCTTGGGAGACGAGCTGGTCAATCGTATGGTTGAGCAGGGCGTGCTTACGGACGTCGCGGACTTTTATGATCGCCTGACCGAAGAAGCGCTGGCTGAGCTCTGGACTGGCCGCATGAGCGTGGCGGGCGAGAAGATCGTGGTCGGCAAGACCATCGCAAAAAAGATTATGGCGCAGGTCAACGAGAGCAAGGGCCGCGGCTTGGCCAAGGTCCTCTTTGGCTTGGGTATCCGCCACGTCGGAGCGAGCGTCGCGGCATCGCTGGCAAAGCGCTTTGGCAGCATGGAAGCGCTGGGATACGCAAGCGAGGACGACATTGCCGCCGTTGAGGGCATCGGACCCAAGATTGCGGAGGCTGTGCGCGAGTTCTTCTCGGTGCCGCGAAACATGGTCGTGGTTGATCGTCTGCGCAAGGCGGGTGTCAAGCTGACTGAGGACGTAGTCGAGTCCGTGCGCCCACAGTCGCTTGCGGGCCTCACCTTCGTGCTGACCGGAACGCTTGAGTCGCTCACGCGCACCGCGGCTGGGACTGCGCTTAAGGAACTGGGAGCCAAGGTGTCGGGTTCCGTCTCGAAGAAGACCAGCTACGTGGTGGCTGGCTCTGCGGCGGGCTCAAAGCTCACCAAGGCTCAGCAGCTTGGCGTCACTGTGCTCGACGAGGCCGCGCTGCTGCAGATTCTTGAAACCGGTGCGCTCCCAGAGGCGTAAATCAATCCTGACAATACCTGATGAATCGGAAGGTCCCCGAGCCACTTGGTTCGGGGCCTTCCCGTTTACAAGCCTTTTCAGGTTCGGCTCAGCGACGTCGGGCAATTGTGGCGGGCGGCGCCTTTTTAAGGTTCTTTAAGGTCCACCTCGTATCGTATGTCCCAGCAAAAGGAGGGACATACGATGATGCAGCTTACGTTCAAGCGCTACGAGATCAAATACCAGCTTACTGAGGACCAGTGTGCCCGCCTCATGCAGGCTATGGAGCCGTACATGACCCCTGACGAGTGGGGCCCTTCTACGGTTTGCAATGTTTACTACGACACGCCAACCAACCTCCTCATTCGTCGTTCGCTGGACAAGCCGATCTATAAAGAGAAGGTACGCATCCGTACGTATGGAAAGCTCAAACCTGGCAAGCCCGTCTTTCTCGAGCTCAAGAAGAAGAGCGAGGGTGTGGTGTATAAGCGCCGCGCCACGATGGATTCCGTCCGCGCAGCTCAGTTTCTGCATGGCGAAGGAGACCCACAGAACCAGATCGAGCGCGAGCTGGACTTCTCCATCAAGCGCTACGGCGGCCTCGTTCCTGCTGCCTATATCGCCTACGACCGCGAGGCCTTCTACGCCAATGACGACCATGAGTTCCGCATGACCTTTGACCGCCGTGTCCGTTACCGGACGCAGGACATGGACCTCAGCATGGGTGATGAGGGCACACAGATCCTGCCCGACGGTAAGGTCCTGCTCGAGGTCAAGTGTGCCGGCGCCATGCCGCTTTGGCTGGTGAGGTTCCTCTCCAAGGAGCACATCTACAAGACAAGCTTCTCAAAGTACGGCACCGCCTACCAGCAGATGGTTACCCAAGGGCTGGGCAGGCGAGAGACAGCGCGCCACCTGAGGGTTGCGCCCGCGCCGACACCTTGGACGCAGCCTAAGCTGCTCCGACGTACCCATGAGCGCCTCAGCACTGCCGTTGCGTAACCGATCACCAGCCCCGTCGATTTACAACCTGAAACTGCCACAAACGTCTTGGAAGGGACGATTAACATGTTTGACTCACTGTTTTCCGCCACCAACGCTACGACTACCACAAGCACCGCTTTGACGTTCATGCCCTTCGTCACGAGCATCGCTGTCGCACTGGCCCTTGGCCTGGTACTGGCCCTGGTCTACTGCTTCCGGAATCGCCACAACAAGGGCTTTGTCATGACGCTGGCAATGCTTCCTGCCATCGTGTGCGTCGTCATTGCCGTCGTGAACGGCAACGTGGGAACTGGCGTCGCCGTTGCCGGTGCGTTCAGCCTCGTGCGTTTTCGTAGCGTTCCCGGTTCGGCCCGTGACATCGGCTTTATCTTCATGGCAATGGTTGTCGGCCTGGTGTGTGGCGTGGGTTACGTTGGCTTTGCCGTGCTGACGACCGCCATTTTGAGCGCGGGCTTTCTGGTGTACCAGCTTATTGGCTTTGGTGCGGGTAGCGAGGCCACTGATCGTACGCTGCGCATCACGGTGCCCGAGGACCTTGACTACACCACGCTTTTTGACGATCTGCTGGCCCGTTACACTACCTACCACAGCCTGGTCTCCGTCAAGACGGCAAACATGGGCAGTCTCTATCGTCTGACCTACGACATCGGTATGGTTGACCCTTCTGCCGAGCGCGCGTTCATTGATGACCTGCGCTGCCGTAACGGTAACCTGGAGATCTCCATCTCGCGCCAGGAACAGGCTTCTGAGCAGCTGTAACGCTCCTCACAAAGATATCGAGGGATACAAAACGGGGCTGTTGTCCAGGAAAGACGACAGCCCCGTTCTTGTTCTTACGAGCCCGGACTTACGACAGGGGTACTCCCTCATAGTTCACGTCTGCGATAAGGTCGGCTAGCTTGGTTTCATCACCCTCGGTATAGGCCTCGGCGAAGCTCGGCCATGCATCCAGCGCCTCAAAGTAGAGGTCGCCAAAGCTGACGTCACGCACCTCACCAGTGCTGGGGTTCGTCCATGGGTGGCAGTCGAGGTTCGCCGCTGGGCAGTCGTCGTCAGTCACGATGCGATGGGCAAGCGACAGTAGGTGTTCTGCCTCGTCCGTGACGCCCTTCAGACGAGCGATCAGCGAGGTGCGCAGGGACGGGGCCGGGTCAATGAGCGCATAGACGAACTGGTAGTCGTTGATGGAGCCCTCGTACGCATCGGCACCCATCGCGATGCCAAAGACTTGCCATGCCACCTGCGAGAAGAGCGCACCTGCCACCCGCACTACGCGGTCAGTGTGGGCAAGGTTTGCCGTTGTTGGTGCATCGGCTACCGTGAGGCCGCGCTGGCTCCACAGCATCCAGGAATCGAGGTCGCTCTCGATGATGGCGTGTACATTGTCCAGCGATTCCTTAAGCGTCGGGTCAGCCTCGCAGAGCGCTTGCTGCTGCGCAAACACGAAGGGGTGTGTAGACCGGTCTAGGACATAGTGGGCGAGCAGTCCCAGCGCGAAGGCGCGTCCTACACGCTTGTCGTCTTCGGGAAGATGGCTCACCGCGCTACGGAACCGCATGAGGGCCTCGACGATGTGTTCGCCGTGCATGGCTGTGGCAAGACGGTGGCACGCGTCGACCTCCGTGCGCTTGGCAAGCGTACGAGCCCACAGCGGATCGGGCCCCTGGTTGCCCAGCAGGAATGCCAGCAGTTCCTCTTGACCGTCGATGGTTCCTTCCGGCAGGCGCGTGGCTGCGTCCTCACCAAAGAGGTGATGCGTGATAATGGCAGGCATGGTGACTCCGTGGCTGTGGTGATCGATGAACACATTTTAAGAGATAGCAAGAACTTTGCACAGCTCAAGCGGGAAATGAAAAGGGGCGGCCCCTTGGGACCGCCCCTCGACATTCACTATGACAGCGCGTTAAGCAACCTTGGCGCCACCGGGGATCTCGCCACCGCAGTGCGGGCAACGAGTTGCGCCTTCCTTGACCTCCTCGAGGCAATGCGGGCACGTGGGAGCGGGTGCAGGCTCCTCTGCAGGTGCAGCCGGGATGATGGTCTTCTGGAAGGCGTTGACGGCCTTGACCAGGTTGAAGACGATGAAGGCAACGATCAGGAAATTGATGACGGCGCTCAGGAACGCACCAAAGTCCATGCCAGCGACGACGAGGGAGCCAGCCATGTCGGTGCCGCCGCCCGTCAGGGTGGTGATCAGCGGATTGATGACGTCATCGGTCAGCGAGGTGACGATAGAGGTGAAAGCGCCGCCGATGATAACGCCGACTGCCATGTCCATGACGTTGCCCTTGGCAATAAACTCCTTGAACTCGTCCATATACTTGCTCATGTCGGACTCCTTCCATTGTTGAACAGTGACACGATGCCCTAACACCCTAGCACACGCGTCGGATAAGTGAAGGGTAAATCTCATTCCGAAACAGTGCGGCAAGGAAGCATTGATGGGAGCCTAGCCGCGTTTGGGGCGCGTGAGCTCGTCCGTGTCAAGCCAGATGGTCACGGGACCGTCATTGACAAGGCTGACCTGCATGTGGGCACCAAAAACGCCACGTCCGCAGGGAACATCGGCGGCTGCGAGGTCGCAGAAGTAGTCATACAGATGCGACCCAAGCTCAGGGCCAGCAGCCTTCACAAACGATGGGCGGTTGCCCCTGCGGCAGTCCGCAAAGAGTGTGAACTGAGAGATGACCAGCACTTCACCCTGCACGTCAAGCAGTGACCGATTCATCTTTCCAGCGTCATCCTCAAACACCCTGAGCGCGCGGATCTTGTTCCACAGCTTGGCCGCCTGCTCCTCAGAGTCCTCAGGTCCAACACCTAAAAGAACCAGGAACCCCAGCCCACAGCGGCCGACAACCTCCCCCTCAACAACAACGGATGCCGAAGAAACCCGCTGAACCAAAGCACGCATACATCCAACCTTTCAACCACGACACCCACAAAAGCCGCCCCGCGAAAGCGGCGGAGGTCCTCCAACCACGACCTCCCACAAAAGGCGCTCCGCGAAAGCGGAGCGCGCCATATTTTCTCTGTCTATAGTGAGGGCCCGAAATACCGATATAACCCTACAGTGGGCTCCTTGGGAGTTCGTGTTTAGCGACTCGCGAGCGTAGCGAGCGAGCGAGGCGAAGCCGAGCGCGGAGCGTAACACGAACTCCCAAGGAGCCTCAATAGCCGTTACAGTCCGTAAATCGACGTGTACTTCTCGACTAGGTAATCAGTGAAGAAGTGCGCCGAGAACGCTTCGCCAGTCGCATCCTTGATGATCTGATCTGCGTCTTTTGAGCGCCCGAACCACCACACGTTGGTGCGCAGCCAATCCCTGATGGGTGCCAAGTTGCCTTCAGACAGATGCCGCGAGAATTCGACACCCTGAGCAATCATGGCCGCACGCAGCTGTGCGCCAAAGGCACTGCCCAGCGCGTAGGTGGGGAAGTAGCCGATGCTGCCCTGGCTCCAGTGCACGTCCTGCAGCGCGCCGTGGGCGTCGTCAGGCACCCGGACGCCAAGGTAGGACTGGTACTTCTCGGCCCAGAGCTTCGGCACGTCTGCAGCTGTAGCCTCACCGGACATGAGAAGCTGCTCGATCTCGTAGCGAATGATGATGTGCAGGGGATAGGTCAGCTCGTCCGCCTCGGTTCGGATGAGGCCCGGCTCGGCGCGGTTGGCTGCCAGATAGAGCTGGCGTGCCGTGGCACGGTTCATCTGGCCGGGGAAGTGCTTCTTGAGCGCGCGGTATAGCGTGGGAGCGTACTCCTCGGAGCGACCGACATAGTTCTCGAAAAAGCGCGACTGTCCCTCGTGCATGCCCATGGACGTGCCGCCCTTGAGCGAGATGTAGTTGTACGCGGGGTTCACGTTGAGCTCGTAGAGCGCGTGGCCACCTTCATGCAGCATGGAATACACGTTGGAGAGCACGTCGTCCTCGTGGATGTGGGTTGCGATGAAGCCATAGTTGGTAGTCAAG
This sequence comes from Coriobacteriales bacterium, assembly GCA_030533135.1. Lineage (GTDB taxonomy): Bacteria > Actinomycetota > Coriobacteriia > Coriobacteriales > Atopobiaceae > UBA1367. The sequence continues at coordinate 8,801 of JAUNJR010000026.1, forward strand.
GCATTGCTGAAAGGGTGCTCGGTCTTCAGGAGCAGCATGGCGTCCATATCCAAGCCCTCGAGCTTCATGAGGTCCTGAGAGAGCGCCCACTGGCGCTGAGCGTCAAATTTGCCTTGGAACATGCGTCGTGAAGGCTGCTTTCCGGAGGCTATGACGTCAGCAAGCAGTGGCACCACGACGTCTTTCACCTGCGAGAAGAACGTGTCGTAGAACGCACGGCTCATGCCATGTTCGTGTTCGTCAAGCCAGACGTCGTATGGGTCCTTATCGGGGTCCTTGAAGGTGGCAATGGTCTTCATGGAAGCCACGATGCGGTCAAGGTACGGCGCAAACATGCCCCAGTTATTTGAGGTCTTTGCGCGGCGCCAGACGTCGTAGGCCTCCGTGATGAGACGCGTGAAGGCTGCCTCCTCCTCGGCGGGTACGTTGACCAGCGCGTCGCGGTCGCGCTGCAGAATCCTCACTTGGGCCTTCTGGGTTTCCGTCAAAAGCTCTGAGTGGCTTGCAAGGCGGGAGAGGAGGGCGCCTGTTGCCTCCGAGCACAGGAGCTCGTGATCCTCCTGCTCAAGAATGGCCATAGCCTCACCGCTGTCAGCGGCAGCCTTCGGAGGATCGATGGTGGCGTTGTACGTGGTGATGCCGCTCGTGGCATAGCGATGCGCGAACAGGTGGCGCTCGAGCATGTCAAGGGCAGCAAGGTCCGCTTTGGGGTTGTCGATGGCTGCGGGCGAAGCCATGTCAGGCGTGCCCGGAATTCGAAGGTGTTGTTTCTCCGTAGTTTGGTTCATGTTGGTGCTGGTGTCTGTCATGGATACCTCCGCAGTCCGGGTGCATTTTCTTGACAAGATGAGTGTAGCTCAGCTTGACCAGATACGACACTTATCTGCTCGATTATGACTTGCTCCATCAACTTACTCTTGTTTTGAGCGATACTTGGACAAGGTTGTATTTGGCGTATTGGCGCCATGTCGAAAGGGGAGTCACATGGATCGTGTTCTGGGTATTGACATCGGTGGAACCAGCATCAAGGTTGGCCTGTTCTCCACGGAAGGCGTGCTTGAGGCCGTTACCAAGATTCCGACGGGCGAGATTGTCAGCGAGGCTGCGTTTGCCGTCGTTACCACCGGTCTGAAGCGCCTGCTTGCCGACAACGGTGCCTCGCCTGAAGACGTCATTGCCATAGGTCTTGACGTGCCTGGTCCCGTTGATGATGACGGCAAGGTCGGCATGCTGGCCAACATCGAGCTCGATCCTGATGGCCTGAAGGCTGCTATTCTGCGTTCCTTCCCGCGTGCAAACCTCGCGTTTGTTAACGACGCCAACGCAGCGGCTCTTGGCGAGCTGTGGCAGGGTACGGCCAAGGGTGCCAACAGCTTCGTGCTCGTTGCCATTGGTACGGGCGTCGGCGGCGGCGTGGTTGCCAACGGCAAGCTTATCTCTGGCGCCTTTGGTGCTGGCGGCGAGATTGGCCACATCACCGTGAACCGCGACGAGACCGATGCTTGCGGCTGTGGCCGCAAGGGCTGCCTCGAGCAGTATGCTTCCGCCAAGGGCATCGTGAACAGCTACCTGGCCATCTGCGAGGAGCTTGGTACCGAGCCGGTGCATCTTGATGGTCCCACCGACACGCTCTCCATCTTCAACGCGCATCGCGCAGGTGACAAGGCCGCCAAGAAGGCCATCAACAAGATGGTCGACTATCTTGGCTATGCCCTTGCACAGATTTCCTTGGTCGTCGACCCGCAGGTGTACCTGATTGGCGGCGGCGTTGGCGGCGGCTTCAACCTGTACAGTGAAGATCTGCGCACTGCCTATCGCAGCTACTGCTTGGCACCGAGCGCAAGCACCCGCATTCTGCCGGCAAGCTTGGGCAACGATGCTGCTATGTATGGCTGCGCCTTCCAGGCGTTGTCGGAGCGGTAATTGCTGACGGGGGCGGCCCGTGTGGCCTCTCCCCGCTCCCCGCTCGGCTGCGCCTCGCTCACTCGCTGCGCTCGTGAGTCGCGGGAGGGGCCACTCGGGCCGGTCAGCGCCTGCCGACCTCAGTGATGGTTGAGATTGGAGCGAGGGACCCTGGTGGGTCCCTCGCCTTTTGTGGGTCGCTTCGCGATAGCCACAAGTATGGTTGCCGATGGAACCTAGTGTTTCATCGGCAATTCGGGGTCGTTGGGGGTGAGCCAAAAAAGCCCCCGATACCTTGCGGTATCGGGGGCTTGTGACTTTGACTAGTCTTTAAGCTTAGTCGAGACCAGCCTCGACGAGGGTGGCGATGACGGCGGGATCATTGGTAGCGAAGACGGCGGTGCGGAAGCTCTCCTCGTGAAGGAGAACGGCGACCTTGGAGAGCAGGCTCAGGTACGTGGTGGGGTCGCTGGCGGGAGCAAACAGGGCGACAGCAGCCTTGATGGGCTCGCCGTCCATGGACTTCCAGTCGATGGCGTTGGTGAACTTAACGGCGGCGAGGGCGGCGCCCTTGACGGCGTTGGTCTTGGCGTGCGGGATGGCGAAGCCACCGGTCATGCCGGTGCTGCCCAGAGCCTCGCGAGCCTTGAAGGCCTCGAGGACGGCGTCGCGGTCATCAGAGATGCCGAGCTCGACTGCCTTGTCGGACAGGAATGCGAAGACCTCGTCAACGGTGGTGGCGGGGTTGTCCAGGAAGACATGCTGGGCGTTGATGTAGCTGCTCATGTAAGGGCTCCTCCTTTGTTTTTGAGGGACAAACTTGGTTCACGATACCATCAAATGCTAGTCAGGAGTCGCACGTGTTGGCGGAGTGTCCAAATGGTCCGATAACCGTAATGGATGCATGCGTTTGGGGGGTCTAGGACGTTTGAGCGGCGTCACTTAGGACAACTTGGAGCACAATGGCACTAGCCTCAGGTAGCATGAAAAGGAGTAGTCATGAGTACGTTTTATGTCAAAGCTGATCGCTTCGTGCTCCCAGGACGCGTTGCAGGTCAGGGATATCTTCCGATCATCGAGGGGCGTTTTGGTGCGTTTGTGACTGAGGCACCAGAAGGTGCGGAGGTCGTTGACCGCACGGGCAGCTGGGTCGCCCCTGGCTACGTGGATACGCACATTCACGGCTTCTTTGGGGTCGACGTCATGTTCTGCGACCCTACTGGCTTGAATCGCTCATCGCTGGAGCTGGCTCGTCATGGTACGACGTCGTGGACGCCGACGACCTTGACTGCCTCGCTCGAGCAGACCCGCGACGCCTGCGCATCGGTCCTCGAGGCCGACGAGATGCGCGAACAGGATTTCTGTGGCGCGCGCATCCAGGGCATCTTCCTAGAGGGGCCATTCTTCGCCGAGAAGTACAAGGGTGCCCAGAACAAGATCTATATGGTAGACCCCTCGATTGATGCGCTACGCCTGTGGCAGGAGGCGGCACAGGGGCTCGTGGTCCGCAGCGCCCTTGCTCCGGAGCGCGACGGGAGCCTCGAGTACATCTCACGTGCCGGTGAGCTGGGTGTTGCGTGCGCGTTGGGGCACTCTAACGCCACGTATGAGCAGGGCCTTGATGCTGTGGCCGTCGGAGCCAACTCATTTGTGCACACCTATAACGCCATGAGCCCGCTGCATCACCGCAATCCAGGTCTCGTGGGCTGCGCCATGGATACTCCCGATACGTACTCCGAGCTCATCTGTGATGGCAAGCACGTCGCGCCGGGTGCGGTCAAGGCGTTGGTGCGTGCCAAGGGTTGGCAGCATGTGGCGCTCATCACGGACTGCCTGTCTTGCGGCGGCATGCCCGAGGGAGAGTATGTCCTTGGCGAGCTGGCCATTGTCTTGTCTGATGGCGTGGCACACCTCAAGGAAGAGGGCAATCTTGCGGGGTCGGTACTGACGATGGACCAAGCCGTGCGCAACGTCGTAGCGTGGGATGTCGTGACAGCTGAGCAGGCCATCCGCATGGCAACCGAGGTTCCTGCCAAGATGTCGCTCATCGAGGACATGTGCGGCTACATCATGCCTGGACGCGATGCGGACTTCAACGTGCTGGCACCCGACCTCACGGTTCGCGAGACCTATATAGGCGGGCAGCTGGTCAAGTAGTTCGACACGTCAAGCATACAAAAGTGGGGCGGGTGCGACTGTTATCGCACCCGCCCCCATCATCTCTTTGGCAAATCAGAGCTAGAACGTGATGGTTCCCTTCTCGTCGATGAAGAACTGAACCACGTCGGTGTAGTAGCAGTCTCCGTAGACGTCCTCAATCCAGAAGCCGTAGAGGTAGGTGCCGTCGGGGAGGTAGCTGTAGTCGATTGTCAGCTTGTTGGAGGTCATCGTGTAGGGGATACCCTCGTAGGTGCTTGCCGTCACGCTCTCATCGGTCGAGAACGCCTTGTAGAGCGGCACGATCACGTCGCCACGCTTGATCTTGATGCCGCTACGACCAACGGCGCCGTTTTCGCTGACACCAGGCCAGGCTCCCTCAACCTCGACGCTGCCGTCGGCGTAGCTCTGACGCAGGCGAAGGAAGCATTCCGTGCCGTTGAGCTCGATGGGCGAGGTGTAGATGATGTACTCGTCCGTGGAGCTATTGACGGTCAGGTTGAGGTTCTGTCCGTCAGGAAGCGATAGCCAGTAGCCATCAAAACCGTCAGAGAACTGTCCGGTCTCCCAGTCGCCGTAGATGTCGTATGTCTGACCCAGGGCAATGATGTCGGACCCATCCTCGGACATCTCATAGACGATGCCGCTGACCACGGCGGCATTGTTGATGCCTGCCTCGTCAAACTGGAACCAGAACGTGCCCTCGTTGTCCACCTGGGGTGCCGATGCAAAGGTTAGCTCGACGCTCTCCTGCGTATGGTTGTCCACGTAATCCCAGTGGTCCTCAGCTTCCTGTTGAACTTCCTGCGTCGTGTTGCCAAGCAGCCAGTTCCAGATGTTGTTCTCATAGAAGGAGTCGCCAGAATACTGCTGGTACTGGCTTCCGCCGTTATAGGTTGCGCCATAGGCAAGACGCTCAACATACGACAGGTACGACGGATTGACGGCAACGGTCTGGAACGTCGCCAACTCCTGCTTGGTGTTGATGTTCAGGGGGTAGTACGTAGAGAGGCCGGTTGCATCTGCGTGATAGATTCCGCGAATCTGGTAGGGCACGGCGTCGTGGAGCGTTGCCAGTACCTCGTCCGAGCTTGGGGCTATGTCGGCGCACGCCGTGACAAGTCCGCCCAGGTCAACCATGTTGGTGAAGCCCTCACGGCGGTTGTTGCAGCCGTAGTTCGAAACCTTCTGAATGCCACGAGACATGGCTGCAAGCGTCTTCTGGTCGTTGCCTGAGGTGTACATCTCCTGCGAGAAGCGATAGAAATCCTGCATGAGCTGGTCGATCTTGGAGAGGTCGACCACAGCCAGGGTCACGAAGCCCTTGGTGTTGGAGGCTTGTGAGGCAAGGTAGCTGTCGCAGATGGTCTTGCCAAGGTCAACGCCGGTGCAGGCAGGGTTCTGCGAGAGGTACTTGACGAAGGTCGTGTACTCCCAGCCGTCACCTGGCTCGCTCTCCTGCGATGCGATCATGTAGTCGGAGTAGGACGCTATGACATTGGCGGTCTCAAGCGTGCTCATGAGGCAGGCGTCAAACCCGACAAACTCGAACTTATCCCACATGGACTTGAAGGTCGTGGAAAGCGCCGCGTCAAGCTCGCGCAGTGATAGGGAGTCGTTGCTGTTGCGCTCGTCAAAGCAGATGCCCGTAATGGAGCCACCACCGTGGTCCCAGAAAATGAGGCCCATGTGGTCTGCGGGGTAATTCTTGATGCCCCAGGTGAGGAAGTCAGTGAGGGTCTGAGCGTCGCCCATGGAGGCAGCGGCGACCGAGCCAGCGTCGGTCATCCTGCCGTTCTGGATGACGTAGCGTCCCAGCTTCCTGGAGTTCATGGTGTTGTTGCGCCAAACCCTTGCACCGCCCGTCTCAATGACGAACCTGACGTTGTCGTTGCTCTTGGCACGGAGCATCTCATTGAGGTCCTTGGTTGCCGCACCGCTTTGGGACTCAAGGTTGGACCCACAGATGTAGACAAAGACAGTCCACGTGTCCTTCTTGATACCGGACGGCTTGGTGCCTCCCGGCTTTGCGCGAACGATGTCGAGGACCTCGCTACCGCGCTCTGCCTGGATGGAGAGGCCGCTGTTGACGAGGTCGGAAAGCGACTGCCCGCTTGAGGTGCCGTAGCCGCCAGGTACGGTGGTGACACACGCGGCCAGCGCAAGGGCGGAAACTACGAAGGCCGCAAAGAGCCGGAGCCGTCGTACAAGTTGAGAGGTGGTCATGTGAACGCCTCCTTTGAGAGGGGAGTGCCGAACCTACTTGGCGAGCTTTGCCTGGACGTGTTGCAGTAAGCCCGTGAGCACTTGGCTGTCGCGCGAGTTGATGCCAGTCTGCCCGATGACGAGCATGTTGCGCTGGAAGGCAATAGCGAGGCCGGCAAGCTCTTTCCAGGTGATGGCCATCGATCCGCCGCGGCCGTCGCAGATGTGGATACCGGAGGTCGACAGCGTCATGCCGGATTGGGCCGTGCCCTTGCCGGTGAGGTCAAGTACCAGATACGGATCGTCATTGGCTGCAAGGCCGTAAATCTTGCGTAGCGCATCGGCGGCCTTGTCGACTGCCTCGCCCCAATAGGTCTGTGTCGTGCTTCCTGGTTTGAGGCCGTTCATGTAATCAAGAATGAGCTGCTTGGTGTTGGGCTCGGTGACGCGCTTGTGGGGCTTGACGGCAGCGCGCTTGACGCCAGTCTGATGGGTGGCACCGCTGGTGACCTTGACGCGCTTTCCCTGTTTCTCTTCTGCCATGGTGTTCCCTCTCGCGTGGGTGACAATGACCTAACGATACCGCTTTGCTGCGGCAGATTCAGGAACATATCGACAGCGTGCAGTAACACGTAATACGACTGGAAACCAGTGGCGTTGGAAGGTTGCCACATCGAAGGCTCGGTTGGTTGCTGCGGTCCTTGCTTTACGCGGTTACCTCGAGCCGGCGCATTTCGGAGAGGATGCTCACGGCCATGGGGAGGGCGATGAGCGTGGTGATGAGGTCAGTCGTGGGCTGCGCAATCTGCACGCCCAACATGCCCAGAAGCGGCGGAAGGATAAGCACGACCGGCCCCAGCACAAGACCGAGGCGGCAGGCGCCCAGGATGGTGGCGCGCCACATCTTTCCGCTGGTCTGCAGCAGGAAGTTGGTGACCATCGCTACGCCGGTGAAGGGCATGGTGATGCTGCACAGGCGCAACGTGACGGTGCCAAAGGCCACGACGGCGGGATCGTCGCGGAAAAGTCCAATGAGTTGCGGAGCGTACAAGAAGGTCACCACGCCGATAGCGGCGACCGAAACAAACGCCAGCTTGATCGCCGTGAAGTATGCCTCACGGATGCGGTCGTAGCGTTTGGCGCCGAGGTTATAGCCGCAGATGGGCTGGAACCCCTGTCCGATGCCAATCTGGAAGAAGTTGCCCACGCTGGTGATGCGCTGGACCACGGCGATGCCGGCGATGGCGGCGTCGCCAAACGGTGCGGCGGCGTTGTTAAGCAGGCTTGTTGCCACACCGAGCATAACCTGTCGCGCGAACGAGGGCACACCGCAGGTGTTAATCTCCTTGATCATCTTCAGGTTTGGCAAGCGCACGTAGCGTAGGCCGAGCGGCGTGATGCCAATGCTGTGCATCTCGTACAGGAGCAAGAAGAAGCTAAAGGCCTCGCTCACCACGGTGGCAAGAGCGCTGCCAGCGATACCCAGGCCCAGCGGGAAAATGAAGATGGGCGTCAAGATGGTGTTCAGCACAGCACCTGCCACCATGCAGAGCATGGAGTAGAGGGCTTCGCCTTGGAACCGCAGCTGCATGTTCATGAGAAAGCCGCTGGCAATGAACGGTGCACCAAAGAGGATGACGCTGATGTAGGCCCGAGCGTAGGGCATGATGGTCTCGGTGGCGCCACCAATCAGGCAGAGCTGGTCAAGGAACAGGTGACCTACCAGCGAAATAACGGTGCCGATGGTGACCGTGGCGGCAATTCCGGTGTTGACGAAGATGGCTGCGCGCTCGGTGTCGCCTGAGCCAAGGTTGCGGCTCATGGGAATGCCCGTACCCTGCGCAAAGAAAAACGCCACGGCTTGGATAACCGTTGAGGTCACGAAGGCCACGCCGACCGCAGCCGAGGCGCTCGTCTCGCCCATTTGGCCTACAAAGAAGGTGTCAGCCAGGTTGTAGAGGGTGGTGACGACATTGGCAAAGATTGACGGCGCAGCAAGCGAGAGGATAAGCGGCTGCACGGGACGTTCGAGCATCTCGCGGCGCTTCTCCTCAGGGGTCTGCTGCTTGTGGGCCTTAAATGTGTTTAGTGGGTTCATGGGTTCCATGGTATCGCGTAATTGTCCGTCGCAGGGCAACGTATCGCGACCTCCACGAATGAGCGCAAACACGTGCACATAAACGAGCTTTCCTGCGACCCTTGATAAGAGCCGCAGGAAAGCTTAGCTGCACGTACCTTTTGTGTATTTGACTGCCTTGCGGTTACTGGAGGCCTACGCACCAATCTCAGCGCGCGTGCCCTCCCAGCCGCAGCTGTTGCACCTGATCTTTCCGCCACCAAGATCGGTGAAGCTCTTGCTGCCACATCCTGGGCAGCAACCGCGCTTGCCGCCCTTGCCGCCGCCGGCAATGCCCTCAAGCTGCTCGTCGCTCAGCTCGAACATCTCGGCATCAGAAATGGGTGCGTCCTTGGTCATGATGTTCCTCCAACCTGTATGGGTGTCACGATCGATTGGTACAACGCCCGTTCATCAACGGTGTCATCAGATGATACGGCACTACCTGGGCCACGGTCTCTTGCTGCACAGGTTGACCATAGTGCTGCGACGCTTGCCTGGTCGCGCCTTACGAACGCTCTGCAGAGAGGTTTCTCTTGCGCAGGATGGTGATAATAGCGGCGGCGATTCCCAGAAGCACGACGGCGGGCCAAACGGCAGCGCGGTCTAACACTCCGCAGACACGCGTACCCAAGAAGGCACCCATGGTAAACGTCACAATGATGGTGAGGTAGAGCAAAGCGCGCAGTATGCGCTCCATGTCCTGGTGAAGGAAGCCCAGGAAGAGTGCGTCCACAAACTTGCGCAGGTTGCCGGTTGACATGGTGGTCACGATGACCTCGCCGCGGAAGGTGGTGAACGTCTCGTACTGCATGGCGGCAACGAAGCTCACGATGCAGTTGGCCAGCTTGTCGTATTGGTCGCCAAGGGGAACAAGGCCAACGATGGCAAGGCCGACCATCTCGGCAACGAGCACCGAGCGGCGAATGAGGCGCAGTTTACGACGGGTGAGGTACTCCTTCAAGGCGAGCGCACACATGAGTCCCGCCGCAAAGGCACAAATGGGGAGCAGATACGAGAGATAGCGGTCGCTTGCACCCTCAGCCCACGCGATGCCGAGCTTGACGATGTTACCTGTCTGGGCGTTGGCGAAGACGCCGCCGCGCTCGAAATACGTGTAGGCATCCAGATAACCGCCTACGAGTGTGAGTAGGTAAGCCACGCGCATGCGCTGTGATGGGACGAGTGCGCTCTCCTCTGTGTGTTGCGATGCCATGGCTCCTCCTTACGATGCTGGGTGTCACATTGGGGACTGTCCCCAACATGACAATTGTCACATTGGGGACTGTCCCCAATGTGACAGGGTGTGCCAAGCTGGCGTTAGCGACCGCAGGCCTTATCGTAGAGCAAGCGGTCCTTGATGGGCTGCGGATTGATGCCCGTGGCCTCCATGAACTTGAAGGAGAAGGGGTAGGGGGCGCACGGACCCTGAGACGTCACGACGTTGCCATCCCACACGGCAATCTGGTCAGCCACAAACTGCGCACTCGTGAGCTTTGCACCGTATCCGGTGTAGCCCGTGGCATGCTTGCCAGCCA